>JAGOSA010000002.1:11947-52445 GCA_018062505.1 Minisyncoccota bacterium | reverse complement strand
TTACACAAATGAACAATATAACTATCGTTAGCCACTACGAATCCGTTAGCCTCAAACAGCTTCGCGAAATGAAAGGCGTAGACATGAGAAAGCATTCACTAACCTATGTCGAGGAATGCCAAAAGACATGCTACAACTACAAAAGTATCCCTGACAAAGGAAAGAAGACGAAACACATTATTATTCCCGAACTCATGAGATGCATTGGCATATGTATGCATTTAGTGCCTAAAGAAGGCATAAGTTTAGACAGCGGAGGCTTGATCGGCTTCCACATATCGCCTGTCCGGCCAAATGCAAAAATTCGCCGCAACATTCAGAAAAAATACTTCTGGCTGCTCAAGCAAATAAATGAAGCCTATGACATTCCTGCCATTTACGTTGCTGGTGGACGCAAAAACAACGAAATTAATAAATCACATTACGGTGTTTCGCTCGACTCATTCGTACATCCATTGCTGCACATATTGCCGAATGTTCAAATAAACCTGTTTGAAACATTTGAAAATACGCAGGCAACACTACTCGCGCTTTCAAAGCAAAAAGTCAGCGCTATGCGAGTGAACTATGACAATACGTATTACCTAACGCATTTAAAGGATCCGATTGGTTCTAGCCACAACTAACAAAGTAAAGAGAATTATAAAGAAGAAATATGGCGCCTCACAAATTTTCGTGAGGCGCTTTTTATATACCTCCCTGTTATATGCCAATATATTGACAGTTGTATTATTGGGTGTTAATGTGTTTAAAACCAAAAAAATATATCACATGAAAAAACTTCCTCTTCTGATTGTACTTATTGCAATGTTTGCAATGTATTCATGCGAGTCTTACTCCGGAGAAACCTTAGTTACAGGCTTAGCCGACACAACCACGTTCACTGCAGCCGAAAAAGAAACCTTTCGTGGCGCAAAGAGTTCAGTGAGTGTCGTCAATATTCATGTCGACGACTCGACACAGCTCACGACAAAGGCTGCGATCTTTACTAAAGACTTAGAAGGTAAAACGTTCCCCTTTAAAGCAACATTTCATTCTGGCGATGGCTTCTGTGGATGCGACATGCCGTATGTCGATGTTAAATAGCAACTATACAAAGAATAAACATAGCGTCTCCAATTTTTGGGAGACGCTATTTTATTTTTCCAGACCGCCAAATCAAAAAACTACACAACACAATATGTTGACAGGTCAATAGCTGTCGTATAATATAAAAAGAAAAAAAATATGGCTCATACAACTGTTCTTTTGAACCTCCACATTCCACAAGGAGATGTACTATTACTCCTGTTTGCATACTTCGCCCTTATCATTTACTTCTCAAGCCTAATGAAGCGACAGATTGTAAAAAATGCAATTACTTCCCTGCCGACAAGTGATGATAAAAGTGAGATTCCAAAAGTGCTGACACCGAGAGAATTGGCAAAGCAATATTTCGCTCCATATGAAATAAAGTCTTCGACTTTTCCTGACAAGTTTGAAAGCCTAGCAAATCACTGCGTTCAAGCTTGCGACTCCGTAGGTATGGATAAAGCCACCAGAATTATGAGTGGAAGAGTATTGTCTGTTGTTACTATCTCTAAAGTTAATGACGACCGCGAAATCTATGTCATGGAATTTCCAAAACTCGGAGTTGGTCCAATTGGCATTCGAATTGGCAAGCATAGTAGTAAACATTACTTTCTCGGTTTTGTAGATCTCAGTTAATCAAAAATGTACAGAAAAACCACCAGCTTTTAAACTGGTGGTTTTCTTTATTCACATCAATTCACAGTCCTAGTGAATGGATTAGTGACTTACTGCATCCCAAGCAAACTTCCAAGCTGTTTGGTAATCAGTTACCGACTGTGTGCCCTGCCCACCATCGCGGTGGCCATCGCCTGTCGTTACCCAATTATTTGCTTTAGTGATTTTTGCAGGCTTACCTGACCAAGCAGTTGCCTGATCGATCTGGTTTGTCGCAATTTCTCTGTCGATTGCAATGATGCGATCGATCCAGCCCTGAAGTGTTGCAGCGCTGACCATTCCTTTATTGCTGTTCTTGAGCTGCGTGAGCGCGCGAACAGATTTTCCGTGATGATCCTGCACTTTCTTATTCATGACATGATCGGCATCTGACCAGTAGCTTTCGTTAAGTGACCATGCGAGATAGTCAGTGACATCGCCGAGAGCTTTCCAGTCATACTTGTTTGTCGGATCATTTGCGAGAGCATTGTCCATTTCGATGGCAATTGCCCAAGTCATCTGAACCAATGTCGAATCAGTTGGCGGAGTAACTGTTCCACAACTTTCGTTGTAGACAATCACATAGCGGTCGCCTGTTGCGCCGCTAAAGTTCGGAGCTGTTGTGCTCGATGTCTGCGTTGCAGCATCAGCAAAACTTACTGAACTTGTCTTGTAGCCAACGAGGCGATACTTGCCGTCTACACATGTTGCGCCAGAAGCAAGAACGTGGCTGTCTCCATCAGTAACTTCCCATGTAGTGTAGTTGTAAGAGTCATTCATCTCTGCAGTCATTGCGCCGTATGCATCAGTTGCACCGCCGTGATTATTGCCGAGAGTAAATGAGCCCGATGTTTCTGCACCACCGTTGAGGTTAGACGCAGTCCATGTTGATGACATTGGGAACATGTAGCTGTTTGCAGAAGCTGCTGTCGCCATAGCGCCATCGAGATACTTTACGATGTGAACCTGACTAGTTGCCGGAGCTTCATCGTCTGCAATAGTAATTTTCCATGGTGTTGACCATGCGCTAGAGTTTCCAGCGCCATCAATTGCTTTGACGTGCCAGTAGTATGTACCGTTCGGAGTTCCAGTTGTATCAGCCTGTGAGCTTGTGAGCGCACCAGAAGTGTAGCTAGGAGTTGTGAATGAACCATCAGCATTTACATCAGCAATGTGAGATGACTGGTAGATGTAAGTAACTGCGCCTGCTGCTGGTGTAGTTACATCGCTCCAATCAGCCATTGTCCATGCAGCGCTTGTCATAGTGCTGTCGTTTGCAGGAGTTGCATGCACAGGTGCAGGAGAACAAGTCTTGTTCCAAACGATGACATGCTGATTGCTCATCATGTTCGTAAAGCTTGGAGCTGTCATTGTCGGAGTTGCAGCAGCTGCCTCTTCCATAGTTGTGCCAGTAGTGTAGCCAGCTAGCATATATGGATAATCAGCAGTACAAGACGCAGGCGTGTTTTCGCTTACGCTGTAATTAGATCCTTCAGGCATATCAGCAGTTGTTGCCATATATGCATTCGCATTATTGAATCCAGTAGAAGAGAGGTTAAAGTCTCCTTCCCCACCCGGATATACAGCATGCATTGAGAACGTGCCGTTATTAGTATTTTCCGATGTTGCCATTGCACCGTTAATGTACTTCGCAATAGTCACCGTGTACGGAGCTTCGGCTCGCGCTGTCATTGCTGAGTTCGCAACAAGCAATGCTGCAAGCGCAAAAGCAATACTACCGATCAATAATTTGAACGATCTTTTTTTAGTTGTATTCATAAATTAAAAGTAACGCTACTGCCCCTGTGGCAGTAATCGCTAAATAAATTATTAATAATGTAGTTTGCGACCTTATTTAATAATAAGAAGATTGTCGGCTCCAAACCATTGGGCCTCTCATCTTGATGTGCGTCGCCGTGACACTCATTATTATATCATGCATCAATGAAATGATGTCAATGCATTATTAAAAAATATATTATGCAATAAAAAAACTGGAACAACATTATGTTGCTCCAGTTCGCCATTAATCAAACCACCTCATTACTTTTTATTTTTTGCTTTTTTGCCCGGCTCCCAGCTTAGTGGGATAAATGTACCAATTGAACCGATATAGTTTCTTGCACCAGTATCGAAACCGATTTCAATAAACGCGAATGCTGCATTGTTTGCGACTGCACGATCGATGCCAATTCCTACATATTCAGAACTAAACGATTCTTTCGGGAATATTACTGTCTTAGAGAATACGCCGTACATTCCAACTCTGTCATTGATTGCATATTCAAATGCTAAACCAGTGGCATTGTTTGAGAAATTATAGAAGGGTGTGAGTGTCACAATACCATCTATAGTTATCGCTACGGTTCCAAAAACCGGCAAACTTGTACTAAAGCCTTCTTTGCTTTTTCCAAAGTTTATGACACCTTGTGGAGCAAATAGTATTCCTGGCTTAATAACAGTTCTTGTTACTTCAGGTAATTCTGTCGTATCAGGTGCAGTTCTCGTTTGAGCTTGCGCTGCAGTTGATAGTAATAATCCTAGTGCGAAGATCGCGAAGATATTTTTCATAGTCGTCTTTTTAGTTTTTATAGATTCAAGTGAACTACCTATATTATATACACTTTAACCTATTTTGTCAATAGACTGCAATATTGCCATTTTGCGTCATAAATGTTGGAAAATAAGCCAAAATGAGGTACTGTTATAGTTCATATGTCACGCGGAGATGCAATAGTCAGATTTGAGAATGTCTCATTCGAATACAACGTCAACAAGCCCATCCTCGAGGAGGTTAGCTTTTCTATTCGCCGAGGCCGCAAAATCACGCTCATGGGACAGAACGGCGCCGGCAAAAGTACCATTTTCGGGCTAATAACAAAAGAATTCCAGCCAGAAGAAGGCATCATCAATGTCGTCAACGGTGTTTCAATCGCCATTTCTCGTCAGGTTATTCCGCGCGAAGAAATGGAGCTCACTGTCCGAGACTTTTTCCAAAAGTGCTTTCCGAAGAAAATCTACAATATAGACGTCTTGATCGACGACGTTCTTGAAATCGTCCACCTCAAAGGCCACGAAAAAGTTCACGATCGCATCATCAAAACATTTTCTGGCGGACAGCAGGCTCGCCTTTTGCTTGCGTCTGCACTTATTCAGAATCCTGATTTGCTCTTGCTCGATGAACCAACAAACAACCTCGACAAGGCTGGCATCGCGCACCTCACTGAATTCCTCCAAAAGTATGACAAAAGCGTCATCGTCATTTCCCATGATGCTGAATTCTTGAACTCATTTACTCAAGGCGTCTTGTACCTAGACATTTATACAAAAAAGATCGAACAGTACGACGGTAACTACCACGACGTGGTCAAAGAAATCACTGCTCGCGTCGAGCGCGAAAACATGAAGAATGCCCAGCTCGCCAAAAAGATCCAAGAGAAAAAAGATCAGTCAAACAAGTTTGCGAATAAAGGCGGACAAATGCGTCTCGTTGCTAAGCGCATGCGCGAAATGGCCGAAGAACTTGAAGAAGATCTTGTCGATGTCCGCAAAGAAGATAAAACAATTCGTCCTTTCACTATTCCCTCTCAGGGCGACATAATCGGCGAAATAATTACTATTTCTTCATTCACAACAATGAAGACAGGTAAAATTACAAAGCACAAAGCAAACATTTCGCTCAAAAAGAAGCAGCACTTGCTTTTGCAAGGACCAAACGGCATCGGCAAATCAACATTGCTCGAAAAAATCGCAACCAACACTGCTGAAGGCACGACTATTTCTGACGGCGTTCGCGTCGGCTACTATCGCCAAGACTTTTCTACACTCGATTTCAATGACACAGTTCTCGCTTCCCTCACTTCTGGAATGATTTCATCTGGCGAGCGCGAGAACGAACACAAAATTCGCTCGACGGCTGCTCAATTCCTCATTACTGGAGACATCATTAATACACAGATCGGCAGCCTCTCTGAAGGACAAAAAGGACTCGTTGCATTTGCTCGACTTGTTCTGCAGAAACCTGGGCTTCTCATTTTGGACGAGCCAACAAACCACATTAACTTCCGTCACTTGCCTATAATTGCCAAAGCGCTCGACGAATATGAGGGCGCAATGATTCTCGTTTCCCACGTTCCTGAATTTGTCTCTCAGATTAGGATTGATGAAATACTTGATTTGGAGAAGTAAAAACCTAATCAAAAAATATGCTTAAAACTAGCCACTTTTTGGCTTTGTGGTGCTTCAGAATTTCTTCATAATTACGGTATATACTAGATATGTATGAAAATATTAGTAGTAGAAGACGAACCAAAACTCAATAAGAACCTCGTAGAAGGCCTCCAGAAACGCGGATATGCCGTAGACTTTGCCTTTGACGGAGAAGTGGGCGAACAGCTCGCAAAATACGGCAATTACGACCTGATTGTGCTCGATGTCATGATGCCAAAGCGCGACGGCATTGCGGTTTGCCGCAACCTTCGTTTGCAAGGCTACAAGACGCCGATCATTTTCCTGACAGCAAAAGATGAAACAGACGAAAAGATTCTGGGACTAGATGTTGGTGCGGACGACTATTTGGTTAAGCCATTTTCATTCGACGAGCTTGTAGCTCGCATCCGCGCACTCATGAGACGTCCGGTTATTTCGACGAGCGACATTCTTGTTCTCGACGAACTAGTGCTCGATACCAAAACGCAAAATGTTTCGATTGCCGAACAGCCCGTCGACCTCACGCTTCGCGAATATGGCATGCTCGAATTTTTCCTCCGCAACAAGGGCGCAGTTGTTACTCGAGATGATATACTCGAACATGTCTGGGATAAATTCCACGACCTCTTCAGTAATGTGGTCGACGTTCACCTCAAGAATCTAAGAAAGAAATTACCATACAAATATGCAAGAAGGATCAAGACAGTCTGGGGCAAAGGATATCAGCTCGTTTGATAAACGGCTTAGCCATTCGATTATTAAGCTGACGTTTATCTACGTCATTATTCTTGGCGGCATTCTCTTTGTGTCGAGTAGCGTTCTCTATTCGGTTTTTTCAGCGCGACTTGAAACAAGATTCCGCGGACCAGCTATTGTTGGTGGGCAAATAATCGGCGAAATTGAAGCAAGCGACCGCATTGTGCGTCCAAACTACCCTTCTGGTTATCCGACACCTGACGATGTTCGCGAAGACCTCGTTAATTTGCTGTTTTTAGTAAACGGATTCCTGTTGCTGATCGCTGGAGGCCTTAGCTACAAACTCGCCGAGTGGACGCTCTCCCCTCTCAAGCAATCGTATATGCGCGAAAAAAGATTTTTGAGCGACGCTTCGCATGAACTTCGCACGCCGCTCAGCATTCTCAAAACGGAACTAGAAAATCAATTATCTGAGCAGAAAGGCAAAGGACATGCAACCTCTGCAAACGCAAAGCATGTTGAAAGCAATCTCGAAGAAGTCGATCGCATGAGCCGGATCATTAGCGACTTGCTCACTCTTTCGCGAATGTCTGAAGACGGCACTGCCTCTCCTGTAACCATGGCGCCTTTCAACATCAATCAGCTCGTTGTCAAAACAAACGAGCGCCTTGCTATCGTGGCAAAAGCAAACAGCATCAATCTCGCTTGCGAATTGCCGAAAGAAGATATTATGCTTTCGAGCAATGAATCTCTCGTCGAAGCAATTCTCCTCAATGCCGTCAAAAATGGCATCAACTACAACAAGCCGAACGGAACTGTTATGACAAAGCTCGAGAAAGAAGAAAGCTCGGGAGCTGTGATTATTACAGTCACTGATACAGGCATCGGCATGAGCGAAGAAGATACAGAAAAAGTATTTGAGCGCTTCTACCGTGCGGACAAGAGCCGTTCTCGCCAGACTGGCGGCAGCGGACTTGGTCTCTCTATTGTTAAGGCAGCCCTCGACAAAATCGACGGTACTGTCACTGTCAAAAGCGAAGTCGGCAAAGGAACATCTTTGATCTTTAGAATTCCTTCATCTTTACTTAATTACAATAGTAACTGAGGCTAGGCAAACGATCGGGCCGAGTCTCGTTATTATCAGTAATATTTTTAGTAAAAATATATGAATACAAACGGAAAGAGCAAAACGTCTAAGAAGAGAGTATTGGCAGGCAGTGCAATCATTGCCCTCGGCCTCGTATTTGCGGGTGCAGGTGTTTCTAAGGCCGCAAATTCGACAGCTGGAGCAGGCAACCAAATGAGCAGCCTCGTCAATGCTATTGCTACCAAGTTCAATCTCAGTACAACAGACGTGCAAGCTGTATTTGACGAACAGCGAGCACAGATGGAAAAAGAGCACGAGCAAGCTTTTGCCGATCGTCTCAAGCAAGCTGTTGCCGACGGAAAAATCACGCAAGACCAAGCAGACAAGATAACTGCCAAAAAAGCAGAACTTGAATCACTTCGTTCAAGCATGGAAGGAAAAACTGAAGATGAAAAGCGAGCAGCAATGAAAACGCAAATGGATTCGCTCAAAAACTGGGCTACTGAAAATAATATTCCCGCTGACTTCATGATGTTCGGTATGAAAATGGAAGCCGGCAAAGGCCACGGCGGCGCGGGCATGATGAAAATGCGCATGCACAAATAGTATTTACACAAAACAATCTAATATACACCCTACTCAAAGAAAACCACCTCGTGAAAGGTGGTTTTCAATTTACTGATATTATTTTACAGATACTACTCCTGAGTTGCTGCTGCGGTTTCGCCTTTTACTACTTCATCGATGAGCCAGACGCCTCTGATGTTTTTATACGTAAGCGTAACTGGGTAAACGGAAACGGTTGTGACTGCACCTTTTGTTCCTGTTGCAACCTCGATGACATTGCCGGTGACCACGTAGCTTTTCTTGGAAACTTTGCTGACGCTAGCGATTTCAATTTTGTCTGGATATGGGCTTGATGTCTGTCGTCCGAGAGCTTTTGTCGGATCCGCTTTCCATTCTGCTAAAAGTTTTTCCGTAACGAATGGCTTGTACTGTCTGTCCATTGATTCTGCGACGAGTGCAGGCTCAGCTGTGAGCGAAACCATTTTGAGGTTTGCGCCGAAAGCGTTAGTGATGCCAGCGACAGCGTATTCCCCTCCAATAAGGTTCGATGCATACTTTGGCTTTGTTACATACCAGACTGCACCTGCAGCGATGACAACTAAAGCAATAATTAAGATTATATTGCGAGTTTTTTTATTTTTTCTTGGCGAATTCGTCGGAATTTCGTTATGTTCGTGATTATTTTCCATATGGCCATTATACCATGCAGGTATGGGCCAAAAATGAAGAAATTAATTAGCCGGAAGATACTTTAATGGGTCAAGGTACGCGCTTGTGGCAGCAATTGGCTGAGTTAAAACCTTACCCTTGCACGAAACGGACGGCAAAGTCTTCATGTTAACGGCATCGCGATCATAGACCGAAACATGGAGGTGCGGGCCGGTAGAATAGCCCGTATTGCCGCTGTAGCCGACGAGCTGGCCTTTTTTGACGGACTGCCCAGCTGAGGCCGAAATGACAGACAAGTGGCCGTACGTGCTTGCTAGGCCGTTACTGTATTTGATCAAAATAAATCGGCCGTACGAAACGCGAGGACAGAGAACATCAGTGTCGCCAGTTCCCTCGACAGTGCCATCAGCCATTGCGTAGACTGGGGTGCCTATCGCTGCCCCAAGGTCGATGCCGCTATGCGAGCCTGATTTGTAGAGTCTTCCAGAAGAAGCTGTCACGCCAAACTTTTGAGTAATGATTATTTTTTCGAGCGGCCAAGCGAAAGCAATGCCTGTCGGCAAATTTTTTATGTTGACAGTATAATCGATTTTTTCTTCAACTTTGCGGAGTGCATCCTCGAATTCCTGCTTTTTCTTTTCGCTTTCGGCAATCATTTTCTTATATGAGCTTTCGTCATTCTTGGTCGCCTTGAGCAATCGTTCTTTTTCGTTCTTGTTGGCGAGTATTATTTTTTTCTGCGTTTCCAGATTTTTCTTGAGCAAAACAATATCCTGCTTCTCGGTTTCTGTATCAGTTTTCTTTATTTCCAAATCGACTTTGGCAGTCGACAGGCTGCTGATGTTTTTGTTGAGGTGTGATTCGATAGTCTGAATAGCATCGAATTCGCGCCATGCTTCCGACATTGATTCAGAACGGACGAGGTACATGAGAAAAGACGTGTGATCCGCTTCATCAATGCGCCGCGCACCATCGCGAACAGCAGCAATGAGCCCATTGATCGCATCTTTTTTGTCGTCGATCTGATTGCCGAGCTGACTGAGCTCAAGATTTTTCTTGGCAATTTTTTGCTCGATGAGCTTCATGTCAGCTTCGATTTTCTTCTGGTTGAGGTCAATTTCCTTGACGGCGTTTGCGAGCGTATTCCCTTGCGATTGCGTTTTGGCGAGCTGGTCTTTGAATGCTGCGATTTCAGCTTCGAGCTTTGCGATTTCGGCGTTTTGATTGTTGATTTTGGATTGAGTGTCAGTCGGCGTCGCTGTTTGGCCAAATGCTGTTAAACCTATTGTAAGGCTTAAGAGAATCAGACCTATTGCAGCAAGTCTCATAGGCTTCTATTTTACCCTGCTAGTTGATCGAGGGCAATTTGGATGCGGCTGAGGCTTTCTGTCTTACCAAGCATATAGATCACAGAAAATGGATCAGGCGAAGAAGCGAGGCCTGTGAGCGCATATCGTAGCGGGTGGAGTGAAGCACCGCGTTGTGCGAGACCACTAGCGTATTTCATGATTGTTTCCTTTGCTGCTTCTGCGGTAATAGTGTCATCTGCGCCAGACTCGGGAATTTCATCAGTAAGAATGCGCTTCATCGCTTCAAGATGCGTGATAGTTTCGGCATTATTCTGCTTGCCATTCCAGTTGAGGATAGCGAGGTCGAGTGTCGGCTGCTTGATTAAGAAATCGAGCTCGCCTTTTTCTTCCATTTCGCTCGCCTGTTTGCCGTAACTAATGCGCTCGATAATCATCGGCAAAACGCGGGCAATTTTTTGCTCGCTGCAAGCATTAACAAAATCAGATGAAATAAACTTCAAGACAAAATCAAATTGTTCTTGCTGAGGCAAGCGCTTCATGTGCTCTTTGTTAATCCAATTGAGTTTTTCTTCGTTGAAGCCACCACCTGATCGCTGAATTTTAGTGACATCGAACATCTTGATAAATTCCTCTGGCGTAATGATTTCAGTATCGTCACCGGGGTTCCAGCCGATTAAAACGAGGAAGTTCAAAAGTGCAGATGGAAGATAGCCTTCATCGCGGTAGCCAAGCGCATCTTTTGCGCCATCGCGCTTGCTGAGCTTTTTGTTGCCTGTCGGACTCATGATTGGCGGAAGAATTGCCATAAGCGGCGGAGTAATTTCGAGAGCATCATAGAGTGAAAGAAATTTCGGTACAGAAGAAATGAATTCATCCGATCGCAAAATGTGAGTGACGCCCATATCGAGGTCGTCGACAATGTGCGCAAAGTTGTATGTCGGATAGCCGTCGCTTTTGATCAAAATAAAATCATCGAGCGCTTCAGGCCCAGCTGAAAGCTTGCCGCGGACAAGATCATTCCATTCGTAAGCTTTGATATTGGTAACTTTGAGACGAAGCGGCTTTGTGCCGTCCCAGATGGGAGGATTTTCTGGACGATGGTCGCGGTACAAAAATGGCCGCTTCTCTTCTTCGGCTTTTTTTCTAAAAGCTTCAACTTCTTCTGCTGAATAAGGATCAGCATATGCCAAACCTTTAGCGACGAGCTGCTTTGCAACTTCTGTATGGCGATCTATACGTTTTGACTGAAGGTACTCGCCTGCTGGTCCGCCGATATCGATACCTTCATCCCAATCAATACCAATCCATTTGAGTGAATCAATAATCTGCTGGATAGAGCCTTCAACTTCGCGCTCTTTGTCTGTGTCTTCGATGCGAAGAATAAATGTTCCATTATTCTGTCGGGCAAGCGCCCAAGCAAAAAGCGCGGTTCGAACGCCGCCGATGTGCATGTATCCTGTTGGGCTTGGAGCAAAGCGAGTAACGACTTTTTTAGCTCCGTCTTTGTGAGTATCTGACATAGAGAAAATATAGCAAAATTAGGCTTTGCAGACTAGCTTTCGTGACTAAGCGCAATCTTCACAACTTGCTCAGCAATAGCATGTCCGGCACCTGACTTAGAAAAGTCGGCTGTCGCTTTTTTCATAAAGGCCAACTTGTCTGGACTAGTCAGAAGGTCGCTGATTGCTGTTTCGAGAACTGAAGATGTGAGATTTATTTCTTCGATAACTTCGCATGAACCGTTTCGCGCATACGCATACGCATTTTTCTTTTGGTGGTCGCCATTTGTCTTAGTGATTGGAATGACAATAGACGGAACGCCCCAACTCGCAATTTCAAAAAGACCGGAACCAGCGCGCGAAATAATAATGTCCGCTGCGCCTGCCGTCATCTTCGTAGCAAGATCGTTGAGAAATGGAAATGGCTTGTAGTGTTTTGCGTCGGGATCGTCGCCGAGAATGATCGCTGCGGTTTCAGAAACTTCTTTGTAGTTTTTGACGCCTGTTTGGTGAATGATTTCATACTTTTTGACGAGATCAGGCAAAGCATCGAGGATGACATTGTTGATAGTCTGCGCACCTTGCGATCCGCCAATGATTGCAATAACCGGAATTCCCTCTTCGAGACGCAAATATTCTTTTGCACCCTCTTGAGCTGCCTTTACGATAGCAGCGCGAATTGGCTGGCCAGTCCAAGCTGTTTTTTCTTTTGGAAAATATGCAATAGCGTCTTGGTATGAAATCGCAATTTTCTTGGCGAACTTTCCCGCCCACTTTGAAACTTTACCCGGAACTGTATCAGATTCGTGGATGATAACAGGAATGCGCAAAAACTTCGCGGCAAAAAGTGTTGGAAATGAAGCGTAGCCGCCTTTGCCGACAACGACGTCTGGATAAAGTCTGTAGAGTTTGAAAAGTGCAACCAAAATACCGTATGGCACTTTGATCATATCGATAATAGTTTTGAGAGACGGATAGAGCCGCCACTTGCCTGCCGGAACCCATTCGTATCGAATGCCATTTTCGTAGAGCATTGTCTTGTCGAAAGGACTATCTGAAAAATAGTAGAGATTTGCGTCGACAATGTGTTCTTTGTCGACGATGCGATTTATTTCTTCAGCAATGGCAATAATCGGATAAAAGTGCCCGCCTGTCCCGCCGCCTGTGAGTACGATCTTCATAGGGAGAATAATAGCATGAAAATGACTCCGTAATCGGTGGATTTCTGTTTATAGTTTGTTTGACATGTTAAATCTTTAATGTTAATTTATAAAAAACCTAAATCTTAAAAAATGGAAAAAATATGGAACCTTGACCGTGACGACAGGCGTAGATATGCCTATCCGGAAGTCAGAGAAATAACAAAACGCACAGATGCTATGTTTTCTCAGGCCGGAGTACTCATTATTGGTATTATTGCGCTCGGCATATTTGGAATAATACAATCAAATCCTACATTGATTTTGGGAATAAGCGGTATTTGCCTTTCGATGGTTTACCGTCTTGTGATCAACTACAAAGCAATAGAAAAAGTTAGCGAAAGAATTCCGAAAAATCATGTCGATCTAACCGGAATTGTATTTGGTTCTCCGAAAATTCAGGAGTTGAGAAAAATTATCAACAGACAATGTAATGTTGTCTTCCAGTTGGAATTTTACGAAAAGCACAAAGACCTGCAGTTTCTTGGGCCATATATACAAACGAGATCAAAAGAAATTTTCTTTGATTGTGGAGACACGCGCTATTCTATTTTTACAAGCAGGTTAATGGAAACAAAAGAGCAACTCGGCCTCAGCCCCGAACCAATTTCAAAGGAGTACAAAATTAGTGATTACAGAATTGATTCTTTTGTCGGAAATGTAAGTTCATTTACCATCAAAGAAATCGAACAAGTACCTGAGTCAGGAATGCACCGCGCTATTCACTACTTAAAGCTTGAAGGCGCAACATCAGAAAAATTAAAAACGTTTGCAGTAGCATGAATTAAAAAGAACCGCTGATATACATTTTGTATACAGCGGTTTTAATTTTTATTATTTATAATTAAGTACATTCAATGTCAGGGAAAAGAAAACCCACCGAAATGAGTCTTCATTTTAGTGGGTTACATTACTTACAGCAGATTGAGTATATCCTTACGGCACAACTCAATTGCAGCATCGATGGTTTTTTCCAAAGAATCGTAAATCTGAACATGAGGAATCTCAGTCTTAATTTCAAATTCGATTGTTGACCATTCAGGGAAATTGCCGTCAGTTCCGATAACAAGGTTAATTTCCTTATCCATTTTGCATCGGGCAATCCATAATCCTAGCTCCATCATTGTGATGTGCGCATAGACTTTATCCGGGAATTCCTTTACCTCTGCTTCCTTTGGCAGAAAGAAAATAATAGTGCCTTTTTTGGCAGCGGCATACATATAGTATTGCTCCCATGCACGCTGACGTATAAAGGTTTCATATTCTTGTGGTTTGTCGACCTCAGTAAAACCATCTAATGTTTTACCGAGTGTTCTCGTTGGACTGGCAACAAAAACCGTTTCATTTTTTTGGAAGAGAATATCTATCGCTTCTTCTTGCCACTTGGGTGCGTTGCGGATTGGACCAGCCAGAAACAGTACTGGTTTTGTCGTCTCAATTTTTACATTTTTCCGCACGGATGTTCCGTACTTTGAGGTCGGAGTGTGAATAGTCAGATTTCTATACATTTTTTATTTTTTAGGTTAGTTAAAGATCTATTTATAACTAAATAATAGCACAAATTTATAAACAGTCAATACATTGTAGCTAGCTTTTCCTCTTCTTCTGAAACCTCGAAATATTCAAAATCATGCCGGCCGCAGCGAGCGAAATGAGAAGTGACGTTCCGCCTTGGCTCATGAAGACCAGTGGCACGCCCGTGAGCGGGAAAAGGCCCGTAATTGAGGCTATATTGAGGAATGATTGAGCTGTGAGTAAAATGACGAGTCCAACTGCCAAAAGCCTCCCAAAAGCGTCTGGGGCGCGCGCAGCGATACGCAAGCCGCGCATGGCAAATGCTGCATAGAGAATGATAACCACGAGCGCTCCAACAAAGCCTGTTTCCTCAGAAATGACGGCAAAAATCGAGTCGCCCTGCGGCTCTGGCAAGTAGCTAAACTTCTGAACGCTCTGTCCAATTCCCTTTCCGGTGATACCACCAGAACCAACTGCAATGAGTGCTTGCTTGAGCTGGTACGAAGAGCCGCGCGGATCGTGGTCTGGATTCATGAACGTTTTGACGCGATCGCGAAGGTACGGCGTACTGAATGCGAGAATTGCAAAGCCAGCGATCGAAACGCCGCCAATGAGCAGGATTTTTTTCCAACTGACGCCGGTCATGAAGTACATAGCGCATCCTGTGACGAACATCAGGATCAAGCTTTTTGTATCAGGCTGCTTGAGCAAGACAATAGCAATAACGCCCATGAGTATGAAAAATGGCAAAAGCCCGTGCTTGAATGAATCTGCTTTCTCGCGAACAGCTGAAAGCCATGATGCAAAGTAAATAATAAATGCGATTTTGAGAAATTCGGCTGGCTGGAAGGAAATGAAGCCGAGGCTCACCCAGCGTGTTGCGCCACCGTGCGTCAGGCCGAGGCTGGGAACGAAGACGAGAAGGGCGAGGCCAAGTGTTGCCAGCAAGAAGAAGAATGCATAGCGACGCCAAACTTTGTAGTTGATGCGCGAGGTTATGTAGAGCGCAATCATTCCCCCGATCAGACCGACAGCAAGCTGCGTAAAGAGAATATTGTAGAACTTAGCTTCGCTCTTTGCCAAAACGCCAAGCGATGCTGAAATGAAAAAAACCAAGCCAATGCCGGTGAGCAACAATATAATGGTCAGGAAAAGTTTGTCTACTTTCTTGCCTTGTGTTTTGTTTTCAATTTCTTGCATAATTTCTAAAGAACTTCTTTATGGCTACTGTGCTTCTCTTAGGACCACAACGCAATGACGATGCCGACAATGCCACACATCAAACTGACAATCCAGTATCGCATAGTAATTTTTGGACGGGACCAGCCGAGGGCTTCAAAGTGGTGGTGAAGCGGAGCGACTAGGAATACTTTCTTGTGGAAAAACCTCTTTGAAATAATTTGAATGAAAGACGAGAGCGCTGTTGCGACGAGCGGAAAGCCGATGACGAGTAAAAGCAAAGGCTCATGCGTCAGGAAAGCAATAACGGTGAGCGCAATTGTCAGCGGAAGCATTCCTGTTTCACCCATATAGAAACGAGCTGGCGGAACATTGAACCAGAGGAATGCAAGCAAAGCTCCAGCAATGACAAAGCAAAGTGTCATGATGTCATATTGCCCTTGCGCAAATGCGATAAATCCGTAGCTCGTAAATATTGTTGCAAGTACTCCACCGGACAAGCCGTCGACACCATCGATCACGCGACTCGAGAAAGTGCCAAGCATGACGAGAATGAAAAATGGCACAAACCAAATGCCAATATCAGTTGGAGCAAAAAACGGCACATTAATAACGCTCATATCGAGCTTGATGTAAAACCACAAGCCGCCGACGAGTCCAATGAGCGCAATAATAGGAATGAGGTAGCGGCTCGGCATACCGTGAATCAGTTTGTTTTTGATGCCGCCCCAGATTTCGAGCAAGTCTTCGATGAGGCCAAGCGCCGCACCGACTACGATACCAGCAAGAGGCAGCCATGTTTCTTGTCGCGAAACGAAATCGAAAATGTTGTCGTTGGCGCCAGTAAATCGGGCAATCAGCCAGAAGATAATTGTCGTCAAAATGATCGAAGCCCAGACAACAATGCCGCCAACTCGCGGAGTGTGAACTTCTTCGGATTCGATCGCTGTATTTATTTTTTTGAATTCAGCTGAAAGTTCGTCTGGGTTTGCAGTCTGCCTTGATACCCTTTTCCAGAGCTTGTACTTGTACATGATGCCAGATAGAAATGGCGTAATAGCAATGCCAATCAAAAAAGCTGTGGCGGCAGGCAAAAGGACTTTCGTTAGGGTTAAAGCAATCATAAAGAGAATTATAGTTTACTTTTTAGAAATCTTAAAGTAATTCTCAACACCTTCCATATAGCGCTCAATATCGACAAAGCGCCCCTCCTTTGTCGAGCCAAGGACAACGATGACAATCGTATTGCCGTAAATCGGCATTCTATAAGCGAGTGCTAGGTTTCCGCCTGCCAGTCTTGTGTAGCCAGTCTTCGACGCCAGCAGGCTATCTATGTGAACTGAGAGGTCATTTGTATTTGAAATAGTGTGAGATTTGCCTGACGCGCCGGCGTTTGCAGCGCTTTTGAAAGTCTGCTGCGGTCGAATTGTTTCAGCGGCAACTGCCGGCATCGTATCGAGAAAATGCAAAATGAGCGTCGACATATCTCTCGCTGTTCCAACCGAGCCTGCTTTGCCGTCAAAGTCGAGTCCTGCAGGATTTGAAAATGTCGTATTCTCAAGGCCGATTTCTTTAGCATATGCATTCATTGTTTCCATGAAGTTGCCATCATAAGCTTCTTTAAACGCATACGCTGCATCGTTCGATGAAATGACAAGCATGAAGCCAAGCAATTGGTCACGACTCCAAACTTCCCCGTCGATCAAGCCATTGTCGCCTTCAACGGCGAGCGATTTCGGACTTATGGCAATAGTATCTGTTTCGCCAAAAACCTTATTTACGGTAAGTGCCGTCGCAAGTTTCGTTACCGAGGCAAGAGGAAGCTGCATGTCGGCATTTCGTTCGTAGAGAACTTTTTTATTTGTTGCATCGTAGACGTACACTGCCTTTGCATTGTCGTCAGTGCTGAAAAAAGCAGTCAATGCTTCCTCATCCTGTCGCTCCTGACTATATTCGCTCTGCAGTTTCGCCAACTTCTGGCTCGATGCCCCATAAGTAAAAAGTCCAAGCACAGCAAGAACCACAATGATTATCAAAAGGCGTGTTTCATTGTGCGTGAGTTTGTTCATGATTGTGAAATTACTATTTTGCGATTTTTATATAAACTAATTATTCTGCTTCGTTTGTTTTTTCTTTAGATTCTTCGAGAGACGCACGGATAGTTTCATAATCAGGAAGATCGATGAGCTGCTCTACTCCCATGAATGACAAAAGCGCGAGTGTTGGCACGTAGACATTTTTGCGGGAATCTGTCGGATGCTCTTTGCGCTCAATCAAGCCGCGAATAAGCAAATTGCGGAGGATGAAGCTTGAGTTCACGCCGCGGATAAAATCAATATCGCTGCGCGCAACGTCTTTGCCATACAAAACGATCGACAAAGTCTCAAGCGCGGCTTTTGAAAGCTCTTTCGATAATTCGTCTTTGCGCAAGTCCTCAATCATTTTGCCGGCTTCAGGTGAAGTGTAAAGGCCGACTTCGCCGCTATTTTCGATAAGCGACAAGCCGCTATTTGCGAGGCGTTCGCGAAGAACAGCAATTGCTTCCTTGATTGCTTCAGGATCTTCTTTGAGAATCGCCAAAAGTTCCTTATACGAAACTGGTTCGCCTTTGTAAAAAAGTATTGATTCTATTTTTGCGTCTAGTGAAAGCATATTTGTATGAAATAAAAATGAAGAGAAAATAAAAAAATTAAACTGTAAGTTCCTCTCCGTCATCCGGAACAGTTTGCGAAACATCTGCATCGAGCTTGGACATTTCTATGTCGCCAAACATATCGCCTTGGAGCACTTCCATAATTCCCTGTCGTACGAGTTCAAGCATAGCAAGAAAGCCAACGATAACCAACACTTTTTCTTCTTTTGTCGCAGGCTGGCCGACACCAACAAATTGCCTGAAGCTCGACTGCATAGCATTTTCCATTCGATCAGTCAGCCGAACGAGCATTTCTTCGATACTCATGACTTTTTTGACTTCGACTTCTGGAAGTTTCTCTACTTTTGGGATGTTATGCAGCACAGTTCGTGCTGCGTCTCGCATTGATGCTATAGATATGAGCTGTGACGGAACGAAAACTGGATCGCTTGGCGCAACTGATTTTTTTTCAAATGAAATGTTTTTCCCAAACTGCTTGCGAACTACTTCGCCGAGATCGACAAACATTCGGTAGAGCGCCAAACGCTTACCAAGATCGCCGGCTTCCTTCTCTTCTTCTTTCGTCAGCGAAAAATTGGGCAGGAGCGATCGAGACTTGATGAGGATGAGCGTTGCCGCAACAACAATGAACCCAGATAAAACACTCGGGTCAGCTTTTTCCATGCGACGAATGTAGCCCAAAAAGTCGTCAGTGACTTGGGAGAGAGAAATATCGTTGATGAATAGTTTGCGCTTCTCGATGAGATCGAGCAAGACATCGAACGGGCCTTCGTAGGCAGATGTCTTGACGCTGTACATTGTTTCCACGAAAGAAAGTATACAATGCAAATCCCTATTTGATAAATCACAATTTTGGATTCTCGATTGACATGCTAAAAAATAGCCTGTACCATTTATTAAACAAGCGTTTCTCTAACATATACAAAAGATGAAAAGGCCAATTCCTTCCAAAGAAGGACAAGTTTTGATTTGTACTCACACTCCCGAAGACCGAAAGCATCTCATTCCTATCGGAATCTACACTGTAGAATTCAATACGTTTGAGGATGAATTTGAAGCGTTTTCCATACCAAGGCTGCCAATGTACTACTTAACAGACATTGCTCCTGTAGACGGAAATAGCGCAAAGGCGATCTGCATTCCGCGAGATGAGTTTGACTACTACCTACAGCATGGATACACATCATGGGGTTTCCATAATCCATTTGTAGAACCAGCAAAACTTGCCATCTAAAAAACGCCAGTCACTTGAGGCAAAGTGAAAGGCGTTTTTTTATTTCATTTTTATGGATTAAGCCTCTTAACGTCGCGCGGCAAGTATGTTGCTTCGCGAATATTGTGGAGATCGAGAATTTTCATGATCAATCGTCCTGGACCAATGCCAGCGCCGCCGTGTGGTGGAACACCGTAACGGAAAAAGTTCAGATAGTCAGCGAGTGATTCAAGGCTCATGCCTTTATCGATTGCCTGCTTTTCCAAAATGTCGATACGGTGTTCGCGCTGCGCTAGTGTCGTGATTTCGATACCACGGAACAGGAGGTCAGCTCGTCGTGAGCGATCGTTGTCGTCGCTGTGGCGCATGTGATAGAAAGCACTTTTTGATTTGTGGTAGTCAGTGACGAAGACAAAATCGTGATTATGCTTTTCTTTGACGATTGCACAAAGGCCACGTTCTTCTTCTGGCGAAAGGTCATGCTCTTCGGCACTTGGAATACCAGCTTCAGCGAGCATTTTCTTGGCTTCAACTATCGGAATTCTAGGAAATGGCATTGATGGAATGTCGATTGCAATGTGAGGCAATGCTTCTTTAATTGCTTTAAATCCTTCGACGATCATTCCCTCTTCATTGTCCATAATGTCGTGATGATCTTCAATGTATGACATTTCGAAGTCCCAACCAGTGAATTCTGTGAGATGGCGAGTTGTGAATGATTCTTCAGCGCGGAAAACTGGACCAACCATGAAAGCGCGCTCGAAGCCAGCAGACATTGCCATCTGCTTATAGAATTGTGGTGACTGCGCGAGATATGCTTTTTTGTCGAAATAATCGACAGCAAAAACTTCAGCGCCAGTTTCTGACGGAGTTTGCATGAAAGACGGAGTGTAAATCTGAATGAAATTATTGTCATTCCAAAATTTGCGGAAACCTTTTTCGAGCAACGTCCAAACTTTGAAAATTTCTAAATGCTCTGGTCGTCGCAAGTCGAGCTGTCTGTGGTCAAGTCGGATTGGCTGATCGATTTCGCCGCCGCCCTTTTGAACAACAATAGGAATTGGAAGTTCTGGAGCTGAAACAGAAAGAACTTCGATAGCTGAAGCTGCGATTTCAACGCCGCCCGGAGCTTGCGGTTCGATTTTTGCAGTTCCAGAAATTTTAATGACAGATTCGAGAGAAATGTCGCGGGCAATTGCGAGCAGTTCTTCATTGCCGAAAATGACAGCCTGAACGAGACCTGTCACATCGCGAATATTGAGGAATATAATTTTTTTCTGGTCGCGTGACGCCTGCACAAAACCAAGGACAGTAACTTCCTTGCCGGCTTCAGCTGTGAGATCTTTGATGTATGTTCGCTTTATCATATAGAGAGATACTAGCAAAAAAAGGCCAATTATCCAACTAGAATCTGATTCGCAATCAGCTTCTTATACTCTTCGCTATTTGCTGAAAGTTCAGCATGAGTTCCTTGGTCGACGATCTTGCCGCCAGCGACGACAAAGATAATGTCGGCATCCATAACTGTTGAAAGTCTGTGCGCAATGATTATTGTCGTTCGGCCTTTTGAGCCGCGGTTGATTGCGTCATGAATGAGCTTTTCATTGATCGAATCGAGCGCAGAAGTTGCTTCGTCAAAAATGAGAATCTTCGGATTTTTGATGAGTGCGCGAGCAATGCCGATGCGCTGACGTTCGCCTCCAGAAACTTTGATGCCGCCTTCGCCAATAACTGTCTCGAGTCCGTGATCAGTGAGTTTTGCGATAAAGTCATCGAGTGAAGCATCAGTTACGGCTTTTGCAACTTGTTCGTCTGTAACCGTATGGCTGTCTGGCAAGCCAAAAATAATATTATCTCGAATGCTGCGATCGAATAGCTCAATCTTCTGTTCAACGTTGCCGATTTTTGAGCGGAACCATTCGAGATTAATTTCTTTGAGGCTTATGCCGTCGATGAGGATTTCACCCTCGGTCGGATCGTAATAGCGGCGCATCAAATTAACCATTGTCGATTTTCCAGAGCCGGAAATGCCGACGAATCCAACTTTAGCACCAGCTGGTATCTTGAAACTGACAGTATCAACTGCCTTTTCTTCGGTTTTTCGATCCTCTTTCATCAGCTCGTCTTCTGTTTCTTCTTCTTGTTTAGACTTGCGGTATGGGTAAGCAAAGCTGACATTTTTGAATTCGATTTCGCCGCTAAATTTTTCAGGAATTATTGCAGCTGGGTTCGGATTAATATCAGGAGTAATGTCGAGCAATTCATAATACTTCTTGATTTCAACAATCTTGAAAAGCATGTGGCGCTGCATGTTCATGATTTGCACAACGTTGGCAAAAATAGTACTGATCCATGAGAACAGAGCAACGAACATACCGACAGAATGGTAGCCCATAAAAATGAGGTAGACGCTTAGCGCAAGCGTTATCCATTGACCAAGAGTGAGCAAGTGCTTGTGCAAGTAAAATGTCTTGAGGTAATTGAGCCAAAGATTGCTAGCAGTGGAGGCAACTGTCGTTCCTCGTTCATTAAACATTGCATTTGTATCAGACTCTTTCGCTTCAGCAATGACGAGTGTCGAATTTCTGAAAAGTTCAGACTGCAATTTTGAAAATGCTTGGTCTTCTTTGCGAAGCACATCAATCTTTGGGAAATATTCAAGGTTGCGCTGGTACGCAACAAAAACGTACAGAAAAAGAAAGACTGCCGCACAAAAAGCGATGCGCCAATCGAAAAATACCAGAATACCGAGCGTCGCTACAATCTGCAGAACCATAGGAATAATATTGAAAAGCGCCGTATACATGAGGTCATGCAACGCATACTGTCCTTTTGAGACAACATTTTGTTTAACACCAGAGTGCTCATTGATATGCTGTCCAACAGAAAAAGAAAGCATTTTCTTGAGCGACAAACCAGAAAACGCAACCTCAATATTTCGGTCGAGGCGCTTAATTTCCATATGCTCGCGCACCCAAACCAAGACTTGTTGCTGAATATATGAAAGAGCAAAACCAATGATCAGGAATTGAATCGTCAGTTTTGCATTACTACTTGCAACGGCGTCGACACTCTTGCCAAAAACATAAGGAGAAATAGCGCCAATCGCCTGGCCGATGAGCATGAGCACTAAGAAAAAGATAATGTATTTTCTAAATGGCTTAAAGAGCAAGAGTGTTCTTTTAGTGAAGCTTTGTGGTTTCGTCATGAGTCAGCTAATCATACTATAATTTATGAAGATAAAAAAATTATAAATAAAACCCCAATTTCTTGGGGCTTTATTTTTTTCTTGAGATTAAATTGAGAGTTACTTGATCGCAGTTATGAGAAGCTTAGCGAATGGCTGTCGGTGGCCGTTCTGAGTGAGCTGGCGAGCCTTAGCCTTGTACTTGACGATGCGGATCTTCTGAGCGCGGCCATTTTCCTTGAATTCAGCGTGAACTTCAGCGCCAGCAATGTATGGGTCGCCAATGCTGCAACCATCGTTGTTTTCAACGAGGAGGACTTTGTCAAAAACGACAATGTCGCCAGCCTTGTGGTCGCCCGCAAGCTTTTCGATCATGATCATATCGCCCGCAGCCACTCGGTACTGCTTACCGCCAGTCATAATAACAGCGAATTCGCCAGTATCTGCGGCTGGAGCCTTTTTGACCTTCTTTGTGGCCTTTTTAGGGGCGCTTTTTGTTGTTGCCTTCTTAACTGCCATAATGCTGGTATTCTAAAGGTTTTTCAGAAAAATGCAAGTATTGCCCAATAACTGGTTGGAAAAAGCTGCTATTTCGGTTATCCCCGTATTGGTCTTCTATGACCTTGTCCCAAAAGGCTATATAATTTCTACATGGTTTCAAAATACAAACACAAAGGCCTGACATGGATCGATGTCGAAGGACCAACTCGCGATGAGATCATGCATCTCATGGAAGATTACGCTTTGCCGGAACTTGTCGGCGAAGAGCTCATGGAAAAAAGCGTCCGCAGCAAAGTGGACCTTTACCCGAACTTCATCTACATGGTGCTCCACTTCCCGATCATCGGACGCAGCCGCGACGGCAGCCGATACGAACAGGAAATCGACTTCATCATCGGCAAAGAGCATCTCATCACCGTCCACTACGAACCGATCGATTCATTGCACGAGTTTTCTCGTGTCTTCGAAATAAAGTCGATTCTAGACAAGCGTCCTATGGGCGACCATGCCGGCTACTTGCTCTTCTACATCATGCGCGAACTCTACAAATACTCTGAAGCCGAATTATATGAGCTTGAAGAAGACCTCAAAGATATCGAAAAGGATATTTTCGAAAGCAAAGAAGAGAAAATGGTTCACGTCATTTCAAATATCAACCGCAAGCTTCTCGACTTCAAGCAAGCGATTCGTTTCCACGAGCACGTTTTGCTTTCATTCGAATCTGCAGGAGCAAATCTCTTTGGCGAGAAATTCAAGCATCACCTCGAATCGATCACAGGCGAATACCGCCGCGTCGCAAGCATAATGGAAAGCCAGAAAGAAATTCTAGACGACCTCAAAGCCACAAACGACGCTTTGTTGACATCGAAAACCAACGAAACAATCAAAATTTTGACGATTATTTCGTTCATCATGCTCCCGCTGACGCTCATCACAGGCGTATTTGGCATGAATACCTCATTTGTCTTCATCGATACCTACAGAGACTTCATTATTGTCTTAGGTGCTATGATACTAACAGGCGTCGTGCTTATCACTTATTTCCGCAGCAAGAAATGGCTCTAGCCTTCTACAATACCCTCACCAAGAAAATCGAAGAATTCAAGCCAATCCTCGCCGGAAAGGCCTCTATTTACCATTGTGGGCCGACGGTTTACAACTATGCGCATGTTGGTAATTTCCGTTCATTCATCTTTGCAGATACTCTTCGTCGCGCGCTGGAACTTTCTGGTTTTGCTGTGAAGCAAACGATAAATATAACTGATATTGGACACCTCACAGGAGACGGCGATGATGGCGACGACAAGATGGTCAAAGCACTCAAGCGTGAAGGCAAAGAAATGACGCTCGCCGCAATGCGCGAAGTCGCAAACTTTTACAAAGATGCTTTTGTTGCCGATCTCAAAACGCTCCGAATACTGATGCCGCACGAAATGCCTTTTGCGAGCGATAACATTGTTGAAGATATTGAAATAATCGAATTGCTTGAGAAAAAAGGCTTTGCCTACAAAATCAGCGACGGCATGTATTTTGATACGAAGAAAATGAAAGACTACGGCAAACTTGCTGGGCCGTACATCGAAGCTGAAGGCGAACTTGAATCGCGCATAGGCGCCAACAGCGAAAAGCATTCTCCTAGAGATTTCGCTCTTTGGAAATTTTCGGATAATGAGAAAATCGGCTATCCGTCGCCATGGGGCACGGGTTTTCCAGGTTGGCATATTGAATGTTCGGCAATGGCTCGCAAGTTTCTCGGTCAGCCATTTGATATTCACACTGGAGGCATCGACCACATTCCCGTTCACCACACCAACGAAATTGCACAATCGGAAGCTGCATATGGTGAACCGCTCGCTCATGTTTGGATGCACAATGGATTCGTCAACATTGATGGCGAAAAAATTTCTAAATCCCTCGGCAACGATATTTATTTGGCAGACGTCGCAAAAATCGCTCGCCCTGAAAGTTATCGATTGTGGCTTTTGATGGCGCACTACCGCTCGCCTATTAACTTTACTTACGACGCGCTACGAGCTGCTGACACTGCACTCACGACACTATACGAAGCGTTTGTCGCTTTGCCTGAAGCTGACGGCACAGTAGACGAAAATTACAAAGTAGCTTTTATCGCAGCCATCGAAAATGACCTCGACACACCGAGGGCAATTGCTACGCTGTTTGGCGCTTTTAAAGATGAAAACTTAGACGGAGCAACAAAGCGCGCAACCATTCTTTTCTTTGATCAAGTTCTCGGGCTTGGCTTCGGGCAATTGCCGAAAATCGAAATTCCGGAAAGCGTTACAGCTCTTGCAGCCGATCGAGACACAGCTCGCACTAATAAAGATTTCAAAAAGGCCGACGAGCTCCGCATGAAAATCGAAGCTGAAGGTTTCATCGTCCGCGACGCCAAAGAAGGCTCACAGATTGTGCCAGCTAGGCTTTCGCCTCTGTCTTAAGCGGAATCTTTACTGTAAACACAGATCCCTTCCCTACCCCTGCAGATTCTGCAGAAACAGTGCCGCCGTGAGCTTCGACAATTTCCTTAACTAAATAGAGTCCAATACCGGAACCGCCGGCATTTACTTTTGTGCCTTCGCCGCGACTGAATTTGCCGAACAGTTTAGCCTGCGTTTCGGGAGACATTCCCATGCCTGAGTCACTGATGACAATCATGGCATTTGTGCCATCTTTTTTTATAGAAAGCTTAACGAAACCTTTTTCAGTGTACTTGATCGAATTATCGAGCAAATTCAAAATAACCTGACGGAACTTAACTGGATCGATGCTGACCATGCACGGCGACGCGCCAGCATTTTCATACTGCAGCTCAAGTCCCTTACTCTTTGCAGTAAGAGAAAATTCTTTGTTGAGGGCCGATGTAATCATTTCAAGATCAGCATCTTGCATGACGTACTTCATTCCGCCTTGTTCGATTTTGGCAACATCAAGCAAGTCTTCAACAACGTTTGCGAGGTTGAGGCTCGACTGGAAAACGCGACTGATCGGCTCGCGCTGCGATTCTGTAACATCGCCATATGAACCTTCAAGAACCATGGACGTATAGCCTTTGATTGCCGTAATCGGACTGCGGAGCTGGTGAGACGCAAGTGAGAGGAATTCAGTCTTTCGCTTGTCGACTTCTTCAAGTTTGAGATTAGCGTCAGCGAGCTCGCGGTACAAGTACGCTTTGTCGAGAGCGACAGCAGCAACGTCCGTGACGCTCTTCATCGCTTCTTGCTCAAATTCAGAAAGTGCTTCGTATGGACGATTGAAGCCAAGCAACAGAACACCAATTGTCTTGTTTTGAGTGACGAGCGGAAAAAGCAAAATAGTTTTAAGGTTCGACTCTTTGCGAACAGTTTCAAGCTTGTCGCTTGGAATAACGCCGCCCCAGACATCATTGATGTCTTTTGTCATGATAGGGTTACTGAATTTTACCAGCTTATCAAAAAAAGTATTTTTGGAAACATTAAAAATCATTGCATCCTTAAAATGAAAATCTGTTTTCTCGACTGAAGCCAAAAGCCTTTCTGATTTTGAAAAGTGGAGTGGCTCAAGCAAGTCTTTCTTTTTGTCATACACAAAAATACCGGCAATTTCGAGGTTGAAGTCGACGCGGACTGTATCTGAAACTTTATTGGCGAGTGTAACCGGATCAAGCTCGAGCAAGCTGATCTGGTAGAGCTTACGCAAAAGCGACAAAGTCTTGTTGACCATGGCAAGCTCAAGATTGTGTTTGTATAGGTCCTCGTTGAGATGCTGAAGTGTAGCGTCAGTTTTTTCAACTTTAGTTTCTTCAGTATCCATAGCTATTATTTGAGCATTGCTGGTACGTCTTCTGCTTTCATGTCTGCGAGAAGGTCTTGCACAGATTCTTTACATGCTTCTTGTGAAGCTTTGCCAAATAGTTTGACGTAGCGAGAAACGAGCGCGTCGACAATCTGCTTGCCGTCGCCCATGATTGAAATTACTCCTTGTTTAGTGTCAACAACGCTTAGGCCATTTACCTTGCGTGCTTCTTCCCAAGCCATAGGACCAATAATAAGCTCTTGTTCCTTGATGATTCTTTGTGAAATTAAATCAAATGCTGTTGTCATAAATTATTCTGTGCTCCTAATACGATGAAAAGCTACACTAAATTGAATGAGACTGATTGACATAAGGAAATAAGATGCAGAATATAAGAAGTCATTAATATTGCCGACATACCATACGCCGAGGTTCGCCTCGTATAGGAAAAAGAAATCGGAGAAATACTGGAAAAGCAAAGCAATAATCAAGAAAAGGATCGGTTTTTTCATTATTCCCCCGAGGACGTTGCGGCTCAAAATGAGAGCAAGAATACCAATAGACATATAAAATGCCTGGCCGAGCGGATACCCGAAATCAAGAAAAACCTTAATTTTGTCTGACCAGTCGAATTCATACCCTTTTAGATAGAACATATAAGAACCGACAAGTATGGCAACTGGGATAATAAGTGCCCAAGCTTTGTTCTGCATTTTCTTAAGCGAAACTCGAATGCCGCTAATTTTTGACAAGGCAATGATGCCATATATATATGCGATTACACTACCAAAAAAACCAACATCACCTATTCCTGGGTAGATTGGAGACTCAACGTGGTGAGAATATACGTAATAGCTACTGTAAGTTTGGCCAAATGATTGCAACAATAGTCCAACTGCAAATGCCATAATCGCCCTTCCGAGCATGCTTTTATAACCTCCCCATCTCTTTGAAATAACGAAACCTACGATAGCGCCAAAAAGAGCTATTATTTGGTATGTTGCACCCCAAAGCTGACGCATGTCTCGTGTTGCATCAATATCAAACTGCTTGATGTACAGCCACCATGCAGTAAAGGCCAAGAAAAGAATAGTTGATATAGTGAATGCTATCTTGCTTTTATTTGGAGAGGGTTTCATACTTTTTCGTTATTGTTTTTATTACACTCGCTGAATAATGTATTTCTTTAAGAAGTGAGCGGGTTCGTAGGATTTTTTTGACTGGCGAAGGTTTTTGAGGCCTAGGTCTTGTTCAATATTAACATACTTCTTCGAATAGCTTGCAAGCATTTTTCCACACTCACTAAATAAATATGAATAAATACCTTTATAGGTATTATTAGCCTTCATAAAATGGCAAGTAGCAACATCTCCTTCGCCTATTTCATTGATACTGAAAGCGATCATATTCTCGCCATTAAAAACCCCGACCAAAAAGAGGTGCTTAAATTCCTTATTGATATTGAGAAATTTTTTAATAGCTAAATCTTCAATACTTAGATCAGTAAACTGATCCTTGCCTTCATCCTTCTTATTGTTCACCCATATAGCATTGAGGAGCTGTATTCCGTTCTGGTGATCCTGATTGTCGATATCAAGAACTTTTATTTCAAGTTTTTCTCCATGTTCTTCTACAAAACGTCTATAGAAACTAGCGTGACCACGGAGCTCGTGTCCTGGGTAGCTCATTAATTTTTCGCAATCAAGAATGTAGTCAAAGTGATCCCTGTCTTCTTCAATCTTGAATCTAGTCGGATCTATTTCTTTTGCTGAGTCTTCAGGAACCAGTTTCAGGTGAAGCGGAATGCCTTCTTTCTCTGCCAAAGTAAGGAGTGCATCGGCAGTTTCGGTTGGCTTATTAGAACCCAAGAATGAATAGAAAGGTTCTCCTGTGAGGTAGTCGGTAAAACGAACAACAAGGTTTCCATTTAGCTGGGAAACACGCATTTCTTCTTTTACATCCCAAGACCACATACTGGCAAAGTTAAAATCTGAGTATGGGGCAAACTTCTTAGTAAAACTCTCTATTTCGTCCTTATCATTAAGCTCTATAGGCTTAAAATCCGGAAAGTTTGGAATCATGGTGCTATTATATATGAATTTACTATAAAAGGAACATAACAAAAGCCGCTTAGAGAAAGCGGCTTTAGACTAGAGAACTTCTAATAATATTCCCCCTGCGACCATAATTCCGATGGCAATCACCTTGTAAATGATTGATTTTTTAGTAAATGTCTCGGATATGTATTTCGGCAAGAACATTGTCCCGAAAATACCAATGAGGAGCACATAGAATGCCTGCACTGACTGGAGCGCAGACACCGTAGCAACTGGAATTTTTAAGAGTGCATACGATACTGACAAGGTTGCAAGCACATTGAGTACTTCATTGAGGATATTAGCTTTCCAAACTGTTGCGCTGTTTTTTTTGAGCATAACAGAGAGGTCATTGCGTACCGATGGAGCACATACAAGTACAAGTACAGTTGTTACCCCCATTCCCAAATACATCCAGAAAGATGAAATGAAGAATTCGGTCAATCCTATAGTGTCGAATGACGCAATATCGGTTGTCGATTTCTTAAAGAAAACCAAACCGAGTGCAATAATCGCTGAAGCAAGGAGCATGTAACCTGCTTCTTTTTTGAAAGCGAGTTTTTTGCCAGGATCGTAAGACAGCAAGCCGCCTCCAACCAAAATGAGTGCAAGTGCAAGCAGTTTTGGCGCAGCAAGGACTTCCCCCAAGAACAACACCCCAAATATATAAGCAAAAAAGCCGATAAATTGGAATAAAGGAGTAACACTTGAAGTGTCTTCCCCTTCTAATGCCTTGAAGTACAAATAGACCCACGATACTTGGAAAATTCCAGTTACCATAAGCATAAGTGCATTATGTGCCGGCAATTGTATCGACGTTCCTACTATCGCAAGTCCGCCAACAATAATTCCTGCAATAATAAAAGAAAATAAACCGAAGAATGACCAAGCAGACTTCGATGTCGCAACTTTGCCGACAATAAATTTGTCTACATAGTTAACGGTTGCATAGAGTAATGGTGCAACAACAGCAGCGAGTAAGATAGGATTCATAAGTTTCTATTTTTTTAAATTATACCATTTAAAATATTAAAAGTCAACAGACCCTACTCTTACTGAATATTCTCTACAGGGTACTTTGTTCCCCTCATAATAAAGTTAGTTTCTACGTCTTTGAGTCCAAAGATGTCGTTAAAGTATTGGATGACAAATGCTTGATCAAGGCCATTGCGACATGTGTAGATGTCGGCACTGACGAATCCCCGTTTTGGAAATGTGTGCACTGCAATGTGGCTTTCAGCGATAACCAAAAAGCCGCTCCAGCCGCCTGGGTCTTTGATGCCGTTATCTGGCGCTGAGAAAACAACTGCTTCCGACAATGCTTTCATGCCGAGTTTCTCAGGCAATTCTTGTAGTGTGCGCAGAACCGCTTCCCTATCGTTAAGCTTGTCGTAATCGCCGCCGTAGCCGTCAATGGTGAGATGCTCACCGAAATTTGTGGTTTCCATATGTGAAAGCATTATATACAAATATGGGGCAATTAGAAATCCCCGATTAAGGGGATTGCTAATTGTGGAAATCGTCCTCAATATTCTTAATTCTCATCAGCGCTTAAATCATATAGTGTTTCGAAGTTTATTTTTTGATTCACTATACGCCTCAAGGAAAAGGTAATCTCTTAAAATATTAAAGGAAGTGTTGTAAAAAGGGATTTCTTTCTCGCGAAGTTCAGCAACTTGATTCTTGAGAACATCAAAGGCTTTGTCAAATGAAAACCAGACAACATGGAGGCCGTTTTCCTTTTCTTGCGTTGTCCGCAAATCTTCGTCGATCGGCGCATCTACCTGAGCGACTACACAAACCGTTGTATAGTGCTTGCTGTCTCGCGCACGCCACTCATCCGCATATCCTAGAATAGAAATATCTCTAATAGACCAGCCAACTTCTTCCTGACATTCTCTGTTTGCTGCTATTTCTATATTTTCTCCTTCTTCAATTCCCCCGCCAGGCAAAAGACAGAAACCATGAATAGGATTTGTAACAAAAGCTAGTTCATTTTTGTTGTTCTTAAGGATTATTTTGACAGTTTTCCTCTCGAGCCATTCTGCAACAGTGATTAGTTGTTTATTTGGGTAAATATCAGTATCCCTTATGGTAATGATGGTATTCATTTGGATAGTATAACAAATAAAGCCCCACTTTTGTGGGGCTAAATTAAAATTCAACACTTCTACTAAATCGGGTTCATTCTTCTCAGTGGCTCCGTTTCGCGGAAAGAACCTGACGTCGAATCATAAAGTAATTCTATGACGTAGCAATTTGGTGGATTGCTAAGCCATTGAAATTCTTTTTCATCTAGTCTGAGTAACTTTTTAAGAATAACCCTAAGGGCGAATCCGTGTGTCACAAATAGAATCGCATCATCGCTTTCTTCCGTATGACTCGTCACGTCGACCAGCGACTGGTCAATCAGATCATTTATGGCTGAAACATACGACGGAGTGTGGTCACCTTCCGGAAAAGTGAAATTTAGAACACCAACCGCATATCGGTCCGCTTCAACAGTGGATCGATTTGCAACAGTAATATTCCCCCAATTGAGATTTCTGATGCGAACATCAGTTAATACAACAAAAGGAAGACCTAAATTATCTTTGATCAATTCCCAGGTTTCTTGCCCACGATCGGCTGGTGATACATATGCAAATAAACGGTTGCATTCTTTCAGTTTTTCACGAATCACTTTTGCAAGGTCAATCGTTTGGACTTTGCCGCGATCGGTAAGTCCGGCAGACTTTCCATCTTTGATATTGTGCATTGTTGGATCAATATCCTCCGATGATTCTGCGTGGCGGGTAATAATTACTTTTTTAAGCATTGTTGCCTCCTTGTTTTTTTTGAATGTACTGATGTACTGAACGAACAAACTCATGTTCAGCTTTACTCTGTTGGGAAATGCGCTCCCAGCCACTTTCTTTTTTCTGAAAATAGTGATTGGATCGCTGAACTGCTCGTTGCCCGAATTCTACAAATTGAAATTCAAATAAGTAGCACTGATTTCTATCGTACCCTATATCAAGCGAGATGAACGGGACATCGAAGGAATCATATACCTGGTTCGCAAAATCAAGAACGGCATCAGGCAGGGTGTCTACAAATACAAAATCCATAGTACCGCTTGCTCGAAAGTCATTCGGACGATTTTCCCGATAGAACGTAAAGTATCGGCCACCATAGACAAGCACTTTGTAATCTCCAGGAACACCAGGAATATAATCTTGGACAATAAATTTATTCCTATTGTTGGATATTGGCAAAAAACCATTCGCATCAGCCAAACTCAATCGTCGCAATGACGCATTAAATGTAGATGGTGTCGATGATATCTTTTTTGCAACAGCATTCGCTTCATCTTTACTGTGAGCAATAAATACATTACTCGCCTTTGAACCCGTGGCTGATTTAAATACCACAGGAAATGAGTCCGATGTGAAATCCTGTAAATACTCTTCGTATGTTCCATAGTAACGAGATGATGGAAGCCCAAACTTTTCTTTTAGTGAGCTTCGCATTATTTCCATAAACACCTTATTGTGGTGGGCACGGAAATACTGGAAATCAGGAATGAGTGTAGCGCCCTGGTACGCCATGCCGAGCAATATATCTTCAATGAAGTCTTTGTATTTTAGGGACGGATCTTCGGAAGATTTATAGAGCACTAATGCATCACTATAATCTTGTTTCGAAAAATCGATTTCACTATACTGATATACATAAACAGCATAGCCTGCAGCCTCAAATCCTGATTTTATTAAAGAAATATCAAGTGATGCTCCCCGACCTAAGGTCGAAGAGTAGAATTGCTGTCGGTAATCAATAAGAATAACCAACCGCTTTGATGAGTAGTTCGTATTTCCTTTTAGCATTATTGTTAAGTTTTTTTAAAAATAACATCAGAAATTATTTTTGTCAATAAGACCCAATGTTAAGTAGTGAATGTTTTGATTTTTACGTTCCTAATACGCCTTCGCAAATATAACTCTTTTGCTTGATGGCTTTCCAGAGAAAACGCACTTGCCTTCTTCTTCTGGCTGATCAAATGGAATGCAGCGAATTGTGGCAGTGGTTGCTTTCTTGATTTCAGCTTCGTCAGCAGCGTCGCCAGACCAGTGAGCCATGACGAATTTGCCTTCTTCGATTTCCTTCTGGAATTCTTCCCAAGAATCAACAGTAACTGTTTTGTCTTTTCGAAGTGCAAGCGCGCGCTCGAAGAGATTGCTTTGAATTGCTTCGAGTAAAGTTGCAACTTCTTTAGAAAGATCAGCAAGAGCTACTGGCTTTTTCTCTCCAGTGTCGCGGCGAACTAGTACAGCGCTGTTGTTCGCAATATCTTTTGGACCAAGTTCGATGCGAACAGGCACGCCTTTCTTTTCCCATTCGAAATATTTCTCTCCAGGGCGAAGTTCGCGATTGTCGACGTGACAAGAAATGTCAGCAGCTTCAAGAATTGATTTGAGTTCGTTTGCTTTTTCGCCAACTGTTGTGCGATCTGTTTCAGATGGAGCAATCGTTGTGATGACAGCCTGAATCGAAGCCATCTTCGGAGGCAAAACCAAGCCTTTGTCATCGCTATGCGTCATGATGAGGCCGCCGATAGAGCGAGTACTCAGTCCCCAGCTCGTCTGCCAGCAGAAAACAGTTTCGCCGTTTTGGTCTGTAAACTTTACATCAAAAGCTGTCGCGAAATTTTGACCGAGGTTGTGCGATGTTGCAAACTGAAGTGCCTTGCCGTCTTGCATCATAGCTTCGCAAGTATACGTGCGAAGTGCACCGGCGAATTTTTCTGATTCAGACTTCTGTCCCATCGTAACTGGAATTGCCATGTAGTTTTCAGCAAGGTCTTTGTAGATTTTGAGCATATCTTTTGCGCGCTCATCTGCTTCGTCATGTGTTGCGTGCGCTGTGTGGCCTTCTTGCCAGAGAAATTCTGTCGTACGGAGAAAGAGACGTGTTCGCATTTCCCAGCGAACGACGTTGGCCCATTGATTGATGAGGAGCGGCAAATCGCGGTATGAATGAATCCACTTTGAAAACACTTCGTACATAATTGTTTCAGAAGTTGGACGGACGATGAGGTTTTCTTCGAGCTTCTTGCCGCCAGCATGAGTAATGACAGCAACTTCAGGAGCAAAACCTTCAACGTGATTTTCTTCGCGCTTGAGGAGTCGCTCCGGAATGAGCATTGGAAAATAAGCGTTCTGCACGCCAGTTGCTTTGAATTTTTTGTTGAGGACTTCCTGAATGCGTTCCCAGATTGCGTAGCCGTATGGCTTGATGACCATCGTGCCGCGAGCTGGGCCGTAGTCGGCGAGATCTGCCGCATCAATGACATCCAGATACCACTGCGAATAATCTTCGGCGCGAGGCGTTATCTTTTTTTCGACTGTTTTTTCAGTTGCCTTTTCAGCTGGTTTTTCTGACATAAGAATATACTACTATATATTTGCGATTCTGCTATATACCTTCTTCGCGCAATTCTTCCATTATCTTCTTAGCTTTTCCGGAAAGTTTTTTCGGCAATTCAATTTCGAGTTTGACCATAAAGTCGCCACGGCTGTTTTTGCCAGTCGGTACGCCTTTGTTTTTGACACGAAGTATTTCGCCAAATGTGGCGCCGGCAGGAATAGAAATGTCGACGAGGCCATCTAGCGTTTCTATTTTGTAGTCAGCACCGAGGAGTGCATCTGAAAGACGGATCGATAGAGTTGAAGAAAGATTGTTGCCCTCGCGCACAATTGTTTTGTGGCGCTCGACGCGAACTTTGATGTAGAGATCGCCAGTTGTACCATGAGGAACAGCTTCGCCCATCCCAGACAGGCGGATCATTTCTCCATTCTGTATACCAGCTGGAATAACGACATCGATGCGCTCTTCTTTGCGATGGACGCCAATGCCGCGGCATGTGCCGCAAGGTTCTTTCGGAATTTTGCCAGCGCCATGACACTTTGAACATTCTTGAACAGCAGTAAATGAGCCAAGAATTGAACGCTTTGTTTCGCGAACTTGGCCATTGCCATTGCAGCGGTCGCAAGTAACTGTTTCAGTTCCGGGCTTTGCGCCATTGCCTTTGCATGTTTCGCAGGTTGATGTTTTAGAAATGACGAGAGTGCGCTTTGAGCCAAAAATAGATTCGGAAAATGGAATAGTGATTTCAGTAGAAATGTCGCTGCCGCGCGGCTTGCCTCCGCGACCGCCGCCTCCGCCGCCAAAAAATTCTGAGAATATATCGCCGAGGTCGCCGAAATCAAATTGCTGGCCTTGTGCACCAGAGAAATCGAAGCCGCCGAAACCTTGTCCGCCAAATCCTCCGAAGCCGCCAGCACCGGGTGCGCCTGCGCCATCAAAAGTTTGTCCATAGGTATCGTACTGTGCGCGCTTCTTGTCGTCAGAAAGTGTTTGATACGCTTCGTTTACTTCTTTGAATTTGTCAGCATTGCCGTCTTTTTTGTCAGGATGGTATTTATGAGCCATCTTGTGGAAGGCTTTCTTGATTTCGTCTTTTGAGGCGCCTTTTGCGACACCGAGAGTTTCGTAGAAATCTTTTTTCATTGCACTACTTTATACCATATTTCGCGGTCGCAAACAAGGAAATTTCCCTTGTAGAATAAGGCTCATTTCGCAATCCACAGAATGCTTGACGAGCTATGTCAGAGGAGTACAATGAACTCAAGATCCTTTATCATACTAACTGATAGTAAATAGCGTTCCCAACAAGTTCAGGTAATTATTTTATAGATTCCACCGTCACACCAACCAGTCCACTACTGCCTTAATCCCTACAACAATCAATAATTACCCCGCTATTTATCACCCCTCCCATCTCCCAGACCACTCCGACACTCCATCAGCACCTTCCACAACATCATAACAACTTCATACATCAATTCTTTTTAAAAAACTTAATACATTCTCTCGCTCGCCTCTGATTTTATATCAGAGGCCTTTCTTTTGCCTGATTATATTTTCACGCCTTCTTTTCTGAGCAATGCAATCTTGGCGTCAGAGCCTGTCTTTTTTCCCTGCAAACCATTGTAGTCGCCGATTTTGCCGTCGCTTCGGACAACTCTGTGGCAAGGAATAGTTTTGTCGGCGTTTTTGCTCATGTAGCCGCCGACAGCGCGCGCAGCATTCGGCTTGCCGGCTTTGGTTGCGACTTCTTTGTACGTCATAGTTTTGCCTTTTGGAATCTTTTTGACTATGGCGTGTACGGCGTCTTTAAAGCTTTTCATAATGTATCTTAAAACCCCTTACTTAATTATTTATTAAAATAAGATAAAATTTTCCTTAATATTTATCAATCTTGTTTTGTTTGAACAATCCTATTTTGCGATTTCCACGATGTACTCAAAATGTTCTTTGCTCACTGGCTGAACCGAAAGCCTGCTTCCCTTTTGAATAACAACCATGCCTTCGAGCATTGGATCGAGTTTTACATAAGACAACGCAATCGGCTCTTTGAATTTTTTCACAAATGCAACATCAACGCACTCCCAAATCGGCTTTTCCTTTGAAGACTTCGGATCGTAGTGATCGTCTTTCTTGTCGAGGGCAGTGGCATCGGCATGCGGCGCGCTCGCAACTTTAGCCAAACCATAAATGCCAGACGGCTCAGCGTTCGAATGGTAGAAAAGAATTTCGTCGCCAACACTCATGCTGTCGCGCATAAAATTCCTTGCTTGGTAATTGCGCACGCCAGTCCATGGGGTTTTCTTGTCCGCCTTGAGATCGTCGATCGTATAGCATTCGCTTTTGAGCAGCCAGTACTGTTTCCCCTTTTTCATACAGAAAGTATACACGGAGCGGTGCTACAATGCGACTATGAACATTCATCCAATTTTAGTGCACATGCCAATCGGCATTTTTACTCTCTATGCAATAATGGAAATCGTTTGCATCGACAAAAAGTTTCCGAGCTTGCGCAATGGAAAGCGATTGCTCTCGATTGTTGGATTTATCGCTGGCTGGATAACGCTCGCTACAGGAGAAGCGGCCGAGCATGCCATCGGCCGAAACATTGACCCAAGTCTACACAACCTTATCGAAGCTCATTCAACATTTGCTGGTGCATTTGTGATTGTGGCTGGAGCACTCGCATTGCTTTCTGTTTTGAGTTGGATACTTGAGAAATATACTAATCCGATTACACCATGGCAAAACATTGCTCATAAACTTGCACCACTCAACAAGCGATGGATTTTTGTCATTCTTGCACTTGTTGGGCTTGCGCTCATTACTATTGTTGGCGGCCTGGGCGGAGCTATTGTCTACGGCCCAGATCTCGATCCTGCAACGAAACTTCTCTATTCTCTGTTTGCAAAGTAACCCCAGCAGAAAGTTTTTAAATTACAACTTTAATAAAGGAAATAAAAAAAGTCCGTCACGGGGGTGAACGGACTTTGAAACAATATATACTTAACTATGAAAAAGTTTTTGGAAGAAATGGGGAGCCACGACGAGCAACTCCCCAACTACAACTGCGCCTAACACAGACTTAACATAACTAAACATCTACAAAATAAAGAACGATAGTGGCTTTCATTATATGAAAACAACCCTTAATTGCAAGGTAATATGTTAGTAACTCCTGCACTCTTGGCAATATGCTAAAATAACCCCATGACAATACTTTGGATAATCATCGCACTTCTCGGCGGCATCATCATTGCCTTCCTTTTCTTCCGCAGCCAGAGACCGCCGGCGAACGACAGCGGACTCCCCCTCTTGCTCGAACAGATCAATGAACTTCGCCGTGCTATGGACTCGCGCCTCGGCGACAATGAGCGAACGGTGCGCGAAAGCATGATGCATCAGAGTAAAGAATCCCGCTCAATCATTACTGATATTACAGAGCGACTCACTCGTCTCGACGAAACCAACAAACAAGTTGTTTCTTTCGCTGATCAGCTCGACGAACTTCAGAACATTTTGAAAAATCCGAAGCAGCGCGGCATTCTCGGCGAATACTATCTCGAAACGCTTTTGAAAAATATTTTGCCTCCCGGTTCTTACAAAATGCAGCACGGCTTTAGTGACGGCTTGATCGTCGACTGCGCAATTTACGTAAAAGATAAAATAATTCCTGTGGACTCAAAGTTCTCGCTCGAAAACTACAATCGCGTCGTCGAAGCTCGCGAACCGGCTGAGCGCGACCGCCTCGAAAAAGCTTTTGTTAACGATCTCAAGAATCGCATCACTGAAACGTCGAAATACATTAAGCCAGACGAAGGAACGATGGATTTTGCCTTTATGTTCATCCCGCACGAAGCGATTTACTACGATCTCATCATCAATAAAATTGGCGGCCTGACTGAAGGCGACGACAATCAAAGCCTCATAGAGCGCGCCGCGTCAAAGTATAAAGTCATCATCGTCTCTCCAACTTCTTTCCTCGCCTACTTGCAGACTGTCATGCAAGGGCTTCGCGCCATGCAGATCGAAGAAACCGCCAAAGACATCATCAAGCGCGTCGAAGAGCTCGGCCGCCACCTCAAGAGCTACGAAGACTACCACAACAAGCTCGGCGCATCGCTCGGTACTGTAGTGAACCACTACAACAATTCAGGCAAGGAACTCAAGAAAGTCGACAAAGACGTGATGCGAATAACCAGCGAAGCACCAGGGATTGCACCAGAGCTAATTGAGAAAGCATTGCTTGATCAGTAGTAATTGAAAAAATACGAATAAGAAAAGGCCTCCAATTGGAGACCTTTTTTTCTTTTGCTTTTTTGCTTTTAAAAACTAGCTTTCCATTTTGCTTACTTTGCTGTCAGTCGGTTTTGAAAAGCCAGGCATGCCGTGCGAAATGTGCTCATCCTTGGGAGCAGCTTCAATGACAATTACTTCATTTTCCCTAACTTCCATGTTGGCCAGAGCTTTTTGAACAGCTTCTGAAGCTATTTCATCTGCTGGCAAATAAAACCCAAGCTCATTGCTTAATTTTTTGTAATGCCGTGTGTAGTAATCATACGAAATAAATTTTTCGTGGAGTACTGCAGAAAGCTTAATGCGTTGGCGCTCATGTTTTCGCATAAGCGATGAAGTGACATCAATAATAGTTTCCATCGCCCGATGATCATAGACATCGTCTTCCTGCACTTCTTCCCCAACAACGAGCACTGAGAATTCATTTGGTTCTTCGCTCAACTTCTTGAGCAAAAAGCGCATATCGACATCGTCTTGCAATTGTTCGTGATCTGGTTTTTTCTGATCAGGTAAACTACTTAGTGGAATACAATTGATGCGCGTTTCCATTGCGAGCCGAGATTTAATTTCGTGGTAGAGCGCTGAGTTGCCACTACCCATCCCGATAAGCACAATATTGGGCTTATCCTTTGCGATCAGGTTAATCGCGCTTGTGTTTTTAGTAGCCATAATTTCTGTTTTTTGATTGTAAGGAACTATTTTTTCGAGGAGTCGCCCCATATAAAATATGAGCGATTTCCGAAACTATAGCACTTTTGCGCAAAATGTCGACCGCCTTGAATAAACAGGTTTTTTGATGTACTATTTTCTGGCAATGGCCCTATCGTCTAACGGTTAGGACAGCGGGTTCTCAATCCGCTAATCGGAGTTCGATTCTCCGTAGGGTCACAACAAAGTCATATTGAAGTTGCAGGAAATCCGCCTCGATTCTCCGTAGGTTCACAAATAAAGATTAAAGTTTAAGGAAATCCGCCTCGATTCTCCGTAGGGTCACTAATTTTATATTTTACCTACGCCTTGCAAATCGCATACGCCGTCAGCGTCATTGTCTTCCCTGCCACAAGATCTGCAACTTCGGCTGCGGCCGCTTGCCAATTGTAGACGTCAGACGGATACGATGCAGACAAAACTACTTTTTCTTTTCCAGTGTCGCTCGTTGTTACTTCTGCACCACCGCCGAGAATGAATGAACCTTCTGGACAGGTTGCTGTCGAAAAAACTTGAGCACCTGCTGAAGAAACGCCAGTTCCTGAACTTGGTTCAGTATAAACAGAAGTTGTTCCCATAACGCGCATTACGGCCAACGTTTCGCCACCACCGCTTCCAGTAGGGCCGGGCAAGCCTTGTTCGCCACGCTCTCCCTTGTCGCCAGTTTCGCCTTTTTCTCCGCGATCACCAACTGGACCTTTTTCTCCAACTGGACCTTGTAAACCCACAGGTCCTTGTTCTCCATCTGCTCCAGCTGTTCCCGCTGCTCCAGACGAACCTGTTGGGCCGCGATCTCCAGTCGGGCCCTTGTCGCCTGTTTCGCCTTTGTCTCCTTGCAAACCCTTATCGCCAATAGGACCCTTATCTCCAACTGGTCCTTGTGCGCCAACTGCACCATTTTTTATTATAGTAACGAGCTTATCATTTCTGCGGCAATCAGCTTTCTTGAATCCATAACCAACAACAAAAGCGACACCACTTGTGCGAACGCAAA
>JAGOSA010000002.1:0-11847 GCA_018062505.1 Minisyncoccota bacterium | reverse complement strand
CCAACTGGTCCTTGTGCGCCAACTGCACCATTTTTTATTATAGTAACGAGCTTATCATTTCTGCGGCAATCAGCTTTCTTGAATCCATAACCAACAACAAAAGCGACACCACTTGTGCGAACGCAAATCTGTAGTGAATCAACAGTCACAGACGGTGCTGCAGCATTTCGTGTTGCACTCGCCTGTTGCGTTACTAAACCAAATGAACCAACAAGAACTGCCAAAGAAAGCACTACAATGCCAAAACCCTTCGTTATTTTTTTCATAATATTGAAATATAAAAAATTATCTAGTAATGCCATCGCCGTATCGGTGGCAAAATGATTTAAGCAAAATGAGATGATGCGGCTATAAAATGAAAATAAATAAAATATAAAATGGGCAACAAAAAAAGCCCCACAGGAGTAGGGCCTTCAAACTTTAAACACCATGAGAACATCAATTCTTGCCAAGATTTATCTCTTCCAATCTTTCGGAAAGAAAATTGCCGGCAGTAATATCCCTGTACTTTGGATCAGAATAGCCAAGCGACTTAATCGGAGCAACTGACTCATGCAAATTCCAATGACTGAAATATGCCATTGAAAATCGTGGAGCATCTTTTTCGCAGACAACTCTATGGAATCCTGCTTTATACCTGCCACCGGTAACATTTTCGAGCATGTCCCCAGCATTGACGATCATCAAGCTTGGATCACTAATCGTAATTGGCAACCATTCGTCTTTATGCAACAGCTGCAGACCAGGCTCTTTTGCAAGCAACAGCGTGATCATATTAATGTCAGTGTGTTTTGAGGCACACATGCCAGTAATATTTCCGCCTCTTGTTGCCACCTCATCATCTGCCAATGGATTAGGATTCCCGGGATACTCAATAATGCGCAATGTACTATTGCCTTCTTTGTTCATAAAATCTTCCCCATTTACTCCCAAAGATTGCCCGATTGCTTTCTGCAGCACTCTTGAGACTGTACGGAATTGATTGAATAGCATGTCGCATCTTGATTTCATTGTCGGCAATTCGAGAATATCAGTTTTTCTGTCATCGCCATGTTGGAAAAAGTGTTTTTCATCAGCAACTTTTGCAAATTGGCCAGTCTCGATTTTCATCGGAGTATAAGCCCTTTGGTACTTTTCCTTGTCGAAAACATAGGCCATGCGTTTCTCTAGCGGCAAACTAAAAAACTGCCTGCAGACTTTTTCAGTTTCATCAGAAGTACTCGCTAAAACAGTGTGGTTTCTCAGAAAAAAGAAAGTGTCTTTTGATAGAGATCTTCTTATCTGATCTACAAACCGTTTCTTGCGGACAGTGCGATCCGATAGATAATCCTCAAAATCCAATGTCATGATATTGGCTTTAATTGTGGTCATTATGAAAGCCCTCCTCGGCTTTGTTTTTATGGTTCACAAAAACAATACTATTGAGGCGGAATACTGTCAATTTGGCCCTTGAATAACTATTGACAAATCAATATATTATGTATATAATATATGCCAATGTAAACCTAAAAAACTAAATATGAAAAATTCTCAAGAAGAAAGAATTGTATCTACCCGAACAAGCGGATGGCTCATTGTGGCTGTAAACTTATGTTTATTTATCTTTGCTGCTGCAAGTGCCTATGTTTACCACACTTCCGATCATAACGTTGATGCAACCGGTAACCCTGTTTCTATCTTTAGCCTTCCATTAACAATAAAATGGATTGCTATAGGAGTAGTTATCCCAATGATTTTAGCTAAAGGGATATTCTCACTAAAGCCAAACGAAGGCAAAGTATTTACTTTTACCGGTAATTATATGGGAACTATTCGTGAAGCCGGCTACCACTGGGTACCATTCTGGTGGAGCAGCGAAGATACTCGCGACCTATCATCGCAAGTTATGGTTATCGGACCGATTAAGGTCAATGAAAAAGGTGGTAATCCAATTTTGATTGGATGCGACATCTTCTGCCACGAAAAAGACACGTACAAAGCCACTTTTGACATATCAGATATACTTGAATATCTGGATTCAAAAGGCGAAGTTGCCTTGCGCCATATGACAATGAAGTATCCTATGGATACTGAAGAAGAAAATGGTATTTCGCTTATAGGCAGCCGCGAACAGATTATCAAAGAACTCATTGCTGAAGTTACTCTGGAATACGCAATTGCTGGATATGAAGTTACTGGCGCATCGATCACTGAGCTTTCGTACGCTCCAGAAATCGCATCCGACATGCTTCAAAAGCAAAAAGCTCATGCTACAGTTGCCGCGAAAGCAAAAATCACCGATGGAGCAGTAGGTATCATTAAAATGACCTTAGATAAATTTAAAACTGAAGGCATTACCCTTACTTCAAAGCAGCAGACAGACATGGTGTTGCCGATGCTGATCAATCTGACTTCGAACCATCCAGTATCACCGACTTACAGCGTAAAACCCAGTAACTCCAATGACAGCGCTGATGACGATGTAAGTTAATCGAAGCAAAGTTAATTATTGAAAAGTCCCGTACATTGCGGGACTTTTTTTGTTGCCTATTTTAAAATTTCTCACAAGATTACTTCTTCCTCAGCCACTCATTCTCCTGCCGGACAAGAAGTCTCGGAGCGAGCTCTGGATGAGCCATAATTTTTTTGACGACGCGTTCCATGCGCATGGCTTGGGAGCCTTTGACGAGGACAACATCGCCTTTTTCCAATTTATCTTTGAGGTACTCGCCTGCTTCCGTTGCATTCGATACGTGTCGCATAGCAGTTTTCTTCATGCCGTGCTCTGCCGCTTCTGCGCTCACGAACTTTGCGCGGATACCAACAGTGAGCAGCATGTCAGCCGCTTCTGCAACTTTGGCGCCAGCGCGACGGTGAGCGTCTTCTGTAAATTTGCCGAGCTCAAGCATGTCGCCAATAACTGCAATTTTTCTGCCAGTTGCTTGTATGTTGCCGAGCGTCTCGATTGCAGATTCCATAGGCTGCGGAGAAGCATTGTAGCTGTCGTCGATAATAAACGTGCCACGTACACCATCAATGAGGCGCATGCGTCCATTTGGCACTTCATATGCTTCGAGAGCTTTAGCTGCCTTGAGTAAATCAAAATGCTGACTGTGTGCAACAGCGAGCGCGGCAATAGCTGCATACATATGGTTCTTGCCGAAAACCCAGCGCATGTTGACTGGAATGCTCGAATTGCCAATCTTAGCCTTGAATGAAATGCCGGCAGGGACTTCAGCTGCTTGGCTGTAGTGAATTGAAAGGTGCGATGCCTGAATAGTAGCGTGCGCTGATTCCCCGTATGAAATAACTGGCCGATCTGTTTTGCTCTGCATATCGAATGCAAGCGGATCGTCAGCGTTCACAATAAACGTTCCAGATTTTCGAAGGTCTCTGATGAGCGTCGCTTTTTCTTCGACGAGATGCTGGAGCGATTCGTAAAACTCTATGTGCGGAGGCGTGCTGCCGATCGCCGTCATAACGACAACATCAGCTTTAACCCAGCCAGCTGCAGCTTGAATATCCCCTGGCTTTCTCGCGCCGACTTCGAGCACGAGCCATTCCGGATAAGTTTTCTGCTTGGAAATGATGAGCTTGAGGCCTTTGAGCAAGTTACCAGCCCAGAGGAGCGGATTGCGCCAGCCGCTTTCAAGGCCGAGGATAGAAAGCGGAATACCAAAATCGCTGTTATAGCTTTTTTCAGATTTGCGAACGTGCGCAAACTGCGAGAGCACAGCAAAAATGGCATCTTTAGTCGACGTCTTGCCGATGCTGCCAGTTATGAGAACAACCTTCGGCTTGTACTTTTTGAGTACAGCTTTTGCTTCCTTTCGGATGAGCCAAAGTATTGCGTTTTTGAAAAGTGAAATCATGATGTGAAAAATGTGCGGAAATACAGATTAGTAACTAGCGATCAGGTGGGACGTTGTAGTAATTGAGCAGGAATTTCGCGGTAGCAAAGAATGGGTCTATCAAGGTCTGAGAAGCATAGTCTACACCTTTTGGGTCGCGAAGGAAAAGGAAAACAAGGAACTTTGGGTTTGTTGCAGGGAAAAAGCCGAAAAACGAATGGAGGTACTTATTACTATAGTATCCTCCTCCGCTCTCTTTGGCAATTTGGGCTGTACCCGTCTTGCCAGCAATGGTGTAATGTTCCATCTTGTGAATGCCGCCGCCCATAGCCTTGTCGACGACGTGCGTCATCATAACAGAGATAGTTGCAGCGGTTTCTGGCTTGAGCACTGCAACTGGTTCTGCAATTGTCATTTCTTTTTTGAGACCGCTCGACAGAACAATTTCAGAAGCGAGATGCGGCGTTACCATTTTGCCGCCATTTGCGATCGAAGAAAATGCGCGGACAGCTTCAACTGGAGTAATCGCTATACCCTGTCCGAATGCGGCGTTCGCAAGTTCGACATCATTGTCATGCGTCAGGTTGCTGATGAGGCCTGATGTTTCGTTTGGCAGATCAATGCCAGTTCGCTCGCCGAGCAAGTAGTTTTTCATATATTTAGCAAAAAGGTCATTGCCCATTTTCTGCTGCACGAAAACCATTCCGGTGTTGAGCGATTGATCGAGCACGTCTTGCATCGTTGTTCCTGCGCCACGGCCTTTACGGTCGAAGTTATTGATTGTGCGGTCTTTAACAATAACTGAACCTGAGTCAAAGTAGCTCGTCTCAGGAGTCACAACCTTGGCATCGACTGCAGCGCCCATGACGAGCGGCTTGATGACGGAGCCGAACTCATACACGTTTTCAACAAATGGATTGCTGAATTCGCGTGGATTTTCAACTTGGGAAAAATCGTTGAGGTCAAAACCCGGTGTTTTTCCCATGGCATATATTGCGCCAGTCTTCGGGTCCATTATTATGCCGCCGGCCATTTCTGCGCCCCACTTTTTCTGAACTGCAGCGAGCTGGAGTTCGAGCTCAGCTTGAACAGATGGCTCAATCGTCGTCACGACATCGCCTTGATCGACATCATTTTCGAAATTGCTTTGGATGTTCGAGAAAATTTCGGCAAAGAAGTTGACGTACTGGCCGTTCGCTGTGCGGCTGAGGGTTTTATTGTAGTAGCGCTCGAGTCCGTAGCGACCCGAAAGATCGTCGCCTTTGTAGGCCACAAAGCCAATCGTTTGCGAAGCGAGAGCGTTCGCTGGATAGACGCGCCATTTGTCTTGGAAAAGCTTAACGCCAGCGAGCTTAAGTGAATCTACTTTGTCTCCCATTTCGCGAGACAAGTGGACATTGAGCTCTTCATACGGATCGCCTTTCTTGGCAGCCTTTTGCATGAACTCCGCTTCGTCGAGCGCTACGATCTCAGAAATTGCTTTATAGGCAGCTTGTGCGTCTGTAATGTTATCTGGAACAAGCGCCATCTTAAAGCCGCTCATCTGAGATGCCGCCGAAATCTGCTGTCCATTTTTCTTCGAGAAAAAGATTGTGCCGCGATCGACAGTTGCTGACTTTGGCGCTGTATACTGCGCATCTGCATCTTCTTTGAACGCTTTGCCGTGAACAACTTGAATATAGAAAAGCCGCGCGACGATTAGGAGGGCGAGAGCGCCGACAAAAATCGAAAGTGCGGTAATTCGAGGTCTTGAATTATTTAAAACATTATTTTTAAGTGCCATGTGCGTGCGCGCGAAATACTATCGCAATGCGACGCCAGGAGTTGCAGCAAATGTTGTATCTGCGACATCTTTGAAGCCGAGCGTTGCAGCATATATCATATCAAGTGATTCAGACTGCTCCAAGTACGCGAGCTCAAGGTTGTTGATCTCAGAAACGAGCTGCTTCGTCTTTGTCTCAAGCGCAATACGCTTAACCACAGAAAACGTCGCCATCGAAACAAAAACAGCATACAAAGCAACCATAAGCCCAATTCCCCACATGATGCTCTTTGCAATACGCTTTTCAGAGTAATTGTTGCTGAGCGCTATTGTTTGTGATGTTCTTGTTTTCATAACGTTTTTATTTTTTCTAAAGATCTTCTAGTTAATAATGTTGTATGCTTTTAGTTTTTTTCGATGATTCTGAGCTTTGCACTTCGTGATCGCCTATTTCTCGATACTTCTTCGTTTGTCGGAATCATTGGCTTTTTGACGATCAATGTTCCTTTTTTCTCTGTTGCCTTTTCTTTAAAAAAATTCTTCACTATTCTGTCTTCGAGACTATGAAAAGAGATAACTGCGAACCTTCCTTTTGGTGCCAGCATTTCGAATCCGTTCTTGAGAGCTCTTTCGAGTTCGCCGAGCTCATCGTTTACGTAAATGCGGAGCGCTTGGAATGTCCTCGTTGCTGGGTGGATTTTTTCTTTCTTGTACCATCGTCCAGCTGCATTTTCGATGATCTTCACGAGGCGTCCTGTTGTCGTGATGACATCGAGCCTGCGCTCTTTGACGATTGCTTCAGAAATGAGTCGTGCATGCTTTTCTTCGCCGTATTCCCTGAGAATGTTCTCAAGTTCGCCAGCGTCCAAGCGATTGACGACATCCATGGCATTTTCTTCGGGAGACTTCTCGCCTGTTCCGAGAAACATGAGGAGTGGTTCGTCTTTTTGGAAGGTCAGTCCGCGTCCGTCTTCGAGCTGATCGCTTGAGAAGCCGAGATCGAGGAGAATGCCGTCCACTGCTTTGATGTCGAGAGCTTTGATTGCATCGCCCATTTTGGCAAACGATTCGTGGAGCAAAATGATATTGTCATTTGTTGCGTCCGTGCCGTCTGCGGTTTCTAGCAATTCCTTTCGGCCTCTCTCAATCGCGGCTTCGTCTTTGTCGAATGCGACAAGCGTGACATTGTCGGCAGCAGCGAGTATTGCCTTGCTGTGTCCGCCTCGTCCGAATGTGCCATCAACGTACGTTCCGCCAGCTTTGACTGCGAGCGCTTGTACTGATTCTTCAAGTAAGACTGTTTCGTGTGCCATATGTTTCTTTCGTATTTCTGAATAAGCGGATAATGCTTCGGGATGATCAAATGACTACAAGACACCGACTTCGCCCAACTTCTCAGCCAACCTGTCCGCTTCTTTCTCGAACACCTGCTTCATCTTCTTCCAAGCAGTTTCGTTCCAGATTTCGATGCGGCTCTGCACGCCAACCAAAACAACTTTTTCCGCAAGCTTCGCACGGTCCTTCAAAAACTCAGGGACCAGTATGCGGCCAGCAGAATCGATCGGCGTATCTGTCGCACCACCGAACATGTAGCGGTTGAAGCTTCGGTTGTCGGCAGTCAGAAGCGATGCTTCAGACAGCTTGCCCGAAATCTTCTTCCACTCAGCTTCAGTGAACAAAAACAGACATCCGTCGAGTCCAGGGGTAACGACAACTGTCTTACCCATAACCTTCCTGAACTTAGAAGGAAGCGAAATGCGGTTCTTATCGTCTAGGGTATGTGTGTATTCGCCGATCAGCATTTGTTTGTTGTCTTAAAAAATTATTGATAATGCTGCACACACTTCTAGCCTTCTTTTACCCTCAGAACCTCGGCTGATAACCCTCTGATTACCAGCCCACCCTATCCCACTTAGTTACATTTTACTCCACTTTGTACTCCTTTGTCCTACTATTATTGTGGATAAGGTTACTGGACTTATTTCTCAGGTATGGTATGATATGGGCAATCAATTTCGTTTAAAAAACCATATAAACCACAGACATATGTTAGACAGACACACCATACGAGAAGCATTTATTAACGGGGATATTTCCACCGTTGTCGACAAAATCGGCGATGAAATCGAGACCAACCTCGATCCAGTCAAATCAATGGTTTTCAAAAGACCGATCAACCGCGAAAAGAAGGTTGATCCGACAAGAGAAATTTTCTCCTCCTCCACGCCCAAAAAAGCGAAAGGCAAACCGAGAAACTATTTCTTGAAACAGAAAAATTCATTCGATGACCTAATTGAAAAAGTTCATCCTTGGAATTTCTGTTAATTAATACCTTGGACTACACACAAAAAGGCCTCTCAAAATTCGAGAGGCTTTTTCTTTTGGTTTTTTATTATGCTATAAATTCGCGGAATTTTTTACGCGGCAAAAAATTACGTAATCGAAATGATTTTATACTCTGTCTTCCCTGCTGGAGTTTCGAACGAAACAGTTTCGCCAACTTTTGCGCCCATGAGCGCAATGCCGAGTGGTGATTTGTGAGAAAGCTTGCCTGCGCCCATGTCTGCTTCTTCAGCACCAACGAGAGTGAGTGTGCGCTCACTCTTGTCTGCAACTTTCTGAACAATAACTGTTGCGCCGATATCGACGAGGTTGCCGCCTTTGCGTTCGACAACTGTTGAGCTTCGCAAGACTTCTTCAATTTCTTCAATGCGAGTTTGAAGCTTGCCCTGTGCTTCGCGAGCGCTGTGGTATTCGGCATTTTCAGAAAGGTCGCCGAGTGACTTGGCATATTCGACAGCTTCAATAACCTCCTTGCGCTTGACCGTAATGAGTTCCTTGAGCTCTGCTTCGAGAGCAACTTTTTTTTCTTTACTTATATAATCTCCCATAAAATAATAGCAATTTTAGATTGAAAATGACCCCATGTCAATTATTCTAGATACTCTGGCGTATTAATATGCATCCAGTCAATTGTGTCGCGGAATGCGTAGACAGCACCGATCGTTTTGTTGTTTGGTGCGGATTCCGCAAGGACAGCAAATGCGTACTTTGGATTGTCATAAGGGAAAAATCCGACGATCCAAGAGTTGATGCGGTCTTTATTTGCGCCGAGCTGAGCCGTACCAGACTTTGCAGCCATTTTGACGTACGGAAAGTTTACTTGAGTGACAGTTCCTTCAGTGACAGCCTTTCTCATTCCTTCTTGAACAACTTTGTAGTGACTAGCTGAAATATCTTGATCGACAGGACGCGATGGCGATTCAGCGCTGTCTTCAATAAGTAAGTGCGGAGTTACGAGCGTTCCATTGTTTGCAATAGCGGCAACGGCACGAGCCATTTGTATCGGCGTAACTTGGAAACCGTACTGTCCGATTGCTGTGTGGTACGTATCACCTACTCGCCATGGATCGCCTTTGAAAATTTTGAGCTTCCATTCTGGAGTCGGAATATTTCCTTCAACTTCGCCAGACAAATCGATGCCTGTTTTCTCGCCTCCGACGCCAAAGAGCTTGTTGTATTTATCAATACCTGCGATGCCAATTCCTTTTTGGTCTTGGAAGCCGCCGCCAACTTCATAAAAGTATACGTCGGAAGAAACTGCAATCGCTGTGCGCATATCTGTCCAACCATGAGCTTTCCAGTCTTTGAATATGCTAGCGTTTTTCGGATTGTATGGATTTGGGAGAGAGATTGAGCCAGTCGAGAGAATCTGCTTCTCTGGTGTAATGACACCCTCTGAGAGCGCACCAATGGCCACAAATGGCTTCACAATAGAGCCAGGAGCATAGAGTCCAGCAACAGCGCGATTCATAAATACTTTGCGGGAATCATTCATGTAGCCTCTGATTGTCTCGCTATCGCTGCCGTCAGAAAGAATTGCCGAGTTGTATTCTGGTGCATTCGTGAGCGCCAATATTTCGCCATTGTGGATGTCCATGATAATGCCGGAGCCACCAGTGTAGCCGCCTGTATTGATCAAATTCGTGAGCGAGCGATTGAGTGCTGCCTGAACGCCAGCATCGATTGTCGTCGTGAGGTTGTCGCCCGGAGTTGGCTGCGTTGAGAGATTTTTAGAATGGACTTCGCCGTGAACATCGATTTCGACAAGTTCATTGCCGTTGACGCCTTTGAGCCGATCATTGTACTGCTTTTCGATGCCATCTTTGCCGATAAATTCTGTTGACCAGAAAATGCCCGAAGAATCTTTTGATGGGTAGCCGACATAGCCGAGGACATGCGAGAACCCGGGGTCTGCAATGTACGCGCGATGCGAATAGGTTTCATTGTCGGGAGAAGGAACATTCCAAATCAGTTCTTTGCCATTGCGATCATAGACGACGCCGCGGTCAGCAAAAACCGGCAACGTATTGAAGCTAATATTTTCGCTGCGCTCTTTGTAGTAAGCGCCTTGGACGATTTGGAGCGACCAGAGCTTGGAAACAATAACACCAACGACAAGCAAGCCTGCAATACCAAGAAAAATAATCGAGCGCTTTGCGATCGGCTTTTCGATGCGGCCTTCGAGTTGCTGCGCATTGAAGTTCGGCGAATTTCGCGAATCGAGAAGAACTTCATCAGGATTGATTTCGTGGAGGAAGCCTTTTCTTCTTTTGCGGTTATATATCATTATAAATTTTCTTTAAAAAATTAGACATTGATGAATCTTTTCTTGATGACATACATGAGTGCGATGCAGACGATTGCCCATGCTGCGTATACAAACTGAAATCCACCAAAAGACATTCTGTCGATACTGAAAACGAGGTCATAGAAAAGGCCGATAGCTATCAGCTCAAACCATGGCGCATACAGGTAACTGCCGAGTGCAAAAAAAATGAACGCTACCCACCAAGGCGCTAAAAAGCCCAGTAGTACGACAAAAATGCTGAATGCTATCCTTCCCTGCATGTAGACGAATTATACTAGAAATGACACAAGCTAGCGAGGGGCCCGAATCAGGTATCTGACGAACAAGATGATGATGAGGACAATGAGGCCATAAAAGGCATATATGCTCGAGAAAATGAAGTGTGCGATCTTGAAGAAGATCATTTTCAGGTAAGCAAATGGGGTTTGGAGAAAGGATTTATCCTCTTTCGTGTTGGCTTTAGTAGCATCAACTTCCTTGCTCGAGGCTTCAGCTTTTTCGCCGAGAACTTTTCCAGTGCTTTCGCGGAAATTATCGAACTTGGCAAATGCGCCTTCGGCTGCGTCTTTGACGTCGCCTGCAGCTTTTTCGACAGTATCGCTTGCTTCGCTGCCACTGAGGCCCGTTTTACTATCTGTTTTTGTTGCAGTCTTTCCGTCAGTAGTTTTGCCGTCAGCTGAAGTTTCGGCTGGAGCTGCGACGCTAAATCGGTACGGCAACGTTTCGCTTTTTGTGATGCCAGTCGCTGTTCCTTTGTCGCTCGTGTATTTTGTATCTTCGAATTTGATAACCATTGAATGGCTGCCTGAAGTTACTTTCCATGAAATTGTAACGACTTTTGAAGCATTAGGTTCAACTGTGGTCGGCTTTTGTGCAATGAGCTTGCCGTTGTCGTAAAATCCAACGACGCCGTAAATTGCTTTTGCATCTTGATTGTTGATGAGAGTAGAGATATTTGTCGTTTCGCCTGCTGTGTCGGGTTCATTGGAAAACAAGATAGATTTGTCGACAAAGCCAGCATTTGCTTCGGCCTGCGCGAAGAGTGGCAAAGCAAACAAGGCAAATATAAATAGTGTCGAATAAACCGCGAGCGCGCTAAAGCTTTTTTTCATATCAATAGTATATAGCGCAATGCTGTTTTGTTTCTGCAACATTGTGTGGAATAGTCCATTGCGCATAAAATCAACCAAAAGAAAAACCCCTCTGATGATAGGAATCAGAGGGGCTTAACTTTTGAGTTACATCTGTGAGCCAGATGGCATTGAATTTGACTTCATTGCCCCTTTGCCGCCAGACATAGCTGCGATCAAGAGAACGACTCCGAGAACTGCGTGAAGCCAGTTATCAGCGCCATTCATAGTTACGATGCCGAGGAGCTTATCAGTCGTTCCTGCTGGAATGATGATAAAACCAAGAACAGCAAGAACGATGTAGATGATACCGACTGTCTTCATCGACTTTGATGCAGACATTGGGTTCATGCTTCGTGCTCCGGCGATCAAAATGATACCGAGAAGGATGTGGACGATGTTGTGAAGAACATCTACCGCAAACAATCCGAGGATAGGGTTATTGACGAAACCCAAGAGTCCTACGAGAACGAA
>JAGOSA010000015.1:5224-15084 GCA_018062505.1 Minisyncoccota bacterium | reverse complement strand
AAATACGCAGGATCGCCAGCTGCAATTTGCGAAGGTGGATGGCAAACAGACACCGTGCACTTTGAGGAATAATAGACTAAACCCCGCTTCGGCGGGGTTTCCTAATTGGGCTATTTCTGCTATAGTCTCTCTGGTTTACTACTATTTATATACATATTATGCATCCAAAAAAAGAACGAACATTTGTCATACTTAAGCCAGACGCTGTCCAGCGCGGTCTTGTCGGCGAGATCATTTCTCGCTTCGAGCGCACGGGCCTCAAGATGGTAGCCATGAAAATGGGCATACCAACTGAAGCTCAGTGTTTTGCCCACTACAACAAAGATGAAGCGTGGTTTATTCGCAAAGGCGAAGGCATTATCGAAAACAAAAAGAAGATCGGTCTTCCTGTCGAAAAGGAACCGATCGAATACGGCCGCGATATTATCAAAGGTATCGTCAAATACATGACAGCATCTCCAGTTGTTATGATGATCTGGGAGGGCAATCAGTCGGTAGCTGTCATCAAGAAGCTCGTCGGAGGCACTGAGCCATCTACATCTGATGTTGGAACTATCCGCGGCGACTTTACCATCGACTCATACCATCTTTCAGACTTCGACGGTTCTCGCGCTATCCGAAACCTCGTTCACTGTACAGACAATCCTGGCGAATCAGATCATGAAATCAGCGTTTGGTTCACAGAAGCGGAAATCATCAATTACAGGCTCGTTCAAGAAGCGATGCTTTACGACGTCAATCTCGACGGCATGATGGAATAACAATTATGAAGAAAAAAATCCTGCTGCTGGCAGGATTTTTTCGTGATTGACGCACTCTGAAATATTTTTTTGCGCTGTCCATATTGTTTTCTTATGCGAGGGGAGTACAATGAGCCTACGGTTATTTGAACGTAGTACCTAGAACAACTTTTGTATGAGAGCGTGATGTTCGGCAGCTGATTGAATGCTTAAATGTGATCAAAAAAATGCTGTAGACGACGCACTCACCTAGTGTAAAGCTAGGGTACTACCATCAAATAACCGTAACAAAAACCCGATATGCCTAGAGCAGATCGGGTTTTTCTATTTTCGTGCAATTTTTAGGTTTTCGTGCAATTATTTACCTATATGACACAGCGAGAACGGGCTATCGTAGCATTTTTCCTAGCTTGGGGAATCTTTTTCATGAATTTGGCTGGTGGCTACTTTAGCTGGTACAGCGGCGTTTGGTGGTATGACATGCTCATGCACTTTTCTGGCGGCATTATGATCGGTACGGTCGCACTCTTGTTTGCATTTGCGCTAAAGTTTGATTGGTTCGGGCAACCATCTGCTCCAAAGTACGGCAGAATTTTGCTGATGGCGCTCTTTGCAATCATTTTCTGGGAGGGAATGGAGTTTAGCCTATCAAGTATTGGCGGCGATGAATTTCATGTACTCGATTCAATAAGCGATATGATGCTTGGTACAGCTGGGACACTCTTTGTGCTATCTCGATCGACTCTTTTGGAAAATAAGTATTTGGGAAATAAACATTTGCCGAAGGCGTAAACTGCAAATCTACTGCGCGCGGCGATTAGTCGTGTATAATGGTCAGGTATGGCCTCTGAAAAAATTGCGATTACGTTTGCAGCCGGCGCCGGCACAGTCACTGGCGCGAACTTTTTCGTCGACGGCGCCGGCAAGAAATTCCTTGTCGACTGCGGACTTATTCAGTCCGAAAAATTAGCCGACGACTTCAACTGGGAAGCTTTTCCATATGATGCCAAAGACATCGATACGCTTTTCGTTACTCATGCGCACATCGACCACGTCGGCCGTATCCCAAAGCTCTACTACGACGGCTTCCGCGGCAAAATCATTTCCTCGATGCCAACTAAAGATCTCGCTGTCATCATGCTCGAAGACACGATCAATATCCTTGGGCACGACAAGTCAGGAGAGCTCCACAAAATGTATAACACTGAAGCGCTCAAAAAGATCATGGCGCTCTGGGAAGGGAAGGAATTCCATGAACCATTTCACTACGGTCCTTGGCAGGTAAACCTCAAAGACGCTGGCCACATCCTCGGCTCATGCATGTACGAGTTTATGCTCAACGGCAAGAAGCTCGTCTTTACTGGCGACCTCGGCAATTCTCCGTCTCCGCTCCTTCCAGATACTGAAGCAATTACTGATGCCGACTATATGATTATGGAAAGCGTTTACGGCGACCGCAACCACGAAAACCGCAACGAGCGCAAAAAGAAACTTGAAGCAGTTCTCGAAGACAACTTCAAGCGAAAGGGAACTCTTATTATTCCGACATTTTCTCTTGAGCGTACGCAGGAACTTCTTTTCGAAATAAATGATCTCGTCGAAAACCACCGCATTCCGCCAATGCCAATCTTTCTCGATTCTCCGCTCGGCATCAAGCTGACAAGTGTCTACCAGAGAAACAGCAAATACTTCAATGAAGCCGCTCGCGCACTCATTGCCAAAGGCGACAACATTTTTTCTTTCCCAGGTCTCAAGCTCACTGTCGAAACAGCAGAATCAAAAGAAATTTTCCATGCGCCAAATCCAAAAATTGTTATTGCAGGATCAGGTATGAGCAATGGCGGCCGCGTCATTCACCACGAACTCAACTATTTGCCGCAGCACAACAATACGCTTCTCCTCACAGGCTACCAGTCAATGGGAACGCTGGGCCGACAGATCGAAGACGGCAATAAAACTGTCAGAATTTTGCATGAAGACGTCATGGTCAAAGCAAATATCGAAAAAATCAGCGGCTACTCTGGCCACAAAGATAGCGATCACTTGATCGACTTCGTGCAGCATACTGCCGAAACTCTCAAGAAACTTTTTGTTTGCATGGGTGAACCAAAATCCTCAATGTTTCTAGCGCAACGCCTCCGCGACGGTCTCGGCATCAATGCCTATCCTCCGCACGCAGGGGAAAAGATCGAAATCGAAATGTAGAAATATAGACTATAATAGTAAGACTATGGAAAATCTTTTAGATAATAACGCAAACGGCAAACACAACCACCTCAAGCCAAAGCTTGGCGTTTCTGGCGCAGCTGAAACTGGCCATTGTGGCATGGACGCTCTCGAAAAAGCCAAAGAGCTTGGCCGACAGATTGCCATCCAAGGCGGCATTCTCGTTACTGGCGCAACAACAGGCTTTCCTCTCTGGGCCGCAATGGGCACAAAAGAAGCTAAGGGTGTTTCTGTCGGCCTTTCGCCAGCTGCGAATGAGCGCGAACACGTGAACGCTTACCGACTCCCGCTCGATTACATGGACCTCATCATCTACACAGGCTTCGGCTATCCAGGCCGTGACCTTCTCTTTACTCAGAGCTGTGACGCACTCTTTATTGGCTGCGGCCGTATTGGTACAATCCACGAATTTACAATCGCTTTTGAAACAGGCCGTCCGATTGGTGTTCTCGAAGGGTCTTGGGATATGGATGAACAGATCCGCGACATGCTTGCCAAGGGTCACCGCGCAAACGACAAAATTGTTTTTGATCCAGACCCAGCTTCTCTCGTCGCCAAAGTCATTGCTCTAGTCCAAAAAGATAAAGTAAAAGAGTACACGATGACGGCTCCAGCTGAATTCGATGTTTCTCGCGCAAAGACATTTGATAATGTTGCATGATAGCAAGTCTAGAAGGGAATATAGTCAAATACAATCTTTTCAAGATTTTCAATAAGCGGACATTTTTGCCGGTTATTGCTATTTACCTAACGGCCGTGGGAAAAGTTACGCTTGCGCAGCTTGGCATTATGGCAAGCGTTGCGGCAGGCGTGCAGCTCATCCTTGAGATTCCATCCGGCTACTTTGCCGATCGATTTGGACACAAAGAGTCTTTGGTTTTTGGCGCGCTTTTGACGGCAGTTTCTGTTCTCTTTTATTTGATTATGCCGAATTTTGCTGGCGGACTGATTTCACTTGCTATCTTTTTCGCCGGTGCAGCTTTTCATTCCGGAACAATGCAGGCTTTCATGTACGAAACGATGATTGGGCTCGACAGGGAAAAAGACTATGCAAAAGTTATGGGAAGGGCACAGAGCTATGGCCTTTTCGGTAACATGGTTCTCGTTGCTCTCGTTCCACTCACATATCAAATCAGCCCGAAGCTGCCGTTTATCATTGGTTTTTTCTTTATGCTGGCTTCGGCTGTCGTTGCATATCTCATGGTGAAGCCGCCGCAGCGGATTCGTGTCCAAGAAGCAGACAGTAATATGTTTGCAACGCTTAAGAAACTCATTCCCAAGAAAAGGCTATTGCCGCTCTTTATTATTTTTACTTTGTTCGGTTTTGCCTCTGGAGCTTTTGATCAAATTGGGCTGTACAGAGACATTCTTCTGACTGCTTCGGGTATTCCTGTAAAGTATCTCGGTTTTGTTCTTGCTGGTGGCAGCTTGCTTGCCGCAATTGTTGGCTACCACATCCACAAGCTCAAGAATTGGCCGGCTATGCGCTTTTACCTTTTTGATATTACGTATGTATCTGTTGCATTTATTTTGGTTGGCATTGCTGTCCATCCGGCCTTCACTATATTTGCGCTCATGCTTTTCCCGGCTTACGACAGAAGCAGAAATGTTATTTATGAATCGCGGTTGCTCGAAGAATTTCCAAATAGCCACCACAAGTCGACGCTGCTGTCTATCATGAATTTCTTCAATCTTGCAGCCAACATTGTCATACCTTTCATTATTGTCTACATGGTTTCAAGCACAGATCTTTTCACGGGTCATATGTGGTTTGGCGTGAGTACAGGTATATTCTTGGTAATCATTCTACTTTTCTACAGAGTATGTGTACGTACGTCGAGCTAAAGCGCCAAAGCAAAAGCAGGCAGAATAAATAATAGGCAAAATAAAACCCCTCGTGAGAGGGGATTTATTTTGCAGTCTTGCTGCGAGGGGCTACTTGGCGTGAGCGATGACTTTCTTGAAAGTCTCTGGTCGGAACTCAGCGAGTTCAGCGAGGATCTTTCGGTTGAGGCCAACGTTCTTCTTCTTGAGGGCGCCCATAAGTTTTGAAAATGAGATACCTTCAGCGCGTGAACCAGCGTTGATCTTTACCTGCCAGAGGCGTCGGCGATCAGACTTCTTGTCCTTGCGGTGAGCGAAAGAGTAAGCTCCTGCGTGCGAAAGGGCATCGCGAGCTGCGCTTTCCTTAGTTCCGCGGCCAAAGCGAAAACCCTTTGCTCGGCCTAATATTTTTCTGCGTCGTTTGAGGGCATGTACGCCTCCTTTTACTCTTGGCATATAGGTGAATTAGTTAAAAATAAAAAATAATGTAAATAGACTAACTGTTTGGGAGCATTCGGCTTCGGGCTTTGTTCTTGAGAACGAAAGCGACGCCTTTGCGGCCAGCGAGCTGTGTTGAGCGAGACTGCTTAGCGTTGAAGTGGTTGAAGCCAGGCTTGCGGCCAATAAGCTTGCCATTTTTAGTGACTTTGAGTCTTTTGCTGAATGATTTGTTGGTTTTCATCATAAATGTGTTAAGCCTGTGGCTTCTTATCCCTTTCGATAGTAACGATGTAGCCTTTCGGGCTCTTTTTGAACGAATCAGAGACTTTGAAATTCGTCGTTATGAGCTTAAGCACTCTTTCGAGGCGTTCTCTGAGGAATTTCTCATCCATGTACTTGGCACGGCCAGAGAGATACAGCTCCACTTTGATTCTGTGTCCTTCTGATAGCCATGTCGAGGCAGTCTTAGCCTTGAGTTCCAAGTCGTGGTCGCCAGTTCCGATTTTGATCTGGATAGCCTTCGTTTCCGTTGGCTTGGCGCCTGCTTTGGCTTTTTTGGCCTTCTTGCTCTCGAGGTACAGATACTTGCCGAAATCCATGATCTTGCAGATTGGCGGTACCGCTTGCGGATTGATCTCAATGAGGTCTTCTCCACGGTCTTTTGCCAACTTGATGGCGTCTTCCGTCGGCATAATGCCTAGGTTTTCACCCTCGCTGCCCAGAACTCGAACTTCTCTGGCTCGTATTGCATTGTTTGTTCGTTCTTTCAAATGATTATGAGTATAACCCTCCCTTTAATCGGGGCTCATCTAGGAGTGTTTACTGCTTCGCTATTCTACCCGATATAGTAGGCTGAGTCAACTAGCAGCGATTATGGCCAAATAGGTCAAATAATGTATAGTTTTCCTATGGAATTAGTCAGAAAAGCCAATAAAGACCTCGGCGAAACACCCCTCGAATGCCTCAACCGCTTCAAGGCTGAAAACCCTGAATATGCAGACCTGACGGCTACCTATGCTGGTCGCCTTGACCCTGCGGCCGAAGGCGAGATGCTTTTTCTCTTTGGCGACAAGGTTCATGAAAAGGATGCCTACCTTAAGCACGACAAAACCTACGTCGCGACTTTTGCTCTTGGTGTCTCGACTGACACTGGAGATTTGCTTGGGCTTCCGACAGATAGCGGCGTGCCCAAACAAATCGTAGCAACTTTAGATGAAGAAAAGATTAAGGAAAAAATAGGAAACCTTTTAGAAGAAATAAAAAAAATCTCAAATCAAACGTACCCAGCTTATTCTTCGAAACCAGTCGACGGCAAGCCACTCTTTGTCCATGCGCGAGAGGGGAATGATGTCGAGCGGCCGAACCATAATGTAAAGATTCACTCATGCGATTTTGTGGAAATGAAAACAATTAGTTCTATCGATCTGCTCGTCAGGGTTGGCCTCGTCTGTAGTTTGGTAACTGGCGATTTCCGTCAGCCAGAAATAATCGGCTCGTGGTCCAAAGTAGTTTTGCCCGAAGCAATTCCGCTCATTACTTTGTCGCTTACCGTTTCGTCGGGAACATATATTCGCGGCTTGTGCGAGCAAGTCAGCAAAATACTTGAAGCGCCAGCCGTTCTGTATTCTCTCGAAAGGACAAATATTTCATAAAAAAACAGCTGCACCAAATAGGGTACAGCTGTTTGCTTATCATTTACATAAATTACTTACGCTTTTGCCAGAACAGCATTCATTTTCTCAGACGAGAAGTCGAAATTGAATTCGTTCATAAATAGGCAAACGTATTTCTTAATGCGTCCGATGGCAGTATTGTTTGATATGCCATGAATGTATTTATTCTTATCAAGAATAAATTCAGCATCTACTTCTTCCACTAAATGGAAGCCATCATTGTCTTTTGTGATAGCGACTTTCATCATTATCATTTTGCCTTCGCCGGCAACACAGAGAGCGAATGGTTTGTTGACTTTCGTATTGATCGTCGCGTCGGTCCATTTTTCTGGCTGCAAGACAGTGATGCTATTTTCTTCTTTTTCCATGCCGCAGATGATGCGGTTTTCAAATGAAGCGGTAATGGTCAGGCGGCTGTTTTCGTTTATGCCGACTATTTGTCCATTTTGTTCTGATATTTCACGGCCGTCCGCCATTATATGGTAGAAGATTCCTGAAACAGCAATAGTGTTTTTGCTCATAACAATTATTTTTTTTGTGGTTAGAAATGTTTTGTATCGTCAGTATTATATACTAAAAGTATATAAATGTCAATAGGAGATACTGCGCCCTATGTAGGCCCATATTCTAATAGCAGGCAAACAAAAAGCCCTGCTTACCGAAGTAAAACAGGGCTTTTTGTTTAGCGGCTATTACGCACGCTTGACGTTTACTGCGCTAGGGCCCTTTTCGCCGTCCTCCATGTCAAAAGTGACTGCGTCACCTTCGCGGAGTTCGTCAAAAGAAACACCAACGAGTCCACGCATGTGGAAGAAAAGTTCCTTTTCCTGGCCTTCAATCTTTATGAAGCCAAAACCCTTTTCTTTGAGTGATTTGATTACACCGTTCATTGATTTTTTTGATCAAACTTATAAATACAATGAAAGTATGTTTATTCGACAACTCTAAACTATAGCTCTATTGTGATAAGAGTATATCAAATTATTATGTCAATGTCAATCATGCTTGGAATGGCCCCAATTGGGCTTGTAGCAAAGGCTTCTGCTATAATCATCTGACATATGCATATTTTCAAAAAATACCTGAGAAAGTACTGGAAACTCTGCTTGCTGGTTGTTGGCTTGGCCCTAATAAACCAGACATTTTCAATGTTCGAGCCGATTGTCTTCCAGAAGATTGTCGACAATTACGCGACAAAATTTGGCGACCTGACGAAGGATGAATTCTTCCGAGGGGTCGGCACTTGGCTTTTGATCTTTATGGGCACAGCGCTCATTTCCCGAATTGCCAAAAACTTTCAGGATTTTTACCTCAATAAAATTAGTCTCCGATCAGGTGCAGACATGTACCGCGAAGGGGTTAAGCATTCTCTCAAGCTTCCATATGGTGTTTTTGAAGATGAGCGAAGCGGCGAAACGCTCGGCAAGCTGCAGAAGGCGAGACAGGATACAGAAAAGCTTATAACTGACATGATCAATGTCGTCTTCCTTTCGGCGGTAACATTCATTTTCGTGGCAGTATATGCGGCAAGCATCAACTGGCTCGTGCCGCTCGTTTTGCTTGGCATGATGGCGATCATGGCGACAATCAGCGTTTTGATGTCGACTCGCATCAAGAAAATCCAAACGCAGATTGTGGCTGAAACGACAGCGCTCGCTGGCTCAACAACTGAATCGCTCCGAAACATTGAGCTCGTGAAGTCGCTCGGCCTTACTGGCCAAGAAGTCGATCGCCTCAACAGCACGACAGAAAAAATCCTCAAGCTTGAACTCAAGAAACTTCGCTATGTTCGCAGTCTCGATTTTGTGCAGGGAACAGTGACCAATGCTGTCCGTGCTGGCCTTTACCTTTTCCTTTTCTACTTGGTATACAAACAGACAATCACGATCGGCGAATACTTCTCGCTCAACATCTACACATTCTTCCTTTTCTGGCCGCTCCAGATGATTCCGCCATTCATTGCATCGTACCGACAAGCTGAAGCCTCGATCGCAAACTATACAAAGCTCATGGAAACAGAGCCAGAGCCGCAGGCTGCAAATCCAAAATCAATTGGCGAACTCGAGAAGCTTGCCTTCAAGAATGTTTCTTTCGGCTACAAGTCTGCATCAACACAGGCGTTGACCGAGATTTCGTACGAAACGGCGCGTGGCAAGACAATTGCTTTTGTTGGTCCATCCGGTTCCGGGAAGACCTCAATGGTTAAGCTGCTCGTTGGCTTGTATGAGCCGACTGCGGGGCAGATTCTCTACAACGGCATCGCTCATGATGAAATCAATAAAGAAGAGCTCCGCAAGCAAATCGGTTTTGTGACGCAGGATACACAGCTTTTCTCGGGCACGATCCGCGAAAATCTTTTGTTCGTCAGTCCAAATGCCACAGACGAAGAATGCCTCGATGCTTTGCATAAAGCACAGTGCCAAAACTTGCTCGAGCGCGGCGGCAAAGGACTCGATACTGTTATTGGCGAAGGTGGCGTCAAAGTTTCTGGCGGCGAGAAGCAGCGCCTTTCTATTGCTCGCGCACTTTTGCGCAAGCCGAAGATTTTGGTTTTCGATGAAGCAACATCAGCTCTCGATTCGCTGACAGAAGAAGAAATCGGCAAGACAATCAAAGATGTTTCTGAAATCAAATCACACATCACTATTTTGATCGCGCATCGCTTGTCGACTATTATGCATGCCGACACAATCTACGTTTTGGAAAAAGGCAGCATTGTTGAATCAGGTTCGCATGAAGAACTTCTCAAAAAAGAATCAGGCAACGGCGGCTTGTATCGCGCAATGTGGCGCCAGCAGATCGGGGAGCGTTAATTTGCAGGCAATCCGCGAAGAGAGTATAAAGAACCTATGAGCAAATCTGCCCTCGGCATAATCCTTATTATAGTAGCGCTGTTCGGCCTCATCTTTTTCCTCAATAAAAAGAAGGATTCTTCAGGCTCAGGCGAAAAAACCTA
>JAGOSA010000015.1:0-5124 GCA_018062505.1 Minisyncoccota bacterium | reverse complement strand
GAAGAGAGTATAAAGAACCTATGAGCAAATCTGCCCTCGGCATAATCCTTATTATAGTAGCGCTGTTCGGCCTCATCTTTTTCCTCAATAAAAAGAAGGATTCTTCAGGCTCAGGCGAAAAAACCTACGCTGTCACTATTCGACCGAACGAGCAGGATAAGAGGCTTTTCGACATTATTCTCATTGATCCATCAATTCCAATTCCTACAGATCCGAAAGATAAAAGCAATGAAAGTCTTTTTGCGACAACAGCCAATGTCTTCGCCGGTCACTACCATGCTGCCGAATATCACAACGGCAATGTCTATGTCATCAAAAGAGTCGGTTTCGAAAACGGCCAGCCGATCGACCAGAACTGGACTGACGAACTTTGGAAGTTCGGTGCCGACAAAAGAGAAGCCAAGATTTTTTCAGCCAAAGGCTTGGACTTTAGATTTTCTGTCGACGAAAAGCACGGAGCTGTTTTCTTTGCAGATCCAGCAAGTACTCCCGAGCAGGGAATACTCGACATTGCTATGATCGACAAAAACGGCCGCATTTCCGAAACCCTCACTTCTCAAACAATGGCACTCACGCAATACGGCTTGTCTATTTTTCCGCTCTTTTGGTCCGATGACAATCTTTGGATAACGTCAGGCAATGGTCCTGAAATCTCAGTCGTCAGCAGCATTGATGCTTCAAGCAAATACAAAATCAATTCGTACGATGTTTCGGGAATGAAAGTTCAGGGAATTGAGTTCAGCCTCAATCCCGACAAAATGCTCATCGCTTTCAGCGACATGCCAATTATTCTCGACGAAGCTTCAGCGAAAAAATTCACTGCGAGCAAACAAGCCGTTACGCTTTATACGTACGATTTGAAGACAAAAGAAAAGCAGACGATTTCGTCGTCTGTTGCAAAGCCATTCATGCCAGCGTGGTTTGACCCAAAGACACTTGAGTTCAATGATCCGAACGGAGAGGGAAGAGTGACGAAAGTTCTCGATTAGCCCCTGCCTTTCCCTTGATGTATGCCTCAAAACAATGTTTTTGAATTGTGATATAATTATCAAATATGAAATCGAAAACTGCCCTTCGGCAGGTTTTATTAATGTTCCAATGTCTTGTGCTTTTGCTGGCATCTTTTTCTTTTGATGTTCCAGCAGTACAGGCAGCTTCTCTTTCTCGGGGTGCGGTTCTCGGTGCGCTTACCGACACATCAGTAAAAGTGTGGGTGCGAACGGATGCAGCAGGAACATTCCAAATCGAATACAAAACATCTGGAGGTTCGTACCCAGGCACATTTAGTTCGATTACTTCAACAAGTTCAGGCGATGACTATACAAATGTTGTTTCACTTACGGGACTAACCGCTAACACGACATATGACTATCGTGTTTATGTCGACAGTGTCTTAATGGTCGGCACTGGATCAAGTGGAACTTTCACGACAATGAAAACGTCTGGTTCGCCTTGTACATATAAATTTTCACTCACTGGTGATTTGTCGTATGACCAGATGCCGTATACGCTCATGACGAACGTTGCCGCTAGGTTGCCACTCTTCTCTATTTTTCCGGGTGACCAAATTTATGGTCCATCTAGCGGTACAAAATCTTCGCTTGAAGCTTACTATCAGGATAACTGGAACGATTCGCCACTTCGCACATTCTTGAAAAATATTCCAGGATTTTTTATCTGGGATGACCATGAACTCTTTGATCCACCATCCGGTCCAGGCAATGACTGGGACGGCGGCAAGGCTGGCGACTACAATATTTCCCGAACAGTTTATGAGGAATACCAAAATTCAGTAAACCCATCACCGCTTGTTCCAGGAGAAACATACTACTCATTCACTGTTTGCGATACGAGTTTTTTTGTCGCAGATTCTCGCAGCTACCGCAGCCCAACATCATCAACTGATAGTACTAACAATGATATGTTCGGCAGTGCGCAGGTTGCACACATGAAGTCATGGTTGCTCAACAACACATCTACAATTAAATTCCTTGTCTCTCCAAGCCCATGGCCAGATAACGTTGCAAACGGCAATGACAGTTTCCGCGGCTTTGATAATGAGCGTCAGGAAATGTATCGTTTCATCAAACAGAACAATATTAAGAATGTTTTTATTTTATCCGGAGACCAGCACAATGAAGTTTTATATAGAACTGACTTGTCGAACGTCAACAAGCTCTACGAATTTACAGCTACGCCAGTTGGAAGCGGCGTCCAAACGGCTGATGCTTCGCTCGGCTCTGGCGGTTCGACAAAAGTCTGTGTAAACGTAACCCAGTCAAAGTTCTACGGAACGATTGATGTCGACACCACGGTGAGTCCGGCGCAAGTAACGTTTAAGTCCTACAACGGTTCAGACGTTGTTGCCTGTAACCAGACAATTACACTTTCAAATAGTGGTCCAGCTACGCCAACGCTTGTTTCTGCTGCAAACCAAACATTCAACGTCGGTGCTGCTTCAACAACGATGAGCACTATGACAGTGACTGACGCGGCTACTGCGACAATTACTGCTGCAAGCGATATCCGTATCCGCATACCTTCAACTGTTGATATGATTTGGGATACATCTGTTGCAACAGCCACAATCGGAGGGGCAGCTTCTGCGAAAGTGAGCGGAACAACTGTAACTTTTGAAGACTCAAGTAAAACAGCTGTTATCAATGTCACCTCTAACTTTGCCGCAGGGGATGTCGTAACGATTGCTGGGCTCAAATTTAAAAATTTTAATGCTGCTGTTGCAAAATCAAATCTTGGCATAGATATTGCAAATGATGGCGGAGCTGATTCAACTGATACAAGAACAATCGAAATTTTGCCAACATCTGGGGCTGCTGTTTATTCAGTAAAAAATCATGCCTTCAATGTGAGCCAAGCAACACAGACAATAGATACAATCACTGTCGTGGATGGTTCTACTCCTGCAATCACAGCAGCAAACGATATTCGCGTAAAAATTCCATCAGGATTTAACATGACTTGGGATGCAACTGACACTACTGCAACTATTGGCGGCTCTGCATCAGCTAAAGTTTCGACAACAGTGAGTTATGCGGATAGCGATAAGACACTTGTTTTAAATACTACGAGTGATTTTGCGGCAGGGGACTACATCACTATTAATGGGCTTTCATTGAAAAATTTTTCAGGCAGCTCAGCATCGACAAATTTCGGCATCGATACAAACAATGACAGCTCAAGTGATGCTACTGATGCAAAAGCAATGAAGATTGAAGCCGCAACTACTAAAGTATGGACCGGTCTTGGTAACGATAGTCTATGGTCAAACAACTTGAACTGGAGCGGACAAGAAGTTCCTGCTCCTGGAGATGCCGTGGTGTTTGATGGCACAAGTACGACAGATTGTGTTGTTGATTATGCAGCTAGCAATTTGTATTCGATCACACTTGACACTCTATATACAGGCACAGTTCGATACACACCATATGCATCACAGGGAAGTCTCGGTGTGCTCACTCTCACTGGCGGTTTGACTGTTAACGGAGGCACTCTTCTTTTGGAGGGCGACAGTCATATTGATGGCGACACAAGTACTCCGGCAGTAAACGATGGTACTGGTTACACAATTACATCACCGTCCATTACTGTTGGCGCAGGAGGAACAATTTCTGCAAACGCTGAAGGTTTTGAGCAAGGTGTAGGTCCAGCTCATGGTGCACATTCTGCAAACACGGGAGGTACTGGCGGATCATATGGTGGCGTCGGCGGCTATCCGCTTAACTTTGGCGTATCGCCAAGCAGTCCATATGGTTCAGCAACTTCACCGCTTTCACTTGGTTCTGGTGGCGGTTTTGATGGTAGTCTCAGTGGTACTGTTCCACAAAATGGTGCTGGTGGTGCTGGTGGCGGCGCACTCAAATTTAATGTCAGCGGCACAATGTCTGTTTCAGGAACTGTTTCTGCAAATGGTGAAAATGCTTCAACTGGCGTCAACGGAAATGCTCGTTACGGAGGTGGTTCTGGCGGCAGTATTTGGATTAGTGCTACAACAGTTTCCGGTTCAGGTTCTATTACTGCAAACGGCGGAACGACAAGCGGCACCGATGCAGCATCATCTCATCCAGGTGGAGATGGAGGTGGTGGACGCATAAGCTTCGGAAGTTCAGGTTACTCATTTACTGGTTCAGTCCAAGTAAATGGCGGAGCAGTTGCGACTACTTATTCATCAACAGGTACAGCAGGTCATGCTGGAACGGTTTCTTTCCCTTCAGCTACTCTTGCTAACTTTACTGTTTCAAATGCGCTAACTCTCGGTAATGATATAAGTTACACATTCGGCAACCTCACTATTGCTAGTGGAGGCACGCTTACTTTCGATAGCAATCCTGTTGCTGGTACAGGTGCAACAATTACTGCTACAAACATTACGATCGATAACGGTGGAGTACTAACTGTAAGCGGGAAGGGCTATCATTCGGGCGATCCGAACGCGCCAGGTTTGGGTACTGGAAACTCTGTTCGCGGCGCTGGTGGCGGACATGGCGGCCGAGGCGGCGATACTGCTGCACAATATTTAGGTATAGGCGGACCAAAATACGGATCTGCAACTGCACCTGTGACACTTGGTAGCGGCGGTGCAAAAGTATCTGCCGATGGCTCTGGCGGCGGCGCACTTAAAATAAATCTTTCTGGGACAATGACTGTCAACGGTACTTTTTCTGCTGATGGCAACAGTGCTGGATCTAATGCTGCAGAACGCGGTGCGGGTGCTGGAGGAAGTCTCTGGATCAACGGCGGAACTCTGGCGGGATCGGGAACTATTCGAGCAAACGGAGGTACTGCAGGCACAGGCGGCGGCGCTGGTGGCGGTGGACGTATTGCACTCGATGTTACCGCGAATACTTTCTCTGGACTTTACCAAGTTTCAGGCGGGGCTCGAAGTACTACATCTCACTCAGGCTATGCGGGAACAATTTCATTCCCATCGTACACAGATCTTGTTGTTGGCGGCGCTATGACGCTCGGCAGCGATATCGCTTACAATTTTCATACAATAACTATCAATAGCGGCGGAACACTGACGCTCGACATCGATGCAACAGGGGATTCAAACCGCGGTACAGGTACAACAATCACAACAGGCAACCTTACTATTGCAAGTGG
>JAGOSA010000014.1:14547-16716 GCA_018062505.1 Minisyncoccota bacterium | reverse complement strand
TAGGCGAAGCGATCACGAAAGTAGATCGGGAGGATTGGGTGAGTGGTTTAAACCAACGGTTTACTAAACCGTCGTTCCGCAAGGAACCGTGAGTTCGAATCTCACATCCTCCGCAAATTAAGGAGCGAAGCGACTATAATTTGCGAGAGTGCACAAACAGGGAGCGTATTCGCGACCATGTTTTGCCTCCGCAACTATCTCCGCAATTTTTCATTTATATATTATTTAGTGCGCAATAGTAACCGCCACCACTTCATGTGCCCCAGCTTCATAAAGCGCGCGCCTCGCATCAAAAAGGGTAGCGCCAGTCGTCGTTACGTCGTCGACGAGAACAATTGTCTTGCCCTCGACTAAGCTCGTGTGTTTTTCGCTGATGCCAAAAGCGCCGTCCATGTTTTTGAGGCGAACGCTTCGGTCGTTAAGCGTTGCTTGTTTTTGGGTTACCTTAATTTTTTCTAAAATATTGTTCATCAGTTTTGTTGTTGCCGCGGCTCTGTCGGGCAGTTTGAAATTGTCCGAAAGCGCACGCGCAATAATATATGCTTGATTGTAGCCACGCTTTTTCTTGCCGACAGCAGATGGGGGAATCGGAACAATAATAATCTCGCTCCGATTATGATTATTGGCATTTTGCAAAAGCTTTGTCGCAGCTTCTGCCAATCTCTTTCCAAATGCATTTGCCACTACAAAATGGCCGTGATATTTAATTTCCCAAATAGAATGTTTGATTATTTTGTCATGATACGAGAAAAGGGAAGCAGCCCAAGCAGACATATTTCCTTGTCCTTGGGCAAATTGATCATATGGCTTCGCCTTTTCGCATTTGCCTAGGCAAGAATCGCAAAGGTAAGCGCCTTTCTGATTGCACTGTTCGCAGCTGACGGGAAAAAGAATGTTTACTATGGATGAAAACATGCACCAACAATACATTTTCGACATGAAGCCGCGATAAATTTTAAATAAAATGTTTGGCGATAAGACATTCTGCCTTTATACTGTAGAGAACACATACAACTCTATGGCAAATCCTTTTTCAAAACTCTTCAGCGGAGCTTCAAATAATGACAGCGTCATCGGCGTCGATATTGGCACGTCGTCCATTAAGATAGTTCAATTAAAAAAGAAGTCAGGCAAAGCGGTTCTTGAAACATACGGCTCTCTTTCTCTTGGTCCGTACGGCCAAGTTGAAATCGGCAAAGTTACCAATCTCGCCGAGGACAAGCTCGCAGCTGCAATCACAGATCTCATTCGCGAATCGTCTGTGACAAGCATGAGCGCAGGTGTTGCTATTCCTTCTTCGGCTTCTCTTGTTACTGTTATCGAAATTCCGACTGCTCCGAACAATAAAGAAATTGCGGCAATCGTCCAGACTGAAGCGCGCAAGTACATTCCGGTTCCGATCTCAGAAGTCTCGCTCGACTGGTCTGTTATCCCAAAGAGGGAAGAAGAGCCAATGAATGACACACTTGCTATGCAATCGCCAACTAACAATAAGACTGAAGTCCTCATTGCCGCGATCCATAGCGATACTATTTCCAAATACCAAGCTGTCGTCAAAGCAGCCAACCTCCAGACAAGCTTTTATGAAATCGAAACGTTCAGCACTATGCGCGCAATTCTTGGGCACGAAATGGGAACGGTCCTCATCGTTGACTTCGGCGCTTCCAAGGTGAAGCTTTCTATTGTCGACTTTGGCGTCGTTCGCCAATTCCACGTGGTCATGCGCGGTTCGCAGGATATTACGGCAAATTTGGCGACATCACTTCAAATTCCTTTTTCAAAAGCCGAAGAAATGAAGCGTACATTTGATATGCGCGGCTCAGGTGGCGATGCTGCGACGCAGAATATGCGCGAAGTCATCAAGCTTTCGTTTGATTTTATCTTGAACGAAACGCAGAGCGTCATTTTGGCGTACGAGCGACGATACAATAAAGTTATCGGCAAGATTATCCTCGTCGGTGGGGGATCGTTGATCAAAGGATTCTATGAAGCTGCCGAAAGCCGCTTTCAAGTTGAAGTTCTCTACGGCAATGCTTTCCAGAAAGTCGAAGCGCCAGCCTTTCTCGAAAATATTCTTGCGGAAACTGGTCCAGAATTTGCTGTTGCTGTCGGTTTGGCGCTCAGAAAGTTGCAATAATTGTTATACACAGCTCAATAAAATCTTTGCTG
>JAGOSA010000014.1:4460-14447 GCA_018062505.1 Minisyncoccota bacterium | reverse complement strand
GAAGCGTATATAAAAAGACTTAACAGTGATCCTTTGATCGAACAATAGTATGGGCAAATTAATTATTCCAGTTCTCTTAATAGGTCTATCGTTCGGGTCATACTTTTTGTATACCCAGCCAATTTATGGCGAGGCAAAAGTCGTCAAAGAAGAAGTCGTCAAGCTCAAGGAAAATGAAGAAAAGCTTAACGCTGCCCTCAAGAAAAAGGACAACCTCGCAACGACATACAATGCGCTCGATACGACGCTTGTTGCTCGCCTCGAAAAGCTTATGCCAGACAACCTCGACAACATCAAGCTCATCATTGATGTTGACCGTACAGCCAAGCAATACGGAACGATTTTGAACGCTGTTAAGTTCGATGTTGACCAGCAAGCGAAAGCCGCAACCGGAACTGCCGCTGGAGCAGCAGCTTCAACTTCTGTCAGAGACAACAAAACTGCACTCGAATCAAAAAAAGACTATAATAGCTTTAGCTTAACGATGACATTTACTGGCACATTCGATAACTTCACGAAGCTCATGGGCGACATGGAAAAGAATCTCCGCATTATCGACGTCACAAGCATAGTGTTCGATGCACAGGACACAAAAGAAGTTTACAAGTTTGAAGTCAAGGCAAAGATTTACTGGCTAAAAGCTGTTAATTAATATGAAAAGCTCATCAAAAATCTTCTTAACAGTGCTTACGGTCGGTGCTCTTTCGACTGGCGCATACTTTTTCAGCAATAAAGCAGAAGGCCAATCTTCAGAGCCGCTACTTCAGTCTGAAGTAACAAATAAAGCTGTTTCGATTCCTCAGAATAATCCAACAACAGACCAAACTATTCAGTCTGTCCTTCGACAGGTCACCAATATCGACAATATCAAGCTTAATACAGACATTTTTGAGAAGCCAGAATTTCTCGCCCTCAAAGATATTTCTCAGGAATTGCCTCAGCCAACTGATGTTGGGCGCCCAAATCCATTTGCGCCAATCGGCGTTGATGTCGGCGTCATTGCTGGAGACGAAGCTGTGACAGGTGATGCCATTTCCGGATCTAACGTTCTCAATGGCTTGCCAGGCGATCCTATTGCTCCAATTAGTCAGGTTAAAACGAAAGAAGTGCAGAATATTGGCCAGCGCTCAGCAACAGTTGGCGCAGAAACAGTCATCGCTGGATCAAACGCAAGATGGTTTGAATGGGGAACTAACCAAAATACTATCAATAAGACAACAAAGCAGACTGGTTCGGAAGCATCATTTAGTGCAACACTCACAGGACTTTCTCCAAACACAACATACTATGTCAAAGCAGCGGTCGAGCAAAATGGCGGAACAGCATTCGGAGAGACCATATCATTTAAGACCGCTCAGTAGCTCTCACTATGAGCTTTCTCGAGCATCTAGCTGAAAACGGCATCATCAAGGAAGAGCAAATCTCTTCCATTTCTCGCATGGCGCAAGAGCGCTTTGAGGGCAACACTGATGCAGCTCTCGTTGAAGCCGGATTGTCTCCGGGGGATCTCGTTCGCCTCAAGAGCGATTACTACGGCATTCCTTTCAAAAAGGTCGACAAGAAGACTATTTCGACTGACCTCCTCAAATACGTCCCAGAAGATTCGGCCAAGCACTACCACATGGTGCCGATTGGCTTTATCGATGGCGTGCTCGAAGTCGGTATGCTCGACCCTGACAACATTCAGGCGGCAGATGCGCTGCAGTTTATTTCTGTTCGAGAAAATGTTCCATATAAAGTTTTTCTCATCAGCGCAGACGATTATGAACTCGTTATGAACAGCTATCAGGGGATAACGAGCGAAGTCGATCAGGCACTTTCTGAGCTTGATACTGAAATCGCGGCCGCTGCAACTGCTGTTGAAATCGAGGAAAATAAAAAGAGCGGGAAAAAAGCCAATGAAGAAGACAAAATTGTCGAAGATGCGCCGATCATCAAGATCGTGGCTGTCATCATCAACCATGCGACAGAAGGAAATGCTTCCGACATCCATATCGAAAATACAGGCGAGCAAGTGAAGGTTCGCTTCCGCGTCGATGGCGTTTTGCATACATCGCTCGTTTTGCCGCTGAACGTCTATTCTGGAATCGTTGCCCGCATTAAGATTTTGGCGAAGCTTCAGATTGACCAAAAGCGAAAGCCGCAAGACGGCGGTTTCTCTGCGAAAGTTTCAGGACGCAAAATCGACTTCCGTGTTTCGACATTGCCGACGTACTACGGCGAAAAAGTTGTTATGCGTATTCTCGATTCTGAAAAAGGCGTTCTTCCGCTCGACAAGCTCGAACTTTCCGAGACAAATCTGAAAATGATCCGCGATGCGCTCAAGCGCCCGTACGGACTTATTCTCATCACTGGTCCGACTGGTTCCGGTAAAACTACAACTCTTTACTCAATGATGAACGAACTCGATCGTGAGAAAGCAAACGTCGTTTCGCTTGAAGATCCAGTCGAATACCACATGCCAGAAGTTAACCAGTCGCAGGTTATGCCTGAAATCGGCTACACATTTGCTTCAGGTTTGCGCTCTGTTCTTCGCCAAGACCCGAACATTATTATGGTGGGCGAAATCCGCGACAAAGAAACAGCCGAGCTTGCGATTCAGGCTGCTTTGACTGGTCACTTAGTGCTTTCTACTCTCCACACGAACAATGCTCTCGGCGTCGTGCCGCGCCTCGTCGACATGGGTGTCGATCCGTACTTGATTGCGCCGACGCTCATTCTCTCTATTGCTCAGCGTTTGACTCGCGTCATTTGCCCGAGCGCCAAGAAAGAAATGCCAATTGATGATGCTCTCAAGCAGATGCTCGACAGGCAATTTGCTGATTTGCCGGCTGAATACAAAGCCAATATGAACCTGAATGCGCCGCTTTATGAATCGCAGCCAACATCTGATTGTCCATCGGGTACACGCGGCCGCGTCGCTATATTTGAAATGTTCGCTGTTGATAAGGAAATGCAGGCAATTATTCTCAAGAGCCCGAATGAAATCGACATTTACACGGCAGCCCGAAAGAAGGGAATGATGATGATGCGCGAGGATGCGATTCTTAAATCGATGAAGGGAATCGTGCCGTTGCAGGAAGTTTACAATTTTAACATTGAGTCGTTAGGGTAGCCTTTCAACACATACCACGTTTACTTGAAGTGCTGGTATACTATAATGGAGTAACAAATAACTAATATATGCCCGAAACTACTGGAACTAAACACAAAATATTTATCGTAGACGACGATGCGTTCTTGCTCGACATGTATGCATTGAAATTTTCGCAATCTAACTTTGAAGTGTCAACGGCTTCGAATCCTGAGAAAGCACTGGAGTTGCTTCATGGGGGATATACGCCTGACATTATGCTGCTCGATGTTCTCATGCCTATCATGGACGGCTTTCAATTGCTCAAAGTGATGCAGGACGAAAAGCTTATTCCAAAGACTGTCAAAATTATTCTTTCGAATCGTGGTCAGCAATCTGACATTAAGCTCGGCGAATCGCTCGGCGCTTCTGGTTACATCGTCAAAGCAAGCATGACTCCGTCTGAAGTCGTGACTGAAGTTATGAAAATAGTCGGATCAAAATAAAAACGCATATTAGAAACTATGGACTATAAAATTGAACTCGAAGAATTGATCATGACAGTCATACGCGAAAATGGATCAGATATCCATGCTAGCGCTGGCCGCCATCCTGCTATCCGCGTTGCTGGGCAGCTTATTTTTTTGGTTAATCGCAAAGAGTACTCAAATGAAGATGTCCTTGGTTTGCTCAAAGAACTTCTTCAAGATGATGTTAAGTTCAATAACTTCCTGCAAAATCTTGAATGCGATTTCTCATACAGTTTCAAGGGCGGGGAACATCGTTTGCGCGGCAATGCCTACATGGCGCAAAATGGGTATGCAATTGCGCTTCGCCTTATTCCTCACGTGAAGACTCTCCAAGAGCTCAACCTTCCGCCGATTCTTGGTACGCTTGCTCGCAAGAAGCAGGGCTTTTTCCTTGTTGTCGGTCCGGTTGGACAAGGCAAGTCAACGACAATGGCTGCGATGATTGCTCTCATTAACGAAGAGCGTGCTGAGCACATCGTGACGATTGAAGATCCGATCGAATATGTCTTTGAACCAAAGCGTTCGATTATCGATCAGCGCGCTGTCGGTATCAATACGCGCGATTTCCATTCTGCGCTCCGCTCGGCTTTCCGCGAAGACGTTAACGTCATCATGGTTGGAGAAATGCGCGAACCAGAAACTATTTCTACTGCTGTAACTGCGGCTGAAACTGGGCACTTTGTTCTCTCGACACTTCACACGAACAATGCTGCGCAAACGATCGACCGTATCATTGATTCTTTCCCAGCAGAGCAGCAAGGCCAGATCCGCGTTCAGCTTTCGAACTCTTTGCTTGGTATTTTCTCGCAGCGTCTCATCCCTCGCATTTCTGGTGGCCTTATTCCTGCGTACGAACTCTTGATCAATAACAATGCTGTTTCGAACTTGATTCGCGAAAAGCGCACGCACGAAATCGACGTCGTTATTGAGACAGGCTTTGAGCAGGGGATGATCGATATGAATCGCTCTCTCATCGAGCTTGTCCAGAAAGGCGAAATCACTGTCGAAGATGCATACTTGCACTCGCTCAATCCAAAAAGTTTGGAACGCTTGATGTAATCGCAGTCATAAAATAAACATATGGTTTTTAAATACAAAGCAATTACAGACAAGGGAGAAAAAAAGGAAGGCACTGTTGAAGCAGCGTCGAGAGATTTGGCTATTAGTGCACTGCAACGCCGCGGCCTCGTCGTCGTTTCGATAAAAGGCGAAGAAGAAACGGGGCTCGGCCGCGAAATCTTCGTCCGTGTTCCACAAAAGGACATTGTCATCATTTCTCGACAGATTTCGACGCTCTTTGAAGCTCAAGTTTCTGCACTCAAGGCTTTCTCAATGCTCGCTTCGAATGCTGAGAATAAAGTCCTTCGCCGCCGATTGACGCAAGTTGTCGACGACCTTCAGGCTGGTATGTCTATTTCTGAAGCGCTCGCTAAGCATCCTGAAGTCTTCACTGAATTTTATACAAACATGGTTAAGGCCGGAGAAGAATCCGGTACTCTCACAAAAACATTCAGCTACTTGGCCGACTACTTGGATCGCCAGTATGAACTGACGAGCAAAACGAGAAATGCCCTCATTTATCCGGCTTTTGTCGTTGTGGTTTTCATTGCCGTTATGGTCCTCATGATGGTCATGGTTATTCCGAAGCTTTCTGAAATTATTTTGGAATCTGGACAGGACATTCCGGTTTACACACGCATCATCATTGGCATTTCTAACTTCTTTGTCGACTACGGTATTTTCATCCTGATTGCGCTCGTGCTCATGGCGGTCTACGTCGTCATTCTTTCGCGCAGGGATTCTGGCAAGCTCTACCTCGACCGTCTTCGCCTCAAGATGCCGCTCTTCGGTAAGCTCTACCAGAAGCTTTTCCTTTCACGTATTGCTGACAACCTCGATACGATGATCTCTTCTGGTATTCCAATTGTTCACGCTATTGAAATTACTGGCTCTGTTGTCGGTTCACAGGCATACAGTTTGATTATGAGAAATACAGCCGAAGCTGTTAAGGGTGGTTCTGCGCTTTCTGATGCGCTTGCTCGCGAGCCAATGATTCCGCCGATTATGGTGCAGATGATGAAAACTGGCGAAGAAACAGGATCGCTTGGCCAAATCCTCCGCACAATGGCGCACTTCTATAAGCGAGAAGTCGATGACATTGTCGACACATTGGTTAGCTTGATTGAGCCAGTGATGATCGTTGTTCTCGGTATCGGCGTCGGTGTCCTCTTGTCTTCGATCTTGGTTCCGATCTACAACATTGCGAGCTCGATTCAGTAGTAGCTGCGATTTCTGCAGATTTTGAAGAACAACGGTTTTCCACATTCGGCCTAGGAGGATTAATAGAGTAGGGAGTGCTATACTACAAACTGTACAAACATAAACATTATGACTTTCCACATGAACAAAAAACTCGAAAAAGGTTTTACGCTGATCGAACTCCTCGTCGTTATTGCGATTATCGGTATTTTGGCGGCGATGGTCATCACTAACCTTCGAACAGCTCGTGAGAAAGCTCGTGATGCAAGCGCTATTACTTCTATGTCGAGCGCTCGCGCAGAAGCTGAAAACTACTACGACGGACAAGGCCTCGACTACGGCGGCTTGTGTACTACAGATGGTTCTCCTCAGACATATTCAAGTGGAGACTCGTCTGCTGCTCCATTCGAAAACTTGATGATTGCTGCAGCAAAAGCTAATGGCAACGATGTTACTTGTGAAGTTGGAGGCAGTGGCCAAACATACTGGGCATACTCTACTATGGCAGCAACAGGCGACGTCTTCTGTATTGATAGCTCTGGATTTGCGGGCAAGGTGGATACAGCTCCGGCAACTGGCCAACTCGAGTGTCACTAATCTCTACTTTTAAAGTCATGTAAACAAAAAGCTCCTTCGGGAGTTTTTTGTTTCCACTTACTCGGCAACTGAGGCGCAATAGAAATGCTATAATTTCAGGCAATGGAGTATTTCATTCCCGTCATCATCTTTCTCTTTGGAACCGTCATCGGCAGCTTTTTGAATGTCGTCATCTTTCGCCATAACAGCGGCAGGGGATTTGGCGGACGAAGCGGCTGTTTAACATGTGCTCGCAATCTTCAGTGGTATGAGCTCGTGCCGATTTTTTCTTATCTATTCATTGGCGGTAAATGCCGAAAGTGCAAAGCGCCGATTTCATTTCTCTATCCAGCCGTTGAGTTCATTATGGGTATTATTACTCTTTTGATATTCTCACGCTTCGCATACTTGCTCGATTACTCAGCAGCAAATTTTGTCTACTACGTTTTGTTCTATATGCTTTCGTTCTCGATTATGCTCGTCATTGCTGGCTACGACATGCGCCACAAGATTGTCCCGAACAACCTTGTTTATCCGCTCATTGTTATTGCATTTCTTGGTTTGTTCTTCAGTAATGCTGGCGTCGCGCAGTTTCATCCAGCAACGCTCATGTCTATTGTTTCTGGTCCGATTGTTGCATTGCCACTCTTCATACTCTGGGCTGTATCAAAAGGGAAATGGCTTGGCTTCGGCGACGTAAAGCTTGCGGTCGCAATAGGACTTTTGCTTGGCATTGCTCGCGGCTTCGCTGCACTCCTACTAGGTTTTTGGTCTGGCGCTCTCATCGGGCTCATTATCTTGGCAGTCAAAGGAACAAAGGCTTCGAGAAAAATGGAAATTCCTTTTGCGCCATTCCTGATATTTGGCACACTCTTTGCTTTTTTCTTCGATGTCACAGTTACAAGCTTGTTGGGTCTTTTCCGCTAATATGTTTTCTGCGATGAGCTTATTTTCCAAAAAAATAAATAAAGCGAAAGAACGGATTGGGGAGCGCGGCGTAACATTCATTGAGCTTGTCGTTGTTATTTCTATTTTTTCAATTATCGCTGGAACGCTTCTCGTTAACTTTTCTCGCTTCGGCCGAAATGTCACGATTCAAAACCTTGCCCAAGATATCGCGCTTCAAATCAATGAAGTTCAGAAGGAAGCAATTTCTGGCCGCACTAGTGATCTCATTGCTGACTGCAACCGTATTCGTTCTGACTGTTCACCGAGGTACGGCATCTATATAACTGCGAGAGATGTCGGCAATACTCCAAACCTCGGCAGCTACGCACCGGGCGCCGCCGGAACATCGCTCCTCAAGTTTATTGATTACATCGGCGGAGAATACAACAACGTTCTCGATAACGGCTGGAGCCCGTGTGGGGCAGGAGTCAATACAGAATGCCTAGATAATATTTCGCTCGGCCAAGGAAACTACATCAGCGCAATATGCGTTGGTCCAGACACTGCTTGCTCGACTGATATCAGCAGCACTATGGGCGTCAATATTGTATTTAAGCGCCCACTCCCAGATGCCATCATTACAACAGATGACGGCAGTCCCTACAAATACGTCCGAATTACTGTCACTTCTCCAAATGCCGATACTCCTAGCCGAGATATTGTTGTTACAAACCTCGGACAAATAAGCATTGAAGCGCATCCGTAAAAAAGTTTTAAAATGATGTTCGATTACTATAAAAACAAATCAAAAAACCAGTCCGGCTTCACGCTCATTGAAGCGATGGTTGCTATTGCTGTTTTTACGATCGTCATGGTTATCGGCATCAGTGCACTCCTCAACGTCAATAATACAAATAAGAAATCGCAAAGCCTCCGCACCGTTATCGACACGATCAATTTCGCTATGGAAGACATGTCGAGAAACTTTAAGCTTGGCTCAAACTATCACTGCGTTTCTACCTCAGATCCATTAATAGTTCAGGGAAGTGCCCCAAATGACTTTTTAGCCTTGCCGCAAGATTGTAGCGATGGAAGCCATACTGGTTTTCTGGCGGCATCACTTGAGCCAACAAATGGTACACCTGCAGACCAAAGCGCCGGACTAGCAAATGCCTTCGATCAGGTTGTGTATATGTTTGAATTGCTCGACAGCTCTATTCCGGGCTCAGGTCCTGACGTCTGCACACTCAAGAAGTCACTCGATGGCGGTGTTTCGTTTTCAGCAATGCTTCCTCCGGAAGTTCATGTTGCATGCTCGGCTTCAGGATTTAATGTCTTCAATACGAGCGACGGCGCATTTGCAGCTTCTCCGAGAATTGTTATTCGCATTTCAGGAACTGTTGCATACAAAGAAGTCGTCACTCCTTTTAGTCTGCAGACGACAGCTTCGCAGAGAAATATTAATGTCACAACGCCTTAGCCGTCGCCTTATTTTTTGTATCAAACTCACATGAAATTATTCTTAAGCAAAAATAAAGAATCCGGTTTTACTCTTGTCGAGACGCTCGTTGCTGTGGCGATTTTTTCTGTTTCGATTGCAGCTGTCATTTCAGTAACAGCTAATGGTATTTCAAGTACGACTGCTTCAAAAAATAGATTGTCGGCAAACTATCTCGCGCAAGAAAACATTGAATATGTTCGCCATTTGCGTAATAAGTATACGCCAGTCGCCGGCGTCACTGCATCGTGGAACTCATTTATCGATATGGCACTTTCATGTACAAGTGCCGGCCGTGGTTGTGTTACGGCTGATCCGGCGATTGAAACGCCACCACAGGAACTTATTCCATGTACTCGCCCTGATTGCGAGGATTTTCCTGTTGAGTATGACAGCAATGGCTACTACTTCCAGCCGGGGGGAACAGACTCTAATACGCCGTTTCTCAGGTACCTGACAATTGATACAATTAGCCCAGATGAAATTCGCGTTACGTCATACGTTGTTTGGACAGAAAAAAATGGCGGCGATAAAAATATTACTTTGACCGAAACATTGAGCAATTGGATTCCAACAGGGAACTAGCATTTTCATATGAATATATTCTCAAGAAAAAATAAAAGAATAATGAGCAACCAAAAAGGTTTCGTCGCACTCTTTGCTGTGCTTGTTTCAAGTATTTTGCTGCTGATGGCGCTTTCGATTTCTGGCGTCGCATACAAAGAGCAATTGCTTTCCGTCAATGCAAAATCTAGCCAATACTCTTTCACAGCAGCTGACACAGGCCTTGAATGCGCACTCTACTGGGATGTCAAAATGGGACACTACACGTCGGCAAATTCACCTGCAAGCATCAAGTGCGGCGACGATACGAACTGGCCACAGCTAATTAGCGACATTTCGACCCCGACGTACTTTGCATACGAACTTCCGGTCAATGCAAACGTCAACGGCAACACAGTTGCCGGCTGTGCAGTTTTCTCAATAGATAAAGATTTTGATTCGGACGGTGTTGGCGGCGGCGACTCAACCAAGATTGAATCACGCGGCTACAATGTCGACTGTAACTTTATCGAATACGGCCAATCCGGCTCTGGTATTGCAGACTTGCGATTTACCGGCGGTGCGGGCGCAAGGGCAGTTGAACGTCTTTTGGGTGCGAC
>JAGOSA010000014.1:2237-4360 GCA_018062505.1 Minisyncoccota bacterium | reverse complement strand
AGAAGAGTTGGAAAGTTGGGCGGCGCGAATGCAAAAGCTTGTTGGTAACGAAAAAACAGTCAGTTCAGAAAAAAATGCCGCGCAAAATGGCATAACATATTTCGCTGAACTCAAATTCGACGGACTCGCTGTCACTCTTCATTACGAAAATGGAAAACTCACGCAGGCTGCAACTCGTGGCGATGGCTTCATCGGCGAAGATGTTACACAAAATGTTTCGATGGTTCCTGATGTTCCTGTGCAGCTCGAAGCGCCATTTCCAAAAACGCTTGAAGTTCGTGGCGAAATTGTCATGGCCAAGAAAACGCTCATTGCTTTAAATAAGATTCAAGAAAATGAAGGGAAGCCACTTTTTGCCAATACTCGCAATGCTGCAGCCGGCGGCATTCGTCAGCTTGATCCAAATACGTCGCGTTCTCGCAACCTCAACTTTTTTGCATACGATATTGCTGAAGTTTCTGATGACTTCGGCCGCAAAATAAAAAGCCATAGTGATAAACATCGTTTGCTCGCGTCGCTCGGCTTCCCGATGAGCGATCTCGAAGAGAAATGCAAAACGCTCGCCGAAGTTGAAAAACAAATTGAGAAAATTGAAAAGGCTCGACCAAATCTTCCGTTTGGAACTGATGGTGTTGTTATCTGTATTGATAGCAATGACTTGCAGCAAGAGCTCGGAGTTGTCGGCAAGGCACCGCGCTACAGTGTGGCTTTTAAATATCCGGCAGAAAAAGCAACGACGCAGGTTTTGGATATTACAGTGCAGGTCGGACGCACTGGAGTTCTTACACCGCTCGCGCATTTCAACCCGACGCTTGTTGCTGGTTCTACGGTTTCAAAATCAACGCTCCATAATATGGATCAGATCGAGCGACTCGATATTAAGATCGGCGACACTGTCGTTATCCAAAAAGCTGGCGATGTTATTCCAGAAGTTGTCGAAGTTCTCGTTGCACTCCGCACAGGCAAAGAAAAAAAGTTTTCAATGCCAACAAAGTGTCCTGAGTGCGGAAGCACGATTGAAAAGAGGGGAACTGGCGGCGGCACGAAGACTAAGAAAGACGACGATCAGTCTGTGGCTTTTTACTGCCTCAACTTGCAGTGTCCGGCGCGCAATGTTCGCGGCATGGAGCATTTTGTGAAGGCACTCGATATCTACGAAGTTGGTCCAAAGATCCTTGAACGACTCAAAGACGAAGGTCTCATTACCGATGCGGCTGATTTGTTTACTCTCACTGAAGCCGATCTTTCTGGCCTTGAGCGTTTCGGTGAGAAGAGCGCAAAAAATATTATTGAAAATCTTGAGATGAAGAAGAATCCGCCACTCGATCGCTTCGTTGTTGCGCTCGGCATTTTGCATGTTGGTGAAGAAACAGCGCGAGATCTTGCAAAGCATTTTGGAACGCTTGAGAAATTTGAAAAAGCGGCAGCGCGCGATCTTGAGAATATTGAAAACATCGGTCCACTTGTGGCTGAAAGCATCGTTGCTTGGTTTTCGGAAAAGCATAATCGCGACTACGTCAAAAAGCTTTTGGAAAATGGCGTCGTGCCGAAAAAGTTCGTAGCACCAAAAGGCGGCAAATTCGAAGGTAAGATTTTTGTGCTCACCGGAACGCTGCCTACGCTTTCGCGCGATGATACTAAGAAAATGATTCTCGCACAGGGCGGCAAAGTCGCCGGTTCTGTTTCTAAAAATACTAACTATGTCGTAGCAGGGGAAAGTGCTGGCTCGAAATTGGCTGATGCGGAGAAACTGGGCGTGGTGGTTTTGGACGAAAATGACTTTTTGAAGATGCTTAAATAAATGCTATTCTGACCCTATGGAAATCCGCGATATCGAAAAACTAGCCAAGCTCTCGCGCCTCGAGCTCACAGATGCTGAAAAGGCGACTTTTGCGCGCGATCTTGAGAATATTCTCCACTATGTCGACCAGATCAGGGAAGTGACTATTGACGACAAGCCATCGAGTATTGGCGATATTTACAATGTTCTACGTGATGACGTCATTGCCCCAGGGCATGAAGGCGGCCAATTTACAGAGAAAATTCTTGCTGATGCTCCAGATACACAGGACGGCTTTATTAAAGTAAAGAAAATCTTGGGCTAAAATTCATCTTTATATGAT
>JAGOSA010000014.1:0-2137 GCA_018062505.1 Minisyncoccota bacterium | reverse complement strand
CTGAAGATCATGCAACAATAAAACCAACAATTGGCATTCCATGGAGCGATGTCGACAGGGAAGGCATGGATCCGGAAGCGCTTGCAAACTTCAAGTCTTCGATCGAAAAAATCAAAGCCGCAGGATATGAAGTCAAAGACATTTCTTTGCCGACAATGAAATACTCGCTTGCTGCTTACTACATCCTCATGCCAGCTGAGCTTTCGACAAACCTTTCTCGTTTTGATGGTATTCGCTATGGACATTCAGCAGAAGGAAATACACTTTATGACGTCTATGCCAAAAGCCGAGCTGAAGGCTTCGGCCCTGAAACACGCCGCCGCATTATGCTTGGCAGTTATGTTCTTTCTCATGGCTACTACGATGCGTACTACCGCAAGGCAATTTTCGTGCGCGATGAAATCAAGCGAGAAATGGAAGCGATGTTCAACGAAGTCGATATCATTATTACGCCAACAAGCCCGACGCCGGCATTCAAGATCGGCGAGAAATCGCACGACCCGCTTGCGATGTACCTCTCAGATATCTTTACCGTACCGGCAAACCTTTCAGGCAATCCAGCTATTTCTATTCCGAACGGCAATCACTCGAACGGACTTCCGCTCGATATTCACTTCACTGCTGCTCTTGGTGCAGAAAAAGTTCTTTTTGATTTCTCTTCGGCCTACGAAAAAATCCGCGGCTAATGCCAGCGCGTCGTCAATTTAGCGTGATATAATATTCTCACTATGCAAGAAGGGAATGATTCAGGCCTGATTTACTTTAATCTCGACTACATCTTCGGAAAAGTCTACGATTTTTTCCGCTGGATTTGGGATTTATTTTTTGACGGCTCGCTCGGCCGGCTCATTGCTGTTATTCTTGGCCTCCTGACGGTTGCATTTCTTTTTGTCATCTTCTATACGAATATTCGCATGAAAGAAATCGAAGCCGAAGAAGAAAAAAAGAAAGAAAAGAAAATGGCGAAGGCAAGCCCAGAAGTTGCGCCGAAGCATGAGAAATGGGAACTCATCAAAGCCCACATGTTTTCAAATAGCCCAGCTGAATGGCGCGTGGCAATTATAGAAGCTGACACTATTCTCGAAGAGCTGACGATTAAAATCGGTCTTGTGGGAGCAACGCTTGGCGACCGCCTCAAGAATGCGACTTCAACTGAAATGCGAAGCGTCCAGACGGCATGGGAGGCGCACAAAGTCCGCAATCGCATTGCTCACGATGGCTCGGCCTATGAGCTGACGCAAGCCGAAGCTAATCGCGTCATCCGCATGTACGAAGACGTCTTCAACGAATTTAACTACATTTAAGCGAAACTTCATTTCGTTTCGATATAATTCCATTTTTATATGTCCGATACACGCAAGCAAAAAATTGAAGAGAATATTGCTTTGATTGAGACAGAAATGGCTCAGGCGGATTTTTGGACAGATAAGCACAAAGCACAGGCAACTATTGCCGAATATCAAAAGCTTAAGGACGCACTCTCTGGTGTCGGCAAGTACGACGCGGGAGATGCTGTTATGACTATTTTCTCTGGCGCTGGTGGCGACGACGCAGAAGACTTTTCAGCCATGCTTTTTGACATGTATCGCAAGTTTGCCGAGCGCAAAAATTTCCAAGTTTTTCTCATCCATGAGAATAAGAACGACCATAACGGCTTCCGGAATGTAACCTTTGAAATAAAGGGGAAAACTGCTTATGGTATACTAAAGAACGAATCTGGCGTCCATCGCTTGGTTCGTATTTCTCCCTTCAATTCCAAAAAGCTTCGCCATACATCCTTTTCTCTGGTAGAAGTCATTCCAAAATTCGACAAGAGCGATTTGGAAATAAGCATTCCTGATAGTGAGCTTTCTATCGAATTCGCCAAGTCGTCCGGCCCTGGTGGTCAGAACGTCAACAAGCGCGAAACGGCCGTTCGTATTGTCCACGTGCCGACGGGACTTGCTGTCCACGCTGACGGCGAGCGCAGCCAAGAAGCCAATCGCGACCGCGCAATGTCTCTCCTCAAAGGCAAAATCTATCGCCTGCGAGAAGAAGAGCAGAAAGCCGAGAAAGAGAGAATGTATATTTCAAAGTCGACTGACATTGAATGGGGCAATCAGATCAGAAGCTACGTCCTTCATCCGTACAAAATGGT
>JAGOSA010000033.1 GCA_018062505.1 Minisyncoccota bacterium | reverse complement strand
AAGATGACGCCTGTTTCTATGGAATACCAAGGCCACCGCCTCAACCTCATCGACACACCAGGTCACATCGACTTCTCATATGAAGTCTCTCGCGCTATTCGTGCTGTCGAAGGTTCGATCCTTCTCGTTGATTCGACACAAGGTGTGCAGGCGCAGACACTTTCAGTTTTACAGATGGCTCGCGATGCCGGCCTCGTTATCATTCCTGTTTTGTCGAAAGTTGATTCTCCGCTCGCGCGCGTTGACGATGTTCGCATTGAAGTCGCAACGCTTCTCGATGTCGATCCAGATTCTGTCATGCTTGTGTCTGGCAAAACAGGTGAAGGCGTTGCTGAGCTTTTGTCTGAAATAATTAAGCGCATTCCGCCGCCAAAAATCGAACATCCGGGAGAGAATAATCTTCGCGCTCTCGTTTTTGATTTCCAATATTCAAACCATGCTGGTGTCATCGTCTTCGTTCGTATTCTCGACGGGGAAGTGAAGCGCCACGACCAGCTCATGTTTGCGACATCCAAAGAAAAATTCCAATCGCTCGAAGTCGGAATGTTCCATCCGGAAAAAATTGCGGCAGACAAAATTGGCGCCGGACAAATCGGCTACATCGTGACTGGCATTAAGCAGCCAGGTATCGCTTCTGTTGGTGATACTGTCACTCTTCTCAAAACGCCAATGCCGCCGTATCCAGGCTACATGCAACCGAAGCCTGTCGTCTGGGCTTCGATTTATCCTGAATCGCAAGATGACTTTAACCAGCTCAAGCTTGCGCTCGGACGTCTTCGACTTTCTGACTCGGCTTTTTCATACGAAGAAGAAACATCTGGCGCTCTTGGTCGCGGCTATCGCTGCGGTTTCCTTGGCATGCTTCACCTTGAAATTATTTCAGAGCGCCTTCGCCGCGAATTCAATCTTGAACTCATTGTGACGATGCCGTCTATTACATATAAAGTGAAATTGAAGAACGGCAAAGATGTTATCGTCTATTCGCCACATCTTTTTCCAAACGATGGCGAAATCGGCACAGTCGAAGAGCCATGGGTAAACATTACGCTCATTACGCCAATGGATTATTTGGGCAATGTCATGCAAATGCTCTACGAACACGAAGCTGAAGTCGGGGACACGGTGAACTTCGGCGAAGGCCGTTCGCAAATTCACTTCACGATGCCGCTTCGCGAACTGATGCGAAACTTTTTCGACGAACTCAAGAGCCAGACGTCTGGCTACGCTTCTATTTCATATGAGATTGGCGATTTCCGTCCGGCCGATGTTGTTCGACTCGATTTGCTCGTCGCAGATGAAGAAGTCGCGGCATTTACTCGAATCGTCTCTCGCCGCCGCGCTCTCGAAGAAGCTGAAAACGCTGTTGAAAAACTCCACGCCATTCTTCCGCGTCAGCAATTTGAAACAAAGATCCAAGGCTTTGCGCTCGGGCGTATTTTGAGCTCGAAAACTGTCAAAGCGTTCCGCAAGGACGTCTTGATGCATGGCTCGAAGGTTGTCGGCGGTGGCGACATTTCTCGCAAGAAAAAACTTCTCGAAAAACAAAAGAAAGGTAAAGCTCGCCAAAAAGAGCGCTTCACTGGAAAGGTGAATATTCCGCATGAAGTTTTCCTTAAGATGATGCGATCAGGAAAAGAATAAAAAAACCCGCACATTGCGGGTTTTTTATTAGAGTATCTTTAGTTGAAGACTCCCGGCATATACAGCAAGATCATCGAAACGATAATCAAAACTGTGATGACTTTCCAGACGATGCCGATTCTTTTTTTGCTTTTTTGGTCAAACATGGTGGTGTGGATAGCAGGGATTAGTACTAGAACGATGTCTGCTATACTTACGGGAGTATACCAGACGAGTTCCATTTCGAAAAATGCCAAAAAAGCACACAACCATCAAAAAGCAAAAGCAATCCTTGCTCTATACGCCTGTTGGCATAGGCTTTTTGGCGGCAATCTTTCTTTTTATGGCATATTCGACGTACGGTGTCTTCACAAAGTGGAGCGATGCCAACGGCAAGCTTCTCGAAGCCCAAGAATCCTATAGCGCAACTGTGGCGCGCCACGAGGCTATTTCCAAGGACTTGGAGACGCTTTCGACGCCTAGGGGCAAAGAGGAAATTGTGCGCGAGAAATTCAATGTCGTGAAAGAAGGGGAAGGTGTCGTCGTTTTGCCTGGCAGCGCAGACAGTTCAACGCTTGCGGCCGAAACTGCGCCAAAGAAAAAGAAAGGATTTTGGCAGGCAATTAAAGGGATATTTACGAATGGCGAGTAATGATATTTAGAACTTCTGTCTTATCGCTAGCGTGTTATAATACAGATGTTCTATATATGAAACAGGAACTAAGAAACAAAGCAAAAGCGCTGCGCCTTCAAGGATATTCGTATTCTCAAATAAATGAGCTAATTCCTGTTTCGAAAAGTACACTGAGTCTCTGGCTTAAAGACATCAGGTATGTTCCGAATAAGTCTTCATTGGAGAAAATTAAAAAGTCTCGAGAAAAAATAACTGCACATAGGAAAAATGCGCAATCAGTATCGCTAGAAAATGCCCAAAAGCTAGCAAAATCCGATATTGGAAATTTGTCTGACCGTGATATATTTATGCTTGGAATTGGCATTTATATTGGAGAAGGTACAAAATCGAACGGCATCATCCGAATAATAAATGCTAATCCAAGTATAATAAGGTTTGCAATGACATGGCTTAAAACGATTACAGGCTTGTCCGATGAGAATTTCAGGTTGCGATTGCATCTATACCCTGACAATAATGTCCGCGCAAGCGAAGACTATTGGTCTGGGCAGCTTGGATTGCCAAAAAAGTTTTTCCATAAGACATATATCGATATTCGCACAAATAAGAAACTTGCGAAAAGAGGGAAATTGCCTTATGGTACAGGACACCTGTCTATAGTCAGTAATGGCAAGCCAGAACATGGGGTTTTCCTTTTTAGGAGGATTAAGGCTTGGATGGATTTAGTATTAGAAAAATAAAGAACGCGGGATTGGTTTAGTGGTAGAATAACGCACTTCCAATGCGTAGACAGGAGTTCGATTCTCCTATCCCGCACAGTAAAAGGATGATCGTAAAAATAATAAAAAAACAGCCGCCCATATTGCTTGAGCAGCTGATCTTCATTTTTCTTCTTACTCCGTACTCTTGGCTGAGCCAAACTATTCTTTTTGCTGAGGCGTCATATTAAAACTACTGACATTGGTCTTAACCTCAAGCAAATCAAGATGATCTTCATAACTTCTGATATCCTTTTCCCCGAAATTGAATGGATATGGATCAATGACACGTCCGAGGAATCGATCCTTGACGATTTTTACTGATTCGCGAAAGTACCAACACATCTCTTCCGGTGTACAGTTGAAATTGTTTTCAAAATGATTACGGCCTCTGATGAGTCCAATCGTTTCCGAAAGATTAGCAACTTTGTCTCCAAAGAAAAGCAAAACTGTTTCGTGTGGCTCCATGATTATGGATTTTAGCTTTTTCTCTTTGCGCTCTCGCCATGTAGCTTTCTTGTCCGCCGAATCCATCGCGGTTTTCTTGCGTTCAGAAACAGCAAGTACTGTTGATGTTACGTCTGGCCAAAACAGTCGGGTCATCTCTTCGGTTGTCATTGTCGTGTCTTCAACAGTGTCATGAAGAATGGATGCAATTCGTGTTGTTTTGGAAACGTTCCATTTGCACATCAGGTCGTGGACTTGAGTCGGATGGACTGAAAACGGCAGGCCGGACAACTTTCTCCTTTGTCCGAAATGGAGTTGGTGCATAAGCCCGAAAGCGAATCGCTCTTTGGAGCCTAGTTTGATTATGTTGCTCATGTTTTTTTATTTACCTTACAACGGATAGAGCTTGGCAGTCAAACATGACCGTGGTTTTGCATATCTTCATGGCTTTCTGGTATACTTTCTCCACATATGAAAACAGTATCAATCTACACAACGCCGTCATGCACATACTGCCGCATGGCAAAGGAATTTTTCAAAGAGCACAACATTGCTTACAGTGAATTCGACGTCGCTGCGGACCCTGTGAGGCGCGGCGAAATGGTAGAAATGACAGGCCAACTTGGCGTACCGGTCATCAGAATCGACAATACTCTCCTTGTCGGCTTCAATCGCGTTAAGGTAAGTGAACTTCTCGACATAGCGATATAGTCGCAGTGTTTGCGCAGCTCCTGCGCATGCCCTCATAGTTAAATGGATATAACTGCTCCGTCCTAAGGAGTAATTGTGGGTTCGATTCCTGCTGAGGGCACTAGTGGCGGAAACAATTGAAAAAACCCAGCAATATGCTACTATATCGCCATGGACGAAGAGTTCAAAAAGCTTCTTTTAGAGAACATACAGCTGACTCGCGAGAATCACACGATGCTCAAGAAGCTTCGCCGTGCCCAGAAGAATGCCAAGATGATGAAGATGATCTATTGGGTTGTCATCATTGCGCTTGCGTATATGGCTTATGTCAAAGTTCGTCCACTTATCCAGCAGGCGAGCGATACGTACAATGCTGCCCAGCA
>JAGOSA010000013.1 GCA_018062505.1 Minisyncoccota bacterium | reverse complement strand
GTGTTGAGTGTGTAAATCTTGAAATACTATGAAAGAAAACAAAATCTCAGTTAGGATATTGAAACCTATCTCTGAAGTTTTTGACTTTACGATCAATCCAAACAATACTCCAAAATGGATTGATTTTATCGTTGAAGAAATAGCTACTTCCCCTATTCAAATTGGAACATCGTATGTAAATACCAGCGTTCAAGGTGAAAAGAATGAATATGTTGTTTCTGCATTCGAGATTAATAAAATATTTGAATTGAAGTCAGTTAATGCAGACCTAAGTGTCAGATATACATATACAGAGATAAGCCCTGAAGAAACTGAGCTAGAATACTTTGAATGGGTCGAAAACGGAGAGCTTGCAGCACCATTTTCTCAACATGAGCTCAACAAACTTAAGGAGGTAATGGAAAAATAAACAATGGATTTAAAATCTCTTTTTGAAGAATACAAACACCAGATAGAAAAACTACTTCCTGCAGCCGACATTCAGCATGTCGGTGGATCGTCTATTCCCGGAGCTATTACAAAGGGTGACCTTGATATTCAAATTCGAATACGACTCGAGGATATGGAAGCAGCAATTACTGCTCTCGACACCATATTTGAAAGGAAGCATGAAGAATTGTGGAATAAGAACTTTGCAATATTTGTTGATAGAAAAGTTGAGCCTAGTACAGATATTATGATTAGCGTTATTGATAGCGCTTACGATACTTTTTTTCGGGTAAGAGATTTACTCATCGCCGACGCAGGATTGCTCGAAAAATACAATGAACTGAAAAAGAAATATGCTGCGGAGCCCTATGCTATTTTTTCAAAACATAAACGGGCTTTTTTCGATGAATTGTTTGAAACGCACCTCGATCTTGAGAGTTAGTTTTCTTTCCCCCACTCTCAATCTCCATTTCTCTCAAATTTAATTTATAATGATGCTATATGCGCATTGTAAAAGTAAGAGCGCTCAGGTACGCGCTCATTACCGGTTTTCTATTTTCGCTTCATCTAGCGCTTGTTAGTTACGCCAACTCAACATTTGCCTCACAACTCTTTGGTGAAAATGCTGTCGGACCGCTCTTTAGTATTGCAGCATTCATTTCGCTGATGGCTTTACTCTTTTGGGCGCCACGCAAGATCGCGATCAATGGCAGCTTGCTCTTTGTTGCGCTCCTATTGCTCATTTCGATTTTCGCACTTACCGGACTTTCCCAGGCAACATTCAGCATCATTTCGGCTGCACTTTTCATTCTGTACCTTTCGCACAATTCCCTTATTCTCTACGGCCTCGACATGATGGTCGAGCATGCAACCGACAATAATGCTAATACTGGCAAAATTCGCGGTATCTATCTCACAGTTCTCAACATGGCGTGGATGCTAGCGCTCCTCGGTACGGGAACGATTCTCGAACATGGCGGCTTTAACTTGCTCTACCTCATCGGTGCAATCTTGGTTTTTCTTTCTCTCACAACACTCTATAAGGCTGGAACAATGCTCAACACGCACAAACTCAAACCGGTACGTGTCGGTCTCAATTTCCGTCGTATATTCCGTAGTAAAAATCTTTCTTCGATATTCCTCGTCAATTTCTTGCTGCAGACATTCTATATCGTGATGGTTATTTATACGCCGCTTTATTTGGCCAATACGATTGGTTTCAGCTGGGGCGATATCAGTATTATTTTTGTTGTCATGCTTTCGCCATTTGTCCTCTTGCAGTATCCGCTCGGCCGTATTGCTGATATGCGTTTTGGTGAAAAAGAAATTCTCATTTTCGGGCTTATCGTTATGGGTCTCGCAACGCTCATGATTACGGCAATTGATACTCCGTCCATCTGGATTTGGGCAACGACACTTTTGGTAACACGTATTGGTGCTGCGACTGTTGAAGTCATGTCAGACAGCTACTTCTTTAAGCATGTCGGTGAAGAAGATACAGGACTCGTTAGTGTCTATCGTGCGATAGCTCCACTTGCAGGTGTTATCATCCCGATACTTGGTGCGCTTATCATCGGTGCATTCGGCTACCTTTCACTATTTTCATGTCTCGGTGTGCTGTGTCTCCTCGCTATTATTCCAGCGGCGAGAATTAAGGATACTCGCTAATTTCCTCTTTTTCGCGTAGGATGCATAGATGGAAAGAAACAATGCCTCACGGCCAAACGCGCGTCCAAGTACTCGACAGACGGGCAACAAATCAAAAAACCGCGCCTCTTCTGGCGACGGCAAACAATTTGGCAAGGATAAGCCATTTACTGGTAATAAATCTCGTCAGTCAGGTTTTCCAAAAACTGGCTTTCGTTCTGGTTCGACAACAGGGCGAACTGGTGTAGCAAGCGCACCACGCAGCGCTCGCCCAGCCAAAGCTATTCCCGTTCCGGTTGTTCCAAAAGTGAGCGACGGCAGAGAACGCATCAATGTCGCACTCCGCAACACCGGCAAAGCAACTCGCCGTGAAGCAGATGAACTCATCGAAGGTGGCAAAGTGTACGTCAACGGCGTCAAAGCAACTCTCGGCATGCGCGTTCTCCCGACTGACAAGATCGAACTCCGCGGCAAAGGCAAAGACTATCGCTACTTTTTGTACAACAAGCCAGCTGGCATTGTCACAACACAGCCGCAGCCTGGTGAAAAAGATATTGTTTCAACGTCTAAGTTTCCGACAAAAGTCTTCCCTATTGGTCGCCTCGACAAAGAATCAACCGGCTTGCTCATCCTCACGAACGACGGCCGAATCACTGACGACATGCTTTCACCTGAGAAAGATCACGAGAAAGAGTACATCGTCAGTGTTGATAAAATGGTCACACGAATATTTAAAGAAAAAATGGAGAAAGGCGTGCTCATCGGCGGCGATCTCAAAATGGATCAGTATAAAACTCGCCCATGCAAAGTAAATTTGATCGGTGAAAAATCATTCTCTATTATTTTGACGGAAGGTAAGAATCGTCAGATCCGTCGCATGACAGAAGCGCTCGGTTTCAAAGTAATGAAACTCGAACGTATCCGTATCGGCAAGTTCATGATCGGAAAACTCAAGCCCGGCGAATGGCGAGAAGTGAAGATCTAAATAAAAATCCCGCTTTCTGCGGGATTTTTATTTGTTTATTATTTACTGATCTAGTTCGCAGGCGCTTCTTCTAATTTTACTGAAATAGTTTTTGTTGTCGTGCCGCGAATAATTTTGAGGACAATTGTGTCACCAACTTTGTGCTCACGGACGATTATACCTAGGCTTTGATTCTCATCGAGCTTCTTTCCGTCGGCTTCAATAATAACGTCGCCTTCTTTGAGTCCGGCTTTTTCGGCGGGTGAACCTTTGAGGATAGCTGGTAGTGATCCGGAGGCAGCACTTCCAGTACCCGTAGTTCCCGCCCTAACGAGCACACCGTAATCAACTGAAAGTTTCTGACTTTCAGCAACAGCGGCATCTACCTGTATATAGCGAACACCAATGTACGGGCGAATAATTTTTCCTGTCGCTTTTACTGAAGCAATAATGCCTTTGACCGAATTGATCGGCAAAGCAAAACCGATAGACTGAGAGCCTTGTGCAACAGCAACATTGATACCGATCACTGCGCCATTGATATCGAGAAGTGGGCCGCCTGAGTTTCCCGGATTGATTGCAGCGTCTGTCTGAATGACTTGCTCGAGCTGCTCGCTATTGCCCATGCCGTCGCCGGCTGTAATCGAACGAGAGAGTCCCGAAACAACACCAACAGAAACGGTGTTTTTGAATTGACCAAGCGCATTGCCGATAGCGATTACGGTTGAGCCGAGTTCAAGAGTGCTAGAGTCGCCGAGAGCAACAAACGGAAATGTCGTGCCTTCGATTTTAATAATAGCGATATCGTAGAGCTCGTCGATTGCAATAATTTTTGCAACATACTTTTTACCATCATTGAGCGTCACCGTATAGTCTGCATCTTTGTCTTCGACAACATGACGGTTGGTGACGATGTAGCCGTCAGCAGAAACAAGGAAGCCGGAGCCGTTACCGATCTCTTGATTTGTCGTGCCATTCTGTTTTGGAACAGCAGAGAAAAAGCCGAACGGATCGATAAAACCTTGTGTTTCATATTTGGGTACGTCTTTGCTGATTGTAATCGAAACGACAGCCGGGTTTGTTTTCTTTACTGCTGTTGTAATAATATTGTCGCCCGAAAATAATGCAGAAGTAATGCCGTTAGCATTGTTTCCTGTCGCATTGTCAGAAGTTGCATAATCACTCGCAATAGAAGAAAAGATTTGCGTTCTAAATATATACACGATACCGAGTGACAAAATAACGACGGCAAGGGCGCTGCAGGCAGCAACAATAACCGTTCGTTTATGGTCTTGCTGAACGGTTCTGATTATTTTGTTTTCTGGTTTTTCCTTATAATTTGGGTCTAATTGAATGTTTGGTTCCATGGTGTCCATGGGAAAATTGTATGCAATTTCATTTTTTGCCGCAACTAGGCAGAAATGGAATAGTACGTACCGTTTTTTACGACAATTCCCTCTTTTTCCATTGCAGAAATGGCCAGGGCAATACGATCATGTGGAAGTTTTATTTTTTCTTGAAGTTTCTTTAATGTCATTCGTGATTCAATGAGATTGCGCATAATTGCGCCGCGAGCTTCACGAATAGAGCCCTTAAATTTGCTCTGCTTTGTATAGCTTGCATGTCGAACATTAGTAGATAGTTTTAGTTTCTTTAGATATGCGCCGTAGTCCATGAGTGCGTAATACCATTCTCGAGGATTCTTCTCGTCGAGCGTTTTCTCAATGAGTGGGAAAAGCGTATCGTCAGAAATTTTCTGTGGAGTATCCTTATTAGGATTATTAAAAAATTCATAAATATATACGGCACGGATATTCGTCTCAATGAGCGGAAATGATTTGTCGTACGCAAAAGCCATAATTGCACGAGCTGTGTACGGTCCAATACCCGGAAGCTTTTCGAGTTCCTCCGTCGTGTCTGGAATGTTGCCGTTATACTCAGCGACGACAGCTTTGGCGAGCAACCAAAGGCTTTTACCGCGCCGATTGTAGCCGAGACCGGACCACTCGGCCAACACATCTCGCAATTCTGCTGAAGCGAGCTTCTTAGCCGTGGGCCATTTTTTTAAAAAAGAATTATATTTTATCACTACCCTATCTGCTTGGGTTTGCTGCAGCATAATTTCTGAAACCAATATTTTGTACGGGTCTCTTGTCTCGCGCCACGGAAATGCGCGCTTCTCTTTTCCATAGTGATTCCAAACTTTCTTTTTGAAAGCTGTATAGTTGGTTTTCATATTAAAAGTGGGGCCGTCGGTAATCGACTTCGAACAATAATACTAAACAGGTAGCGTCAACGAATTACTCATATACGCAAGAGTCGAGAGAATAAACAATGCAAATACACCAAAGACAACATGCTTCGGGTGCTGACGTTTTACTTCAATAAAGATAAACAAAATCAGTCCGAGCAAGATGATAATTGCGAGCCCGGTTAGTGCAAAATTTGAAATAGTTGGAATCTCAACGATGGCCTTGTCGGAAAGCGACGGTGCAGTAGTTGCATCTGCTCCTGTTTGACTCGGCTGTCTAGATTGATCGAGCTGCGCGCCGAGATTTACTGCTTCGACTGTAATCATCGTCGGTGTTTCAGAAACAACAGAAACTTTTCTCTGCTGAACAACTGTGTTCTGTTCGCCATCCTCTCTAGCGCCGGCAACAGTCGGTGTTGCAGCGGACTGTACATTGTTTGTTGTCTCATTCGGATTGATCGTGGCTTCATCTGCATTTGCTACAGCAAGAGAACGCGTCGGTGCACCAAAAAGCTGCACAACAAAAGTTGTTTGTCTTCCCTGCCAAACTGCCGTCTTGGTTGCAATACCGATTTCTGTAAATCGACTATCGACAATATTGTCTCGGTGCTTCGGTGAAGCGAGCCAGGCATTTTCAACATCAGTCGACTCAGTAAAATCAACGGCGAGATTTTCACCGGCATACATAAATTCATAGCCGGCTTTTTGGAACCAGTACCAAGGTGTCGTTCCATCCGGACTCGTGTGAGAGAAATATTGGCGAGCGGCCATATCGTCTGCTTTGAGCTGCGCGGCTTTAGTAAGCGTGTCAGAAATCGCAAGCTTTGGTGCATTATTTTCTGTACGCGCTTTGTTAGTGAGATCAACGAGAACAGATGAGTACACTGCTGCGCCCTGCGGCGTCGTCAAAATGTAGCGATTTGCAGCAAGCGAACCGATAAAGCAAATAATACCAACAACAAGTACAGCTGAAATACTAGCAAAGTGAAAAAGTGTCGGCTTGTAGCCATTACCCTCATGTGGGATCAGAGCGTGCTTCAGTTCCTTTCTCATATAGTGAAAATACTATACCACGAAAGTCCATAAATAGCAAAACCCCGCAATTAATACGGGGTTTTGGCAAGAGGAGGAGTTCTTATTTACCTGCTGGAACTGCTGTAGTTCCTGCAATCTTTGCAATAGATGCTGTTTCCGGGTTTGCACTCCAGTTCACAAGCGGGCTTGGAATTGGTGCATTGAGTGTGCTGCATGAGAGATTGTTGATACGAGTTTTAGTCGTGAGGTAAACGATACCTGTCGTTGCTGAGATATTCCATGGAGTGAGAACGAAAATCTGTTCTTTGCTCTGGAATGTTCGCACAGCAGCTTCTGTAGCAGTATCAAATGTACCACTAACAGTAAGTGTCGTACCGAGGTATGTATTCAAGAATGTCTGAAGCTTTTTTACTTCTTCAGCATCATTCTGGTAACCGAAGCGAAGGTAATCCTTGAGGTAAACGCCACAAGTTGATGCGCCGAGGACTTGTCCTGGTGCTGCGATGCTTGTTCCACCAGCGATACTACCGCCTGGACCAGCACTACCACCGCCGACTGAACCACCACCTGTAGTTGTGCCGCCGCCAGTATTGCCACCACCTGTATTACCACCGTTGTTGCCGCCATTACCATTGTCATCACCGTCGCCGTCGTCATTACCTCCCTGTCCACCATCATCGTCAGTTGGAGGAGTTACTGGTGTAGGAATGTAGCGATTAACGACTACAAGTGTTGCATGAGGTTCTTCACAGTAAAGTGGAATGTGTCCGTCTGCTGTGTAGACATCGTTCCAGTCATTTGTACTGTCGTCATCAAAAAGATGATTGCTGTGTGCTGTGAAGTAATCGAAGTTGTAAATGTAGTGACCTGCATCATCGTGGTACATAGTAACTTCCCAGTTAGATGGGTTGCTACCTGTTATCACCTGCTGGCCGTAGTAGTAGTTACCGAGTTCGAGATCAGTGTATGTAGTACAATTTGCATCATTTTCTGTAGACCAGTCGAGCAAACGTGTATTCTTTTCCATTGGAGTCGTGACGAATGTTGAAGGAAGTTCACCTGTTGTATCACCGTAGACTGATGTCTCAGTAATGCCAGGGATCTCAAATGTAACACCACTAACTGCACTTGATGGAAGCATGTCCCAATTCTGATCGAGGACAAGTACGCAAACACGGATGCTGCCTTTTACTTGTTCGTGATCATTGTTGTAACCATGGTCTTCATGATCATTGTGACCATTATCCCAACCGGTGTGACCATCCCAATGATCGTGTTCGTAACCGTGACCACCATTGTGTTCGTCACCAAAAGTACTAAGTTCGATTTTTGTGTCCTTAGTATCTTCTTTAGTTTCAACATCTGCAGCAACCTTTTCTTCAGTTGCCTTTTCTGCTGATACTTTTTCAGTTGATACCTGTTCGATTTCTGCGGCAACGACAGTAGTTTCCTCAGCACTAACTGTGCTAATAAAACCTGTCATTGAGCCACCAACCATACCAATCATCACAAAAGCTATGAGGACAGATTTTGCCCCAATAGCCAAAAAACGCTTTGTTTTCATAAGCTATAATGCGATTATTACTCTAATAATAGAAGTCCCGGAAAGGGCTCTGACCAAATACTACCTATATAATAGAATGTGTCAAGGGACACCCGAACACGGTCTAAAGCAACAAAACCCCGTGAAGGGTTTTGTAAAAATACTATCTATTGAGCTGGAGCGTCGTTCGTGCCGCTAGTGTCTCCACCTGGAGTAAGATCAACTTGAACATTGATGTCTTTATTGTCCGAACGTTGTGCCGGACGACCTTTGTAGTAGTACCAAGCGCCGCCAAGTATCAAAATAATAATTATGATAACGAGGAGAACCGTATTTGCACCACTACTACTGTTGTTATTGTTGTCCATATATATGGCTGCGCGTTAATTACTTATAACAATACTAGACCTATTTTTATACTACTCCTCTTTTGGAGTTTTGTCTTTAGTACTCTTGCGAGCTTTTGAACGCTTCTTGAAAAGGAAGTGAAACCACGGTTGATCCTTGAGACGTTCTTCCATTTCTTCTAAACCATTTTCAACCGATACAGAAATACGGTTAGCTCGCTTGAGAAATTTCACTAAATAGATAATAGCGACAGATAAAAGTGCAGCAACAATAATAAGTGCAATCGTGGCAACGAAGAAAAATACTTCTGATTTCATAAGACTATCCATGTGAGATAGTATAGCACTTTTCGTTTTACTTGAGTGGACCAGCTTCCTTGCGGAGTCCAAATGTCATGCGGATATTTTCGAGGACACTGAAAGCTTGCTCTTTGTCGAACTCGACAACGGTACCTGCTTCATAGTTATCAATATTAGTTGTGTGTACAGTGAGCGCGACTTCGTAACAGGTGCCATCGAAGAGTGTTCGGTAAATACGAGATGTGTAGAGGTTCCCTGCTCCAGGATCACTTGCGTCAACACGCTTAACTTTGAGATCGTTCCAGGTTGTTACGTCAGTAAATTCACCTGTTGCTTCACCCGGAATAGTAAAGCAGCGTTCTTCTGTGTTCTTTGATTTGCTCGAAGAAATTGTTGCGTAACCTTCAGAGTAAGTACTCTTTGGTTCAGCAAAAGCGCCTTTTGGAAAAGCCATGGTGACAAGTGGATTCTTGAGAAAACCGCCTTTAGCTGTTGCGCGCTTTGACACAACGAAATCTTTAGGGTGTGAGACAGTGTACATAGTGCTTTCGTCTACGTCACTGTTATATGTGCCACTTTCCCAGGTTTCCCAGTCTTTTGTAGCTTCCTCGAGGGCAGCCTGCTCTCCTGGAGCGGCCGCTTTCTGCTTACCGACGAAAATAATACCGACAATGATAATAATGAGCGCTATCGAGCCGAGTAAAATGTTTCTATTTTCTGTAGTCATACCCCCATATATACGCTTATGGAAGCTAAAGCGGAAGTTGCAAAAAAGCCATTTTGTGTCGGAATTTTTTCATGATTTTGCCCAGATAGACAGGTGTAGGTGGTATAATTCTTCGTATGAAACTAACAGTTCATCATCTTTTTGGCATTGTCATTCTCATTCTACTCGTCGGCAATATTGCCCTATTCACTCGCCAAGAGAAATTGATTGATGAAAACCGTGAACTCGCTCTCCTCGCCCAGCAAACCGCTCAAGCGAGTATCGACCAAACGAATCTTAGCCTCGGCAATGTCAAAGATGATTTGGCGCAATTCAAAGTAAAAAATGCCGAAGAAGTCGCTGCTGCCGAGAAGAAAGCCGCCGAGCAAGCAAGTCTCGTTGAAAAGATCATTGATAAGCCGGTCATTGTCGCGCCAACTGTCTCCGGAATTGTGAAGGCTTGGCAGCCGGTCATCGCCAAAATAACGTGTGAGTTTCGATACACCAACGGCAACCTGTATGCCAAGCAAACAGGCTCATCGACACTCATTTCACTTGCCGACGGTAGTAGAAGTCTCATCACCAACAAACATGTCGTTTCGGACAATGCTGGCTATGGACCGTCTAGCTGTGCAATACAATTTCCAAATGACGCAACAATATATACTGTCGGCATCGATGACATTACCCTTTCGAGCAAAGGTAGCGACATGGCGAGCATCTCAACTAAATCAATTCCTGCAACTGTTGGCGGTAAAACAAAAAGAAATTACTGCGGCACTGTTCCCGATGTCGGCAATACGATTGTTATTCTTGGTTATCCAAGTATTGGATCAAACACCGATGTCACTGCAACTGAAGGTATTATTTCCGGCTACGAAGGTTCATACTTTGTAACCTCTGCAAAAGTTGAACACGGCAACTCAGGTGGCGCCGCAATCGATCTGATCAATAATTGTTATCTTGGTATTCCGACATTTGTGCAGACAGGACAAATTGAGTCGCTTGCGAGAGTGTTGAAGTGGCAGGCGTTCTAAACTACGAGTACTCTTCCCTATAGATAGACATAAGCGTCAGGAAAAGGCTGAGCGATAACGGTCCGACAATAAGTCCGGCAACTCCAAAGAGTGCGACACCTCCGAGAACGGAGAACAAAACAGCGATCGGCGGCAAGTCGATATTTTTGCCGACAACAACAGGTTGCAAAAGGTTATCGATCGTACCAACAAGCGCAATAGACCAGATCAAGAGACCGACAGCATTGAGTGGCATACCAGTGAAGTAGAGGAAAATAATGGCAGGAAGTGAAACGACAGCAGTACCAATCTGTGGAACCATCGAAGCGATACCGGCAAGCACAGCCCAGAGCACCGGATTTGGAACACCGAAAATCCACAAACCAATACCAAGCAAAACACCTTGAACGAGAGCAATCAAAACGTAGCCGCGCATAACGCCGTTGACCGCAGCTGACAATTTATCAAAGATCTTGTCGTCGTATCTATCAGCAAGCGGAGACAATCGAACGAGGTAACTGCGGAAGTGTTCGCCGTCTTTGAGGAAATAGAATAGCGAAAGCATAATGAGGAGCAGCGAGAAAATTGTTTGAATAGTCGCTGTAAAAATAGCACCAAATGAATTTGTGAAGAATGTCGCAATGTCGGCAATTTTTTCGCGAATAGGAATTTCTGTCGTACCAGGGATGATTGATTGGACCCAATTGACGAGATCATTGATATGCTGCTGCCCTGACCCACCCTCGGTTAGAGAATTGAGTAAGGCGCCTGCCTCGGCTACAACTTTTGCACCGATAAAGTAGAGTGGTGCGGCAAGGACGATAAAAAATGCGAGCACCGTAAGCAGTGCCGCCAACCAAGAAATATTTTTTGTGACACGACGACGAGTCCATTCGTAGACAGGATAGAGCACAACAGCGAGTGCTGCTGAGATGGCGAGAACGACCAGGAAGGGTCTAAAAATTGCGGCGGCCAAAACGATGACTGCAGTGAGAAGTATAAAGAAGAAGAGTTTTCCTTTTTTTGGTTCGGTTTTTTCCATTGCTTTACTATATCACTTAGAGTGGCTTTGTGTCTGATGTTGGTGGTGTAGATTGTGACGTAGATGGTGGTGTGTCTGATTTTGGTTCAGTTCCCGGCGGATACGGTACGATCGCACCCGCAATCAAATATGCGATAACGCCTGGAAAAACACCCGTAAATACCATAAGGAAAATAAAAATCACTCGCAAAATCGTCGGATCGATATTCATGTATTCAGCTAGGCCACCGAGCAAGCCGGAAACTTTTCTATTTGTTGTGCTTTTGTATAACAGTTTCATAGAGTAATTATATCATTTATCATTGAGCACGGCGCGGCGGCGCAATTTAAACCACTCGCCTCTTGAACTCAGCGATCGTTGCACGCGGAATTTTTTCTTCGACAAGTGCCCAGAAATTGCGACTATGGTTAAAGACTTTCGTATGGCAGAGTTCATGGACGACCAAGTAGTCCTGCAGATGTTCCGGCAGAAAGACAATACGGTAGTTGAAGTTAAGATTTTTGTGGCGAGAGCAACTTCCCCATCGCGATTTTTGATTTTTAATCGTCACCATACCAAACGGGCTCTTGTAGTATTCGTTGAAAATACGGAGCTTCTCGAGAACGAGGAGTTTGGCTTCCCTTTTGTATTTGTCGAAGTCGCGTTTGTTGGCTTTGGGTATTTGGAGAATGTCGGCACTTTTGTATTTGGCGACGGCTTTTTCTATCCAGCTGCGTTTGGCAGTCACAAATATTCGAACAGCCTCGTCCGAGACAAAGGTCGGCTGCGTGATGAGGACACTCGCGTCCGTACGAACCGTGATTCGCAAACTTCGCGAGCGAGAACTCTTCTTGATTTCAAAAGGGATGCTGTCGAGCATGGCACAATTATATACTGTTTCATTCGCGGCGGAGCGTGCTGAGCTGGGCCGCTTGCCTCGGTCGCCTTGAAAAAAGCTGAAATTCTGGTACTCTATGTGGGCAAATTAGCAATAGTTCGCATATTGCGGGATCGTCTAATGGTAGGACGCAACTCTCTGAAAGTTGTTATCTTGGTTCGAATCCAGGTCCCGCAGCACTACTGGATTGTTAGAGCACATTTGCTCAAACCGTCCTTGTTTTTCAAAGGTATCTATTGGTTCTAACCGTTCTTTTATCGCCTTAACAGGTCCTGAGATTTTTTGTATTGGGAAAAGACAATTCTCTATATCAATGCTGAGTTTTTTATCTTTTACAAGAAGGTTCGAACCTAAAGCGGCAAGTATTGATCGGCGGTCGTCCAAAGTGCCGTGAGAGAACTTATTGATTGCTTGCTCGATGAAGGTAAACATTTGATCGCCAGTATTCATCCAAGCATCAACGCGCTTGCCTGTGCCCTCAAAAAGTTTCTCTAAACGGTTTTTTTCTGTGAGAAGTGGCTCACGTCGTCGGACAAACTCGTCCGAGTCAATTTCGCCACCTGCTCTCATGTCGGTCAGCCCGTCAATCTTCGCTAGACAGGCCTTATACGCCTTCTGTTGGGCTTCTACGATCACATTGCGGGTCTCAACTTCCTTCTCGTTTTCCGCTTTCCACCATTTCATGGCAAAGGCATGGAACTCGGTAGGTATTTCGATTTTATCCATCTCGCCAATGATCTGCTTTTTAAGCTCCTTCTCTTCAATTGATCCCTGCGTACAGTTTGGGTTTATTCTTTTTGTACAGTGGTAGTAGACGTAAGATTTAGTATCTCCGTTGGCGAGTTTCTTAAACTTAAGTTCGGCTGTTATAGCCGCGCCGCAGTCAGCGCATTTCATCATCCCTACGAAATCAAAGATATGGGTTTTGGGACGTGGTCGGCCTTTGCGACCAAGTAAAACTTGGATCTTGTCGTACTCTTCTTCTGTGATTATTGTTTCGTGTGTACCGCGATACCATTTTCCACTTCCAAGCGGATACTCATACATGCCGTAGTAAAAAGTATTGGTGAATATGCGGTAGACAGTGCTTCGTCCGAGCTTCTTTCCTTTTGGTGTTCTGAACCCCCATTCTTCATTCGCTAATTCTCTGATTTTAAGCGGACCGTAGTTGCCAGTAAGCATCAACTCCATCATTTTCTTTATGAGTGGAAGAAGGTTCTCGTCGCTCTTAATTTTTTTATTACCTTTTTCAGCATACTTATCGTTTAAGTATCCAAGTGGTGCGGGACCAGGGAAGATACCGAGCTTGGCTTTCTTTTCAAGTCCTCGCGTAACGTCGATACCTTTCTTATCGTTTTCCATTTTTGCTTGGGTACAAGCGAGGGTAAACATAAACTTATCGAAAGGTGTATTCCGATACGTTTGCCCAGGAGTAACGATTTCGATTAGCTTGCCGCGATCCATCATGTCGATAAGGAGTGCGGAGTCGATAGCATTACGCGAGAGACGGTCGGCGTGCCAAGCGACAATAGCGTTCATATCACCACGCTCTAGCTTATCGAGCATCTCTTTGAATAGGGGTCGATGGGCTGTAGTTTTTGCGGATTTTGACTCGGTCAAAATGTTTCCCTCGGCAATACGAATGCCAAGATTTTTACAAATCTCTTTTGCGCTATCTATCTGAGCATCAATGGAAAGTACCTGACGATCTTCAGACTCGCTGGATTTTCGGCCGTACATGCCGTATTTAAGTTTTTGTGTTGTTTCCGTTTGCATTGTTATTTATTGCTTGCCTTTTTTAGGAAAGCCTCAAAGTCCTTTTTCTCGATGCGGAACTCTTTGCCGAACTTATACGCCTTCAGCTTCTTCGCGCTGATATAGCGATAGATCGTCATTATGTTCACTCGTAATTTATCAGCGAGTTCACGAGCTGTATAAAAGTCATTACTCATATCTTTATGATACTTTACAATTCTTTACATAGCAAGCTTATGAAATACGCTTAAGGACCTTCTCCAGAACGGCTCTCTCTTGGTCGTTAAGCTCAAAGCTATCACTCGAACCATTCTGAATATCCTTCAACTTTTGAACAATCTGAACCGCGCTTTCGTTGCTCATACTGCCGTAGCCGTACGAGCCGAAAGTGGTCCCTACGTTCTCATGTCCAAGGTTCATACTAATAGCCCTTTTTTCTTCTTCGGTGAGACGCTTCTTGCTTAGAAGGTTTACGACTAGATGACGAAAGGAGTGCGGGTGGAAGTATGGTAGGCCTACATTCCTACATCGCTTCTCGAAAATCTTTCGTGCCGCGCCAGTACCTACCCACGGATCTTGTCCCACGGTTTCTTTACTGTAACTGCTCTCTCTGTCGACGAATGATCCTGCCGTTATAGGGAATATCGGATCGTCTGGTCGGAAGTCCTTTGACTCAAGGTATTCATACCATTCCATAAAATACTTTTCTGGTTCGTCCCAGCCGATTGGAAAGAAGGTGGTTAGTATTCTCTTGGAGTTCTTGGTCTTCACGCCGTCTCCTGGATTTTGGTCGATCTGTTTGAGTTCCTTGTCGAAGTTTTTCATTTTCAGCGAGACGATAGCGAAGATGCGAGCGCCAGTGATAAGAGCAAAGGAAATAAGCGCTCTGTCGCGCATATCGATCTCAGTTTTTCCATCGATGCCTTCAATGATTTTCTTAGCATCCTCAAACGTTGGCATTTTTTTCGTCGTTCCTGCTCGCGCGATCTGAGCCTCGGCTTTTGAAAGTCGCAGATAGTCCACATCGCTTTTTACTATCTTGCTTTTGTATCCTGCCTGATCGCACAGCCAGACAAAGAACTTCTTTATTCGGCGAAGGTAGTTATATTGGGTAACTAGGGAGATGTGGCCAGATTTTGTTTTTGCTGGTCGATCGTTCAGCCATTCCGTAAAAGCAACTGCCTTGGATTTATCATACGTAGAGAAGTCTTCATTTTTAGTGAATACTTCCCATTGGTTGATTGCCTCAGCATGGGTTCGAACAGAGCTTTTAGAAAATCCTCGAGCGCCTTTTAGTTGCTCAAAGAACTCTCTTTTAATAGCTTCATTTTCATAGGTTGATTTTGTCATAAGATTACTTGAAAGGAAGTGGACTTGGCTTAAATGGTTTCAAATACTTTGCCATATTTTCGAGCAGTATGATGTTGGGGAGTAAATCATTCGCTGCCTGAAACTGCTTTTTCTTAACGCAGGCTTTCTGTATTTTTTTCAGATGTTCGATTTCTGACTCAAGTGCTGAAAGCACAAAGGGCACGTTCCGTGGACTGATTTTCAGTTCAACTTTTTCTTCGATTGATGGTGTTTCCATAAGGTTAAATTAGGCTGATAATGGCGCTCGTTTTTGTCGCTGAACCAATATGTGAGGTTTTAGCAGATAGTGGACATTTAAGTGGGGAGAGAGAATATCATATAGTCCTTGCGCCGCTCATTGGCAAGGCACTTGAGGCATATCGCCCGATCCGCGAGCAGGAAGTAAACCGCAAGTCTGAACGCGCCAAGCGAACTGAAAAAATCGAAATCCCTCGCCAGAGTATTTTCTACACTGACCAGCACGAAGAAATGGATGTCAAAAAGGCAGCTATGGCCCCGTTCTACATCGAGAAAAACTACAAAGGTGAAGACAACGAAAAAGAGTTCATCAAATTCCTAGAGGAGAGCAAGAGCGTCTCATGGTGGTACAAAAATGGTGACGCAGGTAGCGAGTTCTTCTCAATCTCTTATTTCAACCCTGACGAAAATAAGGAAAAGCTTTTCTATCCTGACTGGATCTTCAAAGCTAAAGATAAAATCTGGATTATTGACACCAAGAAAGGCGCAACAGCGGAGCTTGCCGATACGGCCTATAAAGCTGAGGCGCTCCAAGAATGGCTTAAAGGTAAGAAAGGGCTAACAGGGGGAATTACGGTGCAGGATGGTCCAAACGGATGGAAGATTAACTCAAACGCCAAATACTCATACTCATCATCATTTAAGGGTTGGACCTCGCTAAGAGATATAGTTTAATTTAACCTTTGGTTGCTTATTGACATATACCCCCTAGGGGGTATATACTCATTTTATATGCAAACTGACAAACAAAAACTTATTCGCCGCCTCAAAATCATTGAAGGACAGGTGCGTGGTATTCAGGAAATGGTTGAGAAAGATAAGTATTGTATCGACATCATTACTCAGACATCTGCTGTTAAACAAGGTCTCTCTAACGTAGAGGACGCCATTCTCGAAGAACACCTGGGAACGTGCGTTGTTGAGCAGATAAAAAAAGGCCAGACGGAGAAGGCAACTACAGAAATACTTAAGGTTTATCAGCTTAAACGAAAATAAAATATGGACCACACACATCATGATCATAATAAGGAAGTGCGTGTTGAAGGTGGAATCTCATATACCTGCCCTATGCATCCAAAAATCGTCCAAGACAAACCAGGCATGTGTCCCATTTGTGGCATGTCGCTTGTTCCTACTAAGCAGAAGATAGAAAAGACTGATCATTCTCCTGACAAACACGCAGGGCATCATACTGAAAATTTTCTTAAAAAGTTTTATATCACACTCGCCCTCACTATCCCGATACTCATGTATTCGGAGATTTTCATGATCGCATTCAAGTGGAATGCCCCGCGTTTTCCAGGAGTAGATATTCTCATACTTATTCTCGGTTCGATTATTTATTTCTATGGCGGCGGAGTGTTTCTAAAAAGTGCTTACCGAGAGCTAAAAGCAAAACTTCCAGGTATGATGACGCTCATTGCCATCGCCATTACGGCTGCCTATGCCTATAGCGTATATACGACATTTATAGGTGGCATGAATTTATTCTGGGAACTTGCGACACTTATCGCCATCATGCTCATCGGTCACTATATCGAAATGCGAGCTGTGCAAGGAGCAAAAGGAGCGCTCAATGAACTTGCAAAGCTACTTCCTGATACCGCCGAAGTAATTCGCGACGGCAAGACCGTTACCATTCCTGTTCGTGAGTTGAAGGGTGGAGACGAAGTTCTGGTTCGTCCAGGTGCTAAGGTTCCAGCCGATGGAGAAATTATCGAAGGACGATCAGAACTTAATGAGGCAATTATTACAGGTGAGTCAAAGCCTGTGTCCAAAACCGTTGGAGATCAGGTAATTGCTGGATCAATCAATGGTGATGCAAGTCTCACAGTCCGAGTGACGAATGTCGGAGAAAAAACATTCTTAGCAGGTATTATGCGCCTGGTAGCTGATGCCGAAGCATCAAAGTCTCGTTTGCAGATGCTGTCCGATCGTGCAGCTTTCTGGCTTACTATCTTTGCTGTTGGTTCGGCTCTAGTTACGCTTATTATCTGGCTTTCAGTTGGGCAAAGCGCATCATTTGCTATCGAACGTGTAGTTGCCGTGTTGGTTATTGCTTGTCCTCATGCTCTCGGTCTTGCGGTCCCACTTG
>JAGOSA010000032.1 GCA_018062505.1 Minisyncoccota bacterium | reverse complement strand
AACCACTTGCATTCATACTTGCGCGGCTCATTGGACCAAAGACACCGTCTGCTGTGAGACCCATCTTTGCTTGCCAAGCCTTAACTGCGAGCTTCGTCTTTCCTGCGAAAGTTGAAGTTTCGTAACCAGCAGAACCTGCGCCTGTAGCGATGCTCGTGTCTGCGCACATGTTAAGAGCCTTTTGGAGCTCCATAACCTGAACACCACGTGAACCAACCTTAAGAGTTGGAGCTGTGAATGTGTATGCGTTTGCTACGCCAGCGCTTGTGAAAGCGAAAGCGAAAGCCACCAAACCCAAGACTGCCTTAGCAGAGTTAGATTTTAGAAAATTAGCCATAATATATTTATTAATTGATGCACGTTATATGAATTTCGACGTGCCCTGAAACCAAAGTTTCAATAAGAGCAAGATTCACAGTATGCATTTATTTTGTGTTCCGAAGAACACGCGAATAGTTTTGAATGAGAACTATTCAAACTCGAAACCAATTGTGCTTGTACATATTAATAGTACGCACGCAATTGATATCTGCCTTGTCGACAGGGCCGATAAGGACCGATCAAAAAACTAAACAAAAAGATTGACAACTTTTCGGTATCAAAATTCGTCAACCTATGTACTTGTCAATGATCGAACCGTTGCTAACGCAAAGACATAAATAATATCGGAATCCTATCTCCGATTAATGTCTATACGTTAAATTGCATATTAACATAATTCGGCTTTCGCCGCTACTAATATGCTCCGGTAATTATAAAGCCAAGGCCACTGTTGACAATATTGCCACCTGTGGATTTAGCTATAAACCATCGGGATTTTTGCAGCACTGAGCCAATAGGAATAACTCAATCGATAGACCTAGTGCGTACATAGGAGATGACGACGATCTATCGAGGCCATGACAATAAAAACAATAGAAAACAGATTATAATTTTGTCAAAATTAACTCTTGAGGCGGTAGATGCTCCAGCGGCGCTCGCCTACTCTTTCAATTTGTCCTTCATCGATGAGCGATTGAAGGTCGCGCTGAATTGTCTTAAAGGACACATCAGGGAAGTCCGTTTTTATATCTGTAATTGTGCTTGAGTCTTTACCTTTGAGAGAATCAATGATTTTAGACTTGCGGTCATCGACTGGCTTTTCATTAAAAAATGTATTGCTGCCGAAAGTTGGGGCAAGAGGTTTATTAAGGACATTAATTACCATTGGCTTTTGGACAACTGGAGAATGTCTTTTAGATTCAGTTTTAATGTCCTTTATATGTCCTTTAGATTCTCTAGGGGAATCTTTTGTCGTTACGGTCGCAGAACCATCTGGTGTCTTTGATGTAAACTCGCGGCCTTCGCGGAGGACACTTTCAATATCTATCAGACCTTCGCGTCGCGAATCGTAGCTACCACCGAGCGCCATGAGTTCAAGCCGAAGAATGCGGAAGTTCATTTCAGAAATGAGGAACATTGTTACGCCAACTTCGAGGTACGAAATAACTTTCTTGATTGCCCTGTTAATTTCATTTGTCTGGCGGTCGTAGCTTTCGCCCTTAACGCCGGCAATATCGTTTGCCAGAGACAATATAGAAAGACCAGTCTTTCGGATTTCTTTTTGTAGTGGCTCTCCTTCCGGCAAAACGTTAGAGACAATGTAAAGTGCCGCAACAATGTTGCCGGCGCGCTTTGCTGATTGAGCCAATGACTTGTCCATTGTCTCGAGCGAGTTTCTGATATGTCCTTGAGCTGAATTATCTTTAGAGGTATCCATATGTCCTTTATTATAGTCATCAAAGACTTCTAAGCAAGCTAGCATCAAGTAAATCAAAAATACCTTTTATCGACAGGCTTAAAAAACTGTTGATGCAGACAATGTGTTACAATTACTGCATTATTTTATATGCCAAAGAAGATTGAAGAAAAAGTGAAAAAGCAAAGTGTCGCTGCCAAGAAAAAAGCTGCTGAGATTTCTGAAAAAGGATTGAAGCACGAAACGAAGCAGACCATTTATGCCATCTTGGCATTTTTCCTTGCACTCTTCTTTATTGTTGCAGCATTCGGCGGCGCAGGCATCGCAGGCGCAGGAGTGTACGGTGCACTCTTCAAGATGTTTGGCGTCGGATACATTTTCTTGCCAGTCTCCGCAATCTTGCTCGGCGTCTCATTGGTTGGCGAATATCGAACAGATGTTTCATCGCAACACCTCATCGCAACATTACTCTTCCTTATTTCATCGCTCTCTATAATAGACATTGCATCGGCCGCTCATGCTGGCGGCCTTGTCGGCAAAACAATTGCTTCACCATTTATATATCTCTTCGATCTCAACCTTTCAATTTTGCTTTTCGGAGCACTCACTATTATTTCTCTGTTGATGCTTTTCGATACAAAGCCAGCGCTCATTCCTTTTTTCAAAAGACTGTGGAGAATACTGTCCGGCAAAAAAGAGCCAGTCATTTTGGAGAATGGCGTACCTGTAGCTGCAACCACAGCAAGTGATGCAGACAAAAAACTCGATGAAATTGCAGCTAAAGAAGTTGCTCGAGTTCAAGAAGGCCGAACTGACGACGCTCCAAAAACAGAACCAAAGAAAAAAGAAGACGAAATGTCTGCATTCCAGATCGCAAGCATTCGCCGATCAAGTGCGTACACTCCGCCGCCACTTTCGCTTCTTGAAGGCGATCGAGGCAAAGCAAATGTCGGAGACATCAAGGGCAATGCAAACATCATCAAAAGGACACTCGCGAACTTCGGCATTCAAGTTGAAATGGATGAAATCACTGTCGGTCCATCTGTCACTCGCTACGCACTCAAACCTGCCGAAGGTGTGAAGCTCGCAAAAATTGTCGGTCTCCAAAACGACCTCGCTCTTGCACTCGCTGCTCACCCGATTCGTATCGAAGCGCCAATTCCGGGCAAATCTCTTGTCGGTGTCGAAATTCCAAATAAAACAAAATCAACAGTCGGCCTTGCTTCCCTTTTGCAGGATGCTGATTACAAAAATTCTGACAAGCCTCTATATATGGGTGTTGGCCGCGGCCTTTCGGGCAAGCCGACATACATCAACCTCGCCAAGATGCCGCACATGCTTATCGCTGGTACAACTGGCTCGGGTAAGTCTGTGACGATTCATACTCTTGTTACATCTCTCTTATATAGACTCGGGCCGGAAGACCTTCGCTTCATCATGATCGACCCGAAGCGCGTTGAGCTCACTCTATATAACAAAATTCCTCACTTGCTCACGCCAGTTATTACTGATGCAAAGAAAGCGATTCTCTCGCTCAAGTGGGCAGCAAAAGAAATGGAACGACGCTACAACATTCTCGAAACAGAATCTGTTCGCGACATTGATTCGTATCACAAACTTATCGGAAGCCGCAAACTCAAGGAAGGCGAAGAAGTAGATCAGATGCCGTACATCGTTATCATTTTGGACGAATTGGCGGACATCATGACTGCATTCCCTCGCGAACTTGAAGCTGGCATCGTTCGCCTCGCCCAAATGTCTCGTGCTGTCGGTATTCACCTCATTCTCTCGACACAACGTCCTGAAGTTAACGTCATCACTGGTCTGATCAAAGCGAACGTTCCAGCTCGTATTGCTCTTAAAGTTTCTTCACAGATTGACTCACGAACTATTCTCGACACTGGTGGCGCAGAAAAACTCCTTGGTGCCGGCGACATGCTCTTCCTTTCTGGCGAATCATCTCAGCCAAATCGTATTCAGTCAGCTTTCATTACTGAAGATGAAGTTAAGCGCGTCGTTGCATGGCTTGCGAAGACATATGAAAATGAAGTTGTCGGAGACATTGCGCTCACTGGTACGCCAAGCGTCGATAAGTCTATATTTGAAGCAACACTTGATTCAGACGACAATAGCGATGACGATGAAATGTATGAGGCGGCGAAGCAAGCTGTTGTCGAGGCTGGCAAAGCTTCAACATCATACCTTCAGCGAAAGCTCAAGCTCGGTTACGCACGCGCAGCGCGCTTGATGGATATTCTTGAAGAGCGCGGTGTTGTTGGACCAGCAGATGGCGCAAAGCCGCGCGAAGTCCTCGAGCGCGGCGTCGACGATACAAGCGACATTCACACCTAACAAGCAAAAACACCCATGATCCCAATGGTAGACCCAAAACAATTCACGAAACTCTTCCTTGTTGGGCTACTTTTTCTTGGCATTGTTGGTTATGCATACTATCGCAGCAAGGAGGCGATTTTTGGCATAACTATTGCCTCCTCAATCGAAGATGGAGCGATTCTCGACTCAAAATTGCTGACACTGACTGGAAATGCGCCGCATACTTCCCGCTTTACGGTCAATGGCCGCGAAATACTTTTGGACAAAAATGGCGACTTCATCGATACATTGCTCCTCCAAGAGGGCTATACTATACTTGATATGGAAGCGAGTGATCGATTCGGCAGAACGAAGAGCAAAGTTATTCGGCTCTACACAAAACCGGAAGCCGCACCGTTGGACGTGCCGTTGGATATACCGACAGACATGCCGACAGACGCGCCGTTGGAAGCACCAAGCGTTTAAGTTTTCTTATCTGTAACTTTATTATTTTTTTATAGAAAATTAATGCGTGCCGTATATACTACGAGCATGCATTTATTATCAGTTATTATTCAATAAGCAATTATTGCTTCACACA
>JAGOSA010000012.1 GCA_018062505.1 Minisyncoccota bacterium | reverse complement strand
ATCAAGAAAAATGCGAGGATGATTATTGCGATAATAATTAAGAAAGTTTTCATCTGTTTATGCTAGAAATTTATTTTTCAATGCTATGCCCAGTTTTAATAACATGTTCTATGAGCGTATGCGTATATCCCATTTCATTGTCGTACCAAGCCATAACTTTGACCAAATTCCCTCCGACAACGCGAGTCATCGCAAGGTCAGCTATCGAAGCGTACGCAGAGCCGAGAATATCGCTTGAAACGAGCGGTTCATCAGTAACAGAGAAAATGCCATGCCAGCGATCGTCCATTGCGGCTTTTTGGAGAATTGCATTCACCTCTTCAGCTGTCGTGTCACGCTTGGCAATGAAAGTCACATCAACTATTGAACCAGCTGGGACTGGAACACGAATCGAAATACCGTCGAACAAGCCATCTAGCACAGGGAATGCTTTTGCAACGGCGATTGCAGCGCCTGTTGAGCTCGGCACAATGTTTTGCGCAGCAGCGCGGCCTTCACGGAGATCTTTCTTCGATGGTCCGTCAACGAGCGCCTGTGACGCTGTGTAGCCATGAACTGTGTTGAGAATAGCTTTTTCGATGCCGATTGCTTCGTGCATGATTGCGATGAGTGGGCTGGCTGCGTTTGTTGTACAAGAAGCATTTGAAGTAATCGGACATGTGCCGAACTTCTCTTCGTTTACGCCAAGCAAGATTGTCGGTGTTTGGATTGCGGCGCTACCATCTGCATTTTCGAGTGCGTCTTTGGCTGGTGCTGAAATAACAACATGTTTTGCACCTTGAGTAAGGTGGAACTTTGAGCCTTCGTATGACGTAAACAAGCCAGTCGATTCAACAACGACATCGATATCGAGCTCTTTCCAAGGAAGTTTCGTCGAATCTTTTTCTGAAACGTACAGCACTTCTTTGCCGTCGATGAGAATAGTATTTTTAGTTGTTGAGATATTGTGATTCCATTTTCGATACACCGTATCGTACTTGAGCAAATACGAAAGACTTTCGATTGAGCCAAGGTCGTTGATGGCGACGATTTCGATTTCGCTTCGCTCCCATGCGAGTTTCAAGAAGGCACGGCCAATGCGGCCGAAGCCATTGATGGCGACGCGAACTTTATCTGGTGTTGGTTTCAAAATCATTACTGATAGTATATCAGAAATTTTTTGTGCTTAGAGCAATTCTTTGAGAATTTTTTGGACAAGCTGTGGATTCGCGCTTCCCTTCGTCTCTTTCATTATGATGCCAACGAGCGACATGAGGGCATTTTCTTTGCCACCCTTGTAGATTTCGACAACGGCTGGGTTTTCAGCTATAACTTTTGCGGCGATTTCTTTGAGTGCGCCTTCGTCATTCTTCTGGAGAAGGCCACCTTCATCAGCAATTACTTCTGGATCTTTGCCTTCATTGATCATGACCGGCAAAATGTCCTTTGCGGCGCGACTGGAAAGCTTGCCTTCATGAAGCATGCCAATGAGCTTGATGAACATCATATGATCTGGAATTTTTGCTTCAGGATTTTCCTTGCGGAAGCTTATGTAATCGTTCGTAATGTAGTTTGAATACATTTTTACAAGCTCTTTGTTATCTGAAACCTCGCGAACGCCGTCTTCAAATAATCGTCCGAGAATAGGATCACCTACGTAGCTTTCAATATCTTCGTCTTTAATACCGAAATCAGCACGATAGCGTGCGCGCTTTACTACTGGAAGTTCAGGAAGTTCATTTTTGAGAACAGCGAGGTCAAACAGTTCATGCAATTTCATCTTCGGCAAATCTGGATCTGGGAAATATCGGTAGTCCTGCGCTTCCTCTTTTGAGCGCTGCGAAAAAGTAGATTGTTTCACTTCATCCCAGCCGCGAGTTTCTTGGGTAATTTCATTTCCCTTTCCGGCCTCAATAAGTTCAATCATGCGAGCAGCTTCGAATTTGATGGCGCGTTCAGCACTTCGTACAGAGTTGAGGTTTTTAACTTCAACTTTTGTACCATAAGCTTTAGGATTTATTTCAGGCGAATCAGTTAGCGCGGCAGGGTCAGTCGTAACGGAAATGTTAGCCTCAACGCGCATTTCGCCTTTTTCCATGTTTGCTTCAGATGCACCGAGATACCAAAGCACGAGCTGATATTCGCGAGCAAACTTGGCAGCCGCAGCGCCAGCCATTTCGGCTGCGCTCATTTGTGTCATTTTTCCTGAAGCATCTTTGGCTTCGCCCGCAGCAAATGTATGCGCATCTGTGACAAGTTCCATCAAAGGCACGCCAGCGCGATTGAAATCGACGAGCGAGAAATCGCCACGATCGTGCTTCGAAGTTCCAGTATCTTCTTCAAGATGAATGCGAGTCAAAGAAAAGTCGCCAAGCTTGCCGCCAGAAACGATTGGATATTTGTATTGAGAAATTTGGTAGCCTTTTGGAATGTCGGGATAGAAATAGTTTTTGCGGTCAAATTCGGAAAAGTCAGCAATTGTTCCGTCGACAGCGAGACCAACGCGAATAACCTGCCGAACAGCTTCTTTGTTCGCGACAGGCAAAGCACCGGGGTGGGCCATGCACACAGGACAAATATTCACGTTTGGACGCGTTTCGTCTGGGTCGTTTTTGCACGAGCAGAACATCTTGGTCTTGGTTTTGAGCTCAGCGTGGACTTCGAGGCCGATAGTCACGTAATAGTTCTTTGTAGCGCCTTTGGCTGCGGGATCTGACATGGCAAAAGTATACCTTCAAGGCGCAATTAAGTAAATCGCCTTATTTCTATTGCCATTTCGGCCCCATTTGGTAGGATACAAAGCGAACATTTAAAATCACATAATATGAAAAGAAATGGATTCTCCCTTACACACGATGCTCTTACTATTTACTGCAAAGACAACCTTCAAGACGTCTTAGGCGAAAGAGACCAGCGCATTCGCAGAATGCTGCGCGTGTCACTGACCAATTTTCTGGAAGCTAACCCGCAGTGCACAAGCGCACAAGCTGAAGTCTTTTTTAGTGAAATTACTAAGTCTACGAAAGACGCAATCGATTTTATCGACCAAAACAGCACAAAGCACTTTGCTGAAGATTTGCTGAATGAATTGCACACGTTTTTTGATAATAGCGATGGCAGAAAAGAAACGGAGGGCGATAAAATACTTCGCACTCACTACTTTGAACCTCGATTCAAAAAAGCAAACGGCTCTATCACTGCAGAGCAGTGGAAAAAAGAACTTGGCGAATTGCTCGTTTTTATTGCATTTGCTCAGGAAGCTTTGGCCAAAACTGAAGCAAAAGTTGAAAGTGAAGTTGTATAACTTTCCATTACATTTATTTCGAAATGCCGCATGTTTTCCATGCGGCATTTTATTTTATTAATATTTTCTGCTTATAGAAAAATTTTATGACACCAATTGTCTAATCCGGCAAGTTGGCAGCAGCATTTGAATATTGTTACCATTAAGTAACTACTTCATCATTCCTTCACAAATAAAAAACCAACAACTAAATACACAATTATGGCTACAGAAGAAACCACTCCGCCATGTCAATCAAAACTAGACATGTGCACTTCTTTCAAGATCCTCATTGCAAAGATCTGCGAAGAAAATAACGAACAAATTAAGAACAAACAAGTGCAGCAAGCACTTGGAGACATTTTTACGGACATCTTTAAGAGATTTGACAGTAGTACTTCATTTGCAGAAGCTATTACTGATCTTCTCAACCAACTTAAAAAAGAAACGCAAAATGCGATTAAGGCTTGTGTTGATTCTACGAAAGAAGAATTTGGTGACTTTATCAGTAACCAATTTTTTATTGCTGCTGGAAGTATTACGATCACCAAGCCTTATGCTACAGCTGACTTCTCGCGCTACAGAAAGGATGTCGGATACATTCTCATTGAAACCTACTTCAGGTCAATGCGCGACGCGGCTTCAGCTCAGATCGAGTACGACAAAGCTAAGACAGCAAGGATCACAGCTGGAAAGCCGTATGACGATCTCGTTGTGCCTCAACAGCGCCTCACTAGAGAGCTAGTAACAAATGGCCTCAGGAACGACATGTTGCAAGCAATCGAAATTCTGGTTGATCATGTACGCAAGATGCGCAGAAAATCGCCTCTTCGCGTTGTAAAAAACAAAGGGAATCAATTAGAAGAATCAATTATCGTAAGCGCAGAACAAGTAGCGTAAACACACAGCAAAAAACGTTACAGTAAACACAATCAAAAAACAAAAAAGCCCTGCAACTTGCGGGGCTTTCTTATTTGTAGGAGGATTAGCGCTTTGACCACTGTGGGGCCTTGCGGGCTTTCTTGAGGCCGAACTTGCGGCGTTCCTTCGCGCGAGGGTCTCGCTTGAGGAAACCGAGCTTCTTGAGTTCGCCACGCATTTCTGCGTCGATCTCAACGAGTGCTCGAGAGATACCGTGTCGGATCGCTTCTGCCTGAGAATGGATACCGCTGCCAGAAACGTGAGCGCTGACTTCGTAGTGCTGAGCGACTTTCGTGTTTTCGAATGCGCCGTGCATGATAGCCTTGAGTTCTGCTGTTGGGAAATAGTCGTGGCCATCTTTATCGTTGACGAGGAAAGTGTGCTTTGTAGCTGGAGTAAGTCGTACGCGAGCTGTAGCTGTCTTTCGGCGGCCGATTGCTTCGACGTAACGCTTTGCTGTTGATTTAGTTTTTGTTGTTGTTTCTGACATATGAGTATTATTCGCTAACTTCGAGGTGCTTGAGGATTTCTTTCTTGAGCTTGTTGTTTGGGATCATTCCACCGATAGCTCGCTCGATGACAAAGCGGACGCCCTTCTTTTCGATGACGTCTGACATCATATCTTCCTTGAAGCCACCTGGATAGCCGCTGTAGCGCGCAAAAGTGGTCTCCTCGCTGCGTTTCTCGTCAATTGAGGCTTTGCCTGCATTGATGACGCGGACGCGGTTAGGAGAGACTTTATTCTTCTCAAAAGTTGGGCTGTTTTTGCCCATGAGAATATGCGCCGCTTCAGAAGCGATTCGGCCTACCATTTTTCCTTGTGCGTCAATTGTGAATTCCATAATTTGTATCTATCTTTTACCAAAAAATCAGCTATAAGTCAATCTGCACTAAAACTAGACTAACTCGATGACTGCCATCTTCGCACTGTCTTTGATGCGAGGTGGAAGCTTCGTGATGCGGAGGTAACCACCGTCTCGAGTCTTGTACTTTGGAGCAATCTCTTCGAAGAGCTTCTTCGTGATTGTCTTTTTGCCCATGAGGCGATCAGACACCAAACGTCGCTTTGCAAGAGTATCAGTCTTTGCATGAGTGATGAGCTTTTCGACGTACGGTCGAATTTCCTTAGCTTTCGCTTCGGTTGTCATGATGCGGCCCTTGTTGAGCAAGTTGAAAGCAAGGCCGTGCATAAGTGCAGCACGTACTTTTCTTTCTAGACCGAATTTTCGTTTGTTGTCGTGGTGTCTCATAAAAGTGAATTAAATAATGATATGTTGGATTATTCTTTGAGCGTTATATCGAAGTTGCCGAGAGCTTTCTTGATTTCCTGAATTCCCTTCTCGCCGATGCCTTCGATGTCGAGGAGATCTTCCTTTCGCTTTCGAGCAATGCCGCCAACTGTGCGAATGTTCGCTGCTTGGAGAGCGTTGAGTGTGCGAGTAGAGATGTCGAGTGTATCGATGCGAGTCTTGAGCATTTCTGAGATTTCTTCGCTTGCGCCTTCATCGACTTCTGATTCTTCTTCGACGACTGGAGCTGCAACAATCTCTGGTTCATCTTCTTTGATGTCAGCGATTGAGCGGAGCTGGCTGATCATTGTCTTGATTGAAGAGAGCAATGCTTCGCGAGGCGTTATAGAGCCGTCAGTTTCGATTGAGATGCGGAGACGATTGAAGTTTGTTCGATCGCCGACACGCATGTCAGAAACTTCGTAAGAAACGCGGCGGATTGGAGAAAATGTTGCATCGAGCGCAATTGTGCCGATGTCCATCTTGTCCTTGTGGAGGTCTTCCTTTGAAACGAAGCCAAGTCCGCGAGATACGCCGATCTCGACATTGAGCTTAGCATTCTTGTCAGTGAGCTCGCAAATGTACTGCTCAGGGTTGAGGACTTCAACCTGACCCGAGAGTTCGATATCTGCTGCTGTAATGACGTTTGAACCCTTTACTGAAATAGTGACTGTCTGTGGCTCGTCAGTCGTGAGCTTGAAGCGTACAAGCTTCAAATGGAGCAAAATAGTGATAACGTCCTCCTTGACGCCATCCAATGTTGAAAACTCGTGGCTTGCGCCATCGATCTTTACTGTCGTAACTGCTGCACCTGGGAGAGATGAAAGAATGATCCGGCGGAGACTAGAGCCAAGTGTCTGGCCATAACCAGGGTTAAGAGCATCTATTTCAAAGATACCCGTTGTTCCCTCTTCTTTTACTACTTTCGGCTTCGATGGAAGCACGATATGCATATTCGACATGTTTTGTGGCATTTAAAAAATAATTAATAAAATGATTAACGGCTGTAGAATTCGATCACAGCGTTGTAATCCAAGTATGATTCAGGCTGGTTCGGCAAAGCCTTCACTACTGCTTCTCCCTTCGCAATATCGAAAGAGAGCCAATTCGGAGACGTATAATTCTTCAAGCGTGTCTCGAGGTTCTGGAAGAGCACTTTGCTGCGTGATCCTTCGCGGATAGAGATGACATCGCCAACTGAAACGTTGTATGAAGGAACGGTAACGCGCTTGCCTTTGACGACAAGGTGACCATGGGCAACCATCTGGCGAGCGAGAGCGCGGCTGTTTGCGAGACCGAGGCGGTATACGACGTTGTCGAGGCGGCGCTCGAGTGACTCTGAGAGCTTGTCTGTTGGTGAGCCTTTTTTAGTATCGATAGCTTTTTTGACGTAATTGTAGAACTGCTTTTCTGAAACACCGTATGAGAAACGGACCTTCTGCTTTTCGAGGAGCTGAATAGCATAGTTAGTTGCAGCCTTGCCGCGCTTGCCCTTGCCGCCCTTTTTGTTTGAATCAGCAACGACAAATTTAGGTGTTTGACACTTTTCAAACACTTGGGCTCCGAGGCGTCGGCAAATTTTATATCTTGGTCCTAGTTTCATAATAATTTAAATATTTTTGATTACAATTTCATCTCACTATACTAAACTAAACGCGGCGAGGTTTCTTCGGCTTCGGCCCGTTGTGAGGAACCGGAGTCGCATCCTTGATCTCAGTGATCTCGATGCCGTGAGCCATAAAAGCTCGAACCGTAGGCTCTCGGCCTGAGCCGACACCGACGATAACGACATCTGCTTCCTTGATACCGAGGTTTTCAGCTTTTTCGCCGATAACATCACCAACCTTTGAGGCTGCAAAAGGAGTTCCTTTCTTGGCACCCTTGAAGCCGAGGCTACCTGCTGAAGACCAGAAGAGCGAATTGCCCTGCTTGTCTGAGAAAACAACCTTAGTATTGTTGAAAGTAGCTTCAACGTGAAGAGTTCCTGCAACGATCTTCTTTTTTGGTGTCTTTGAAGAAGCGCGTGCTGCATTGTCTGCAACGACACTTCCTTCGACTCCTTCAGTTGTTATAATTCGTTTCTTGCCCATATCAGTATGATTAATTGTGATTACGTCTTAGATTCCTTTCGGCGACCGCTTGCCATTGTCTTTCGGACGTTTCCGCGAACTGTACGTGAATTTGTCTTTGTGCGCTGACCGCGAACTGGAAGGCGTTTTGTGTGTCGTGAACCGCGGTGTGACTTGATGTCCTTGAGGCGCTTGATGTTTGCAGAGATTTCACGCTTGAGGTTACCCTCGATTGTGCCTTCTTCAACCATTTTGCGGATCTTGCTTTCGTCTGCTTCTGAAAGGTCCTTTGCTTTTGCAGCACGATCAACACCAACAGTATCGAGGATGTGTCGAGCGCGAGAAATGCCTACGCCAAATATAGCCGTAAGGGAAATTTCAAGTCTTTTTTCGTCTGGAATGGTTATACCTGCAATACGCATGAGAATTATTGTTTTTGTTTATGCTTCGGGTTGTCGCAAATAACTCGCAAGTGTCCTTTTCGTCGGACGATCTTGCATGTTGCGCATATTTTTTTGACCGATGCTTTTACTTTCATATAAAAAACGCGAGATAGGGATTTTTAGCGTCCAAATGGACAATAAAAAGCACCCCACATATGCGTTACGCCATAGTATCAAGAATACCTAAATAACGCAAGCCCAAATGGTGAATTGGACTAAAAAGGGCCTACATTCGTCTTGTTATTCTGCCTTTTCCGCCATACGGATCGATCAAAACCTCGACTTTGTCGCCTACCAGAACCTTAATTCTGTGCATGCGCATTTTTCCAGCCAAGTAGGCAATAAGCTCTACTCCGTCAGGGAAAACAACGCGAAACATTGTGTTCGGCAAAGCTTCAGTAACGACTGCCATTACTTTCCCTGTCGATGTTTCATTTGTTTGTGGTTTTGGATCTTCCATTTATGCTTCGAAATTCTATATGTTGTTGGAGACTAAGTCAATGAACTACTTTGCCATTGGATCTTCTACGACAACATGAATTGATTCTGTTTTATCAGGCAATGACATGCTCCAAAATGGCATGACGGCAACTGAAGCTTTTCCGACACTACTGAAGCTTGAAAGATTTGCGCTGATATCTCGCTTCTTGGAGCCCATGAGCTTTGCAACAATCTGGTCTACTGGAACTTGCCAGATAGCGTGGCCTTTTCCTGAGATGAGGAATGAAACAGTGCTTGTCGTATCAGTAATAGTCTCTTTGTTTTTGATATCCACTGTAAATGAATCGAGTTCTGGAATAGTTATGAGTGCTCCATCGTACTGACTAACGGCAACATCCGCGATTCGGCTAGCGAGTTCATTTTCGTCAAATAAAATACCGTAGAGAGAACCTTTGACAATCATGACATTTTTGTCGGCGACAGTTTGGCCTGAATCTGCATCTTCTTTGATGACATAAGCGCCAGGAAGGAGAATTGATGAATCAGGAAGGCTTGCCTTAGCTTCAGCAATGAGCTTTTCGCGGAGAATGCTCAGTGCGGCCTCGCGAGCAACCTTAGAATCAGCCTCAGAGAGCGCAATGCCCATGCCTGAAGCGCCGCCTGACATCACAGTTCTCGATCGTCCGTAGAATTTAGTGTATTTTGCTGAACCTTTAAAGCCAAGAATAGTGAAGTCAGTCAGGCCTATATTGTATGTTGGGCCAGCCTGATCAGCATGAACGCCAACTTCTACTGAACCAGGGACTTGTTTGCCAGCCTCTGTCTTGAGTCCGGGGACTGTAGTTGCAACGTCTGTCTTATATATCTTGCCGTCTGGAGTTTCAAGGCGAGTGTCGATGGCAAGCTTTTGCGGAGCAGAGCTGAAATTGTTGTAGAGGACGACTTTGCCAGTCGCCTTTGTAGTAACTGTTGTTGGAGTACCGCCAGTGACGACTTTTTCTGCACTACCTGAAAGTTTGACGAGCTTAAATGAAAGTGTTTTCTCGTCGCCAACGAGTGTTGCATTGAAAACGCTATTATCGAGTGTGACGTCTTCGGCTTTTTGTTCAATAGTTACTTTAGCTGAAGCGAAATGAGAAAGCACTGCAATACCTCCGCCAAGAATGACGAGAACGACAACTATCCAGAGCATCTTGCGCGAACGTTTTGCTGGAGGATGCTGAAAGCTTCGCTCTTTGAAGCGCGGCGGCAATTGTACCGGACGGCTTGAAACTTCTAGTGGCTCATCATCAACACGAGAAGTATCTTCTCGGCGCGCCGGACGTATATCATTTAAAAAATTTTTCGCCATAATTACTTTCAATTATACATTAATACCGTAAATGTACAGACTATCTGCGAGGACAAGCGGTGGAATAGTCGAGACTTCGTCTTTGTGCATGAAAAAATCTGCAGCAATAATGTTGCTCCATTCTTTCGAAGTGATTGCAATATCGTTCGATCCCCTTGTGAGATGTTCATTATTGACCATTTTTTTGAACCACGACAAAGTATCTGGCGCGCCAATTGTCATGACTGGAATATCTTCGTGAACGGGACCGACAACATCGTGAACGCCTTTTCTGAGCTGCTTTCGCCATGCGTTTTCCACAGTTTCGACGATTTGGTCGACTTTTTTGACCATTGTTTCGTGAGCACGGCCTGAAGCGCACATGTTGAGCAGAGAAAATATTTCGAGCGGGTTCTGCTTGAGCTGATCGCCAAGCGTCCTAATGAGAAAGTTGCGGCCAGATGGAAAGCTGCCAGTATTGACGAGTACACCATTTTCCAAATAGAGAAGTTCTGTGACTTCCCCGCCGATTGAAATAACGAGCAGCTTTTTGTAGTGCTCAAGTGTCATATAGAGAGCACCAGAAAGCGCTGCTGGCGAAGAGAAAAAGCGTATCTTGCCGCGTATGACGCGCTCAAGATCAGAACACAAGCTGTCGATGAAAAATTTCGGCGCCAAGCTTGCATAGTAAGCAATGCTCACCTCGCGCGTCTTTTTCCCATACGGCTCGGCGATTGCATAGCCATTGAGCTTTGTCGTGATAACAGATTTGTCGATAACTTGCAGTGGTTCGCCAAAAGCTTCCTCAGCTGTATTTTTATATTTGGCAAAATCCTCGTCGATCAAATCGTGCGCCATATTTTGCGAAAATGAGAACTGATCCTTCTTGCTGTAGTAAATGGTGCGAGTTTGCCCTGTGAACCATGGCGATTCGAGCGAAACGTAGACGTGCTCCGGCACAAAGTGTCCACCTTGCGAAAGCGTCTGAGCAACATCGACAGCAGCTTTGCGGAACATATTCATGAATTCAACTTCGCTTTCATGCGATGTCAGGCGAACTTGCTTTTCCGCCATCTCAACGATGTGCGGACGTTCGTAATTGGAAAAAATCCCGAGCGTTCCCGTGACGCGATCGGAGCCGATGTGAAGAATGAGGCTTTTCTTGGCGAGCTCTTTCTTTTTGCTTTTTGCCATGAGGGACATTACAGGGAAAGTATACTATATGTAACACTTTTCGTGTTTTGTTTATGGGGGAAATAAAAAAACGCACTCATAAATGAGGCGTTTTTTATCACAACAATTTTACATTAGTGAATTCTTGCAAGAGAAATCAAAGAATCTGCTTCGTGCATATGCATATCCCTCACTTGCAAAAGCATTGAGTCTTCGTAGACAAGCTTCTGAGATTCAATTATGACATCGTGCGCAACTGTATTGAAAACTGGCGCATAATCATCGAGACTAGCTCCATTCTTCTTGGCTTCAAATGAAAGGTGCTGCTTGAGGCTGTCTGAAAATGCATTGTACCTGATTGCTTTTTGCTTTTTGTCTACACGCAAGGCATCAATATCGGCAATCTTTTCTACTTTGACCTGCAATGCTGTTTCAATTTCTTTTAGCTGACCAATGCTTCTTTGGCACTGCGCAATTTCTTTGTCGATGGCAGTATTATCGACAGTTGTATTGCTGCAGCTTGCCAGAAGCATTGCAGCGAATAGGAAGGCGAATATTCTTTTCATAGCGTTGAGATTTTTAAAACAATAAAATAAAACCCTGATATAGTCAAGGTTTTATTAATACATTATGAGGGACTGTCTTTCGGTAAGTGTTTCCCAAACCTAACTGAGCACACCCTTTATGCGTCGCACTCCTTGCGAGCTCGCCTCTTCTTTTTGGATCTTGAAGTGACCAAGAACGCCAGTGTGCTCAACATGCGGGCCGCCGCAGAATTCTTTTGAAATGTGGTTGCCGTTTGCGTCTTCAATAAAGTAGACAGAGACAACGTCGCCGTATTTAGCGCCGAATTCCATTTCTGCGCCGAGCTTTTCAGCTTCAGCGAGTGGCATTTCGCGACGGACGACTTTGTGGTCGGCTTTGATTGCGTCGTTGACGATTGCTTCAACTTTCACTTTTTCTTCGTCTGTCATTTTTCGGTCGAAAGAGAAATCGATGCGGAGGCGCTCTTCAGTAATGTTCGAGCCGCGCTGCTTAACGGATTTACCGAGAACTTCTTGAAGTGCTGCGAGGAGAAGATGGTGAGCTGTGTGCAATTTTACTGTGGCTTCATTTGTATTTGCTAGGCCGCCTTTGAACTTCTGATCTGAACCCGCACGCGAAACATTTTGGTGTTCCTTCATTTTTACATCGAAAGCCGCGCGATCAATAGCTTGGCCTTTTTCTTTTGCTAATTCTTCTGTAAGTTCGATTGGAAAACCATATGAAGTAAAGAGGACGAAAGGATCTTCGCCTCGCTCAAATTCCTTAAGTCCAGCTTCAAGCGTTTTGGCAAACTTCTCTTCTTCTTCAATGATGACTTTTGAGATTTCCTTTACATTTAATTCAGGATATACATCGATGTAGATTTGGATAAAATCAAGAACCAAGTGTGAAATATGGTGCTTTGGCAATTGTATTTTTTTTGCTCTTTGGGTTGCGCGACGAATCAGCCTGCGCAGGATATACCCTTGATCTTTATTCGAAGGAATTATGCCGTCTGAGATCAGAAACATTGCACTACGGACATGGTCTGCAATAATTCGTGCTGCAGTCTCATCATACTGGAGAGCATTCTTCTTTATATTCTCCATAATGGGCGCAAATAAATCTGTATCAAAAATATTTGTTTTCTTCTGAACAGCCATGACAACACGTTCGAGTCCGCTACCAGTATCTACATTTCGCTGACTGAGCTTACCTACAACTTTACCGTCTTTTTTCAAGTACTCCATGAAAACGTCATTCCAGATCTCGACAACCTTTTGTTCATCATCTGCTTTCAAATATTCTTCAAGCGTTAGATCACCTAACCCTTCTTCAGTTAGATCGTAAAACATTTCTGTATCTGGTCCACATGGTCCATTTTCTCCTGCATCCCACCAGTTCGGTTCTTTCTTACCATTAAATGTTAGGTAATAGATTCGATGTTCAGGAATATATTTTTTCCATATTTCAAAAGACTCTGTGTCTTTCGGAGCATCCATGTTTCCACCAAAAACGGTAACATATAGCCGAGTCACATCAAGACCAAGCCCTTCTTCTTTTGAAGTCAAAAATTCGAAGCTCCATTTAATCGCTTCTTCTTTGAAGTAATCGCCGAGCGACCAGTTACCAAGCATTTCGAAAAAAGTATCGTGAGTATTATCTCCAACTTCCTCAATATCTTGGAAACGGACACATTTTTGGCAGTTAGCAATACGCTTACCAGCTGGATGAGGCTGACCGAGGAGATATGGAACAAGCGGCTGCATTCCGGCAGTATTGAATAGCACAGACGGATCATTTGCGGGCACGAGCGAAGCCGAAGGAATCACAGCGTGTCCCCTTTTCTCAAAAAATGCCAAAAATCTTTTTCTAATTTCGTGTGATTGCATAATTACTTCTTTTTACTTTTTGCGCCCCTAACTAACTTCTCGAGACGAATAATATCTTCCTTAATGCTTTCGAGTCCTGCTTTGAAGAATGCCGGATCTGAAGTGTCGATACCAATGTCTTTGAAAATTTTTTCTGGACTTTTGCTTTCGCCGGCCGCCAAAAATTCTTCAATCTTTTTTAGATAGGAAGGATCTTCTTTGTATTTTTTGTAGAGTGCCTTAGAAATGATCTGGCCGTACGCATATGAATACACATAGAAGAAGCGTCGAATATGCGACCAAGTAATGAATGTGTAGCCATCATTTTCCTTCATCTCAAAAACTGGACCAAGGTACGACTTCATGTGCTTATTCATGAGCGCAGCTATATCTTCTTTCGACATAGATCCTTTTTCTCGGATAGTCTGATGCAGTTCGACTTCAAAATTGAAAAGCGCAATCTGTCTGAATATCGTCATGACATCATCGCCAATCTTGTCGTGAAGCGCAATAATTTTTTCCTTTTCTGTTAATGTCTCAAGTACTTCATCGAATGCAAAGTTCTCAAAAAGAGTACTCGCGACTTCTGCAACAGAGATGGTGTGGCCTTGATATATCGGTGATTGTGTCTTTGAAAATTCGCCATGTATAGCGTGACCCATTTCGTGCGCGAGCGTTGATACAGAATCGAGGTTTTCGATGTGGTTGAGTAGTACGTATGTCGGCAAGTTTACATTGCTCCAGCAGTACGCTCCGCTCTTTTTGCCTTTTCGTGGAAATGCATCAATCTGTCCCTGCTCCAAATAGCTATGCAAAATTGCTTCGTACTTTGGATTAGCCTTGCGAAATGATCTGCCGACAATATCAATCGCTTCAGCATAAGTGATTTTTTTCTTAGTCTCACCGACTGACGCTGCTCTGTCAGAATATTCCAATTTTTTGAGCCCAAGCATTTCAGCCTTGATTTTATGGTAGCGATGCGCGATTGGAAAATGTTCACTGACAGTTTTAACCAATGACTCAATTTCCTTTTCTGTATTTTGGTAGCCGAGGATTGTCGCGCTATATGGCTTGCTGTAGCCGCGCAATTCATCGCTGACTTTCTTGTCTATGACAATTGCATTCATTTCGCTTTCGGCAAAATCGCTGATTGATCTCAAATGCTTTGTGATGATGTCATATGCTGCATGCCTTTCCTTGGTCGGCAAATCTTTGGCTTTCAAAGCTGCTTCTGAGAGAGGCATTACCTTTCCTTTAATAGTAACTGTCTGCTTGCTGAGCAAACTTTCTTGCCCAGACACCCAAAGCTCGCGAGATGAAAGGTTCTTCAGGCTCATTATTTTTTCTTCAGCTTCTGTTAAGACATATTTGCTAGATGCGAATATTTGCTCGAGGAAGTAGCGGTACTTTGCAAGTCGCGGATCTGCCAAGAATTTCTTCTGCATGTCTTTTGGAATTTTACCGAGCGCAATTCGGAAAAAAATCAGCTGGTTGCCAGCCGCAGTCAATCGCTGACTAATTCTATTTTTGCCAGCTTCGGCATCTTTGTGTCCACTGTTGATGTCGAGAAATAGGTAAAAATATGGCATTGGATTCGGTGTGTCATCCAAGGATTCATAGTCATCAAGTGCCTTCTTCAGAAATCCTGCATCCTTGAGATACTTATCATTCTTCGAATACTTCTTCGCAAAAGCCGCAATTGCCTTCTCGATTGCGACAACATCCTTTTCGATTTTAGGGTCTTTCGGCGACGAATACATCAGCCCGAGATTCCATTCAGTCTTGTGCTTCATATACGCAAAACTATAGCATATCAGGCCTTTTCTGAATATCTTGGAGTTGTAATAGAAAAAGCCCGCATGTGCGGGGCTTATTCTTTGGTTTTTCTTGGAGCTTTTGGCTTTGCTTCTGTCTTTTCAGTTGAACCATTTGTATCAGTTGTTTCGAACATCGTCTTGAATCTCTGCTCCACAACCCAAACAACGATAAATATAAAAAGAGTAATGAGCGTCGTCATAATAGCGAGGCCGTACAGCCCAAATCCTGAAGCCATACCGATGCCAGCTGAAACCCAAAGACCGCTCGCTGTCGTCACGCCGGAAAGCTTGTCGTCTTTAAAAATGATGAGTCCAGAGCCGAGGAAACCAACGCCAACAATAATCTGGCTCGCCATGCGGAGTGGATCGATTCCATTGCCGCCACCCGAATAAACCGAAGCCACAACTTGAGAAATGATTATAAAAAGCGAAGCGCCCATTGCAACCATTGCATACGTTCGCATACCAGCCGCTTTATGCGCGTAGATTCGCTCAGCGCCAATCGCAAGTCCGAGCAAGACAGCAACTGTCAGGCGGAGAAAAATATCATATGAAAATGTCGATATTAATTCCATAACTAGATCAATAATAGCATTGATGCAGTTTTGATTTTATGAAAAATGGGGAAATAGAAAAAATTGCGCAACTTTTTGCACTAGCTGATCACACCGCCGCCAACACAAACATTTTTGTCGTAGACAACAAATGATTGACCTGAAACAACAGGACCGGGAGAAGAAACCAAAATAACTTCTGCTGTGTTGCCTGCCATTTGGCGAATCATTGCTGTGCCTTTTTCGCCATGGTAGCGCGATTCAACTGTGTAGATTTTTTTCGGATCGATAAACTGGCGGAAGTTTGTATCCGTCAGGAAAAAAGTATTGTTGACTGCTGAGATTTTTTTCTCAAGCTCAAAAGGATTGCTGTGCGAAACAGTAATTGTATTTTTGGCCGCATCTTTCCCGACAATGTAGCACGGAAGATCGTTCGGCGTGTGATTGAGAATAGTAAAGCCATGTCGCTCGCCGATCGTATAGAAAGCCGCACCTTCATGATCGCCGATGACTTCGCCTTTTTCATCCAAGACATTTCCCTTCTGTGGCTCAATATAGTTGAGGAGAAAATCTTTCATATTAATATTGCCAATAAAGCAAATGCCTTGGCTGTCCTTTTTCTCGGCAGTCGGCAAGCCAATCTTCGCGGCAAGCTTTCTGACTTCAGTTTTCTTCATATTGCCGAGCGGAAAAAGCGTACGCGAAAGTTCGTCTTCAGAAAGCATCCAAAGGAAATACGCTTGGTCTTTTGCTGGATCCTTGCCGCGGCTAAGTGTGTGCTTTATTTTTTCTTCATGTACTTGTGCATAGTGACCAGTCGCAATGAAATCAGCACCGTGCCTGAGTGCATGCTTGAGGAAAACACCGAACTTGATGTCGCGATTGCACAAAACGTCTGGATTTGGCGTGCGGCCTTTTTTGTATTCGCTAATCATCTTGGCTGCAACCATTTGCTCGTACTCGTGCGAAACATCCATGAAGACAAAAGGAATGTCGAGATGAGCCGCCACGCGCATTGCATCGCGCTTCTCGTCGCGCCACGTGCATTCAATGAAGTCTGGCTGCCATGTGCGCATGTAGACGCCCACAACGTTGTAGCCCTGCTTTTTGAGCAAATGCGCCGCCACCGACGAATCAACGCCGCCCGAAAGGCCGACGAAAACCGTCTTTGGCTTTGTAGTTTGCTTTGGCATTATGAAGGTAGCGCTATTTTACTATTTAGTGTCAGGAGATGGAAGGTCTGTGATTTTTTCAGGAGTAGTTGATTCTGTAGCCGGTGTTTCGGAAGGAGTATTTTCTTCAACTTCAAGACCGCGCATTTTTCGAATGCCATTTTTGATCTTGCCGAAAAAGAGAATGACGCCGAGCACAATGAGCTTCCCGAATTTTGCGATTACTGCCCAGATGCCGAGCTTTGCTAGAACTTTTACTCCAACTACGCCAGCAGCAAGTCCTGCGATCGTGATATCAGATTTTTTGTCCGTTGCCGCATTATAGTCTGTATATCTATTGCCTTCTGTAAATGAAATCATTTGGTTAACCTCTTTTGTGATTGGGCCAATTTCTTCTATCCGTTTTTTATCGGACACAATACCAACCGACAATAATCCTGTTCTTCCGAGAATAGTAATATTTGCATTGACTGTCGTCAGCGCCACTTCTCCGGATATAACTTCATTGAAATAATTTGAAAAGCTGAAGGTGTGAGCCTTCGAATCGTATAGTGGCTTCTGGATCCAGACAGTATCTACAAGCTTCACTTCATCATCGCCCTTATTCTCGTTGTCCTTTTCAGTTTGCTTATCTAAGTCTGCTGCCATTTCTTCACCATCAATGGTACTCGCATCTTCGTCAGAAATATATCCTTCGTCGTAATGATTGAGATACATTCTGATAGCCGACTGATCCATGAATCTGCCATCATAGACAAGCACACCCTGCATGGACTTTTTTATTTCCTCATCCGCTTTTTCTTCTTGTGCAACTTCATACAAGAAAAGCGCTTCGCCTTTCGGCAGAAATCTGTAGCCGTCTGGCAATGTCATTGTTACTTTGCCGCCTGCAATCAAAACAGTAGAGCCTGAAGGAGAATAATGAAGCTGGGACTCAATAGCATCAGAGACCTGCTTAACCTTCTCTTCATCAGTCATTGTGTCGACATTGCCGACTAGCTCAGCATTTTCAACAAATGCCCACAAACGATCATAGTCTTCCTTACCTTCAAAGTCGCCAAACAAAGAAGTTGCCGCAGAAGCGCCAAAAAATGGAATAAACATAAGCGCACCGAGCACTAGGGTTTTTAGATTTTTCATGCAGATACATTACCACATGTATTAATTTTGTAAAGGGCAAGCAAAAAAGGCACCAAAGTGCCCTTTTGCCCTATCTGAGGTAGCTAGCTATATTCGCCTGATGCTGCGCATATGTCACAGCGTAGTGCGGAGTTCCGTTGCGATCGTGGATGTAGAAAATGTAATTGCTCTTAGTTGGGCGGAGTGCAGCTAAAATAGATTTGAGTCCGGGATTCCCGATTGGTCCGGGAGGAAGTCCGACATTCTTATATGTATTGTATGGCGACGTATCGTTCTTGATATCTGACGTCGTGAGATTGTTGCGGTCGCGCTTCTCGAGCGTGTACAAGTAAGTAGCGTCGACTTGGAGCGCCATGCCTTTGCTGATGCGATTCCACAAAATACCAGAAATCATGCGGCGGTCATCTTCCTTGCCGTTCGATTCTTTTTCAATAATCGAAGCCATTGTTAGAATTTCTTTTTCAGTGTGGCCGGATTTTGCAATTTCTTCGAGATATGGCTCGAGCTTTGTATTGAATTCATTGCGAAGCGTGAGCGCAATCTTTGATGCAGTTGCCGTTTCAAAGAAGTAGTACGTTTCTGGGAAAAGGTGTCCTTCGTATTCCATGCCGATTTCAATGAATTCGCTCTTATCGAGAAGCGGAAGAGCTTCGCCGAGAATTTTTGCCATTTCCATTGAGCTTGAACCCTCAGGAAGCGTCACCTTTTTTCGGCTGATGCCGTAGCGTCCAAACGAAAGCTTATCAGCAATAGTAATGACAGATTGCGGACTGTCGAAAATGTAATAGCCAGCGCGAATGCCTTTGTCTCCAGAGAGAATAATCACAAGCG
>JAGOSA010000011.1 GCA_018062505.1 Minisyncoccota bacterium | reverse complement strand
GATATACTCAATCTATTAGAATTAATTGCTAGCCTGCAGACGCATAGAATTGTCGCTAAATATAGCAGAGCAATTTTAGGGTCTGGAGACTAGTCAAAAGAAATGCAAAGCAAAGAGTACGAAATAGTGGTCGCTGGCAAAAAGTTTGTCGCGGTCTTTTCTGACTTGGCTGAACAAGCACAGGGTTCAGTCATGATGAAGTGCGAAGATACTGTGGTTTTGGCAACAGCTGTCATGGGTAAAGACGGGAAAAATAATCCCGGCTTTTTTAATTTGACAGTTGAGTACATGGAGCGCTTTTATGCCTCCGGCATGATTCTTGGCGGACAGTACAATAAAAGAGAAGGGCGTCCATCTGACAAAGCGATCTTGGCATCGCGCGTCATCGACCGAACAATCCGTCCGCTCTTTGACCATCACATCAAAAACCCAGTTCAGGTAATTGTTACTGTTTTGGCTGTCGGGAAAATGGATCCGACTATTCTTGCAGTGAATACAGTATCGCTCGCACTCAGTGTTTCACCGATTCCATGGGCGGGACCAGTTGGCGCCGTTTCAGCGAGTATTGCAAAAGCTACAGACGAAGCACATTCAGATGAAATAAAAATCAACGACTACATTCCTCAGACAGGAGAGATTATGCATGACCTCGACCTTACTGTTTGCGGCAAAGACGGCAACGTCATCATGATCGAAGCGAGCGCAGCGCAGAAGACCGAAGAGACACTTGCCGCAGCTATCGATCTAGCGCTAAGCGCAATTTCACAGCTTGAGACATGGCAGAAAGAAATCGTTTCAAAAGAAGGAAAAGCAAAACTCGACATGCCGAAGCCTGCAAATGACCCAGAAATGGTTTCACTATTTGAGCGTGAAATCAAAAACGAGCTTGCAACGAACCTTTTTGGCGCAGATTCAAAGTCTCGCATTCATACGATTGAAGAAAAGTGGGGAGAAATGCTCGAAGCACTGTACGAAACCAAGAAAGGCACGCTCGATGAAACGAAAATCAAAGAGCTCATCATGCAAGGTCGCGACTATGTCGACTATGCGATCAATGAAATCGTGCACGCTGCCGCACTCGATGAAGACAAGCGCGTTGACCTCCGAAAACTCGATGAAGTTCGTGGTTTGTATGCCAAAGCTGGGGGAGTGTCGTCGGTTTTGCATGGCACAGGCATTTTCTACCGCGGCGAAACACACGTTCTTTCAGTTGCCACCCTTGGCGGACCTGACACTTTGCTCGAAATCGAAGGGATGGAAGTTCGTGGTAAGAAAAGATTCATGCACCACTACAACTTTCCACCATATTCAGTCGGCGAGACGGGAAGACTAGGCGGCATTAACCGCCGTGAAATGGGCCATGGCTTCTTAGCTGAGAAAGCGCTCGCAGGAGTCATTCCGTCGAAAGATACATTTCCGTATACAATTCGCGTCGTTTCAGAATCCACTAGTTCAAACGGCTCAACGTCGCAAGGCTCGATCTGTGCCGCATCGATTGCGCTCATGGACGCCGGTGTTCCGATCCTCGCTCCAGTTGCCGGTATTGCGATGGGCGTCATGATGGACGAACATGCTCCGGCCGGAACAATGCCGAAGTACAAAATCCTGACCGACATCCAAGGTCCGGAAGATCATCATGGTGACATGGACTTTAAAGTTGCAGGCACGCGAAGTGGCATCACTGCGCTTCAGCTAGACATTAAAGTTGGCGGTATTCCACCACAAATTCTAAGAGATGCCCTTGAAAAAGCGAAGGCTGCGCGTATACAAATACTTGAAGTGATAGAGAAAGAAATTCCAAAACCTCGCGCTGATATTTCTCCGAATGCGCCGAAGATCTTGGTTATTAACATTTTACCAAGCCAAATCGGAATGGTAATCGGTGGCGGTGGAAAAACTGTGAATATGATCCGCGACAAAACTGGCGCTGAAATAAATATCGAAGATGACGGCACTGTTTTCGTTACCGGCAAAAACGGCGCAGCAGAAGCCGCCAAGAAAATGATCGAAGGAATGACACATGAATGGAAAGTTGGCGACACTACGCAAGGCCTCGTCATGAAAATTTTAGAGATCGGTGCAGTCGTTGCGCTTTCTGAATACGCGGATGGCCTCGTGCACATTTCTGAGATCGCACCGTTTCGTGTGCAGAAAGTTACCGACGTTTTGAAAGAAGGACAATTGGTTCCGATCAAAGTTACTGCCGTCGACAAAGAACGCGGCCGCATTTCACTTTCAATTAAAGATGCTGATAGTAACTTTGTGAAAAATCCGTATCCGCCGGCGGCGACGAGAAGTGACGTAACAAAACCAAGTACACCGCAATCATAACAACATTAAGAATTAATAAATTATAAATAAAAAAGCCGTCACGTTTGTGGCGACTTTTAGCTTTATGTATTTTTTACGATCTAAGAATTATTCTTATCCGTTTTTACAAACACAGAAGCAAAGACAAAGGAAATGAAACCAACGAATAGTGTTACCCCAATAAATGACTCAATTGGAGTGTAAGAATTATAATAATCTAATTCTGAATCTGAATTGGAATCGAGAAAAGCACAAATTGCAAATAATACACCAATAGCGAGACAGGAAAATGCACGAACTATTATTTTTTTCATGATCATATGTTTAGTTTTTGTATGTACTTATGTACTTACACTATCAACTCGCGAACCCTCGTGAGCTGAATAATGTGGGCAAGCAATAGGCTTGCCCGTTTTTTTGAAAGACGGAATCTTTCAGCTATCGTAATGCCAAGCGGCATCAAATACGGGGATCAGAAAGTGTTTGCCTGTCAGCTTTTCTTTTTCTGCGTATTTTAGTGCAACTGCAAATCCGGCTTTGCCTGTCCGACCGAAGTCAGCAAGTTCCGGCAGATTAAAGTCATCCCACTTAGTAACCCAATCGCTCTTGTCCGAAGGCAAGTAGCCGGTTACTGAGAAAAACTTCTCATCAGTAAAAGTGCTTGTCACCAAGCCAATCTCGTCTAAATACGCAACTGAAGCGTCAATAGCGGGTGAAGGGAAAGTCGTATATGAAGGTGTCGTGCCCGGCATGTCATGTCTTGGCAGCGTCTCTGGATTGACTCCAAATTTCCTCTCATATTTACCTTCGTACTTTTTCCTGTAGCAGAATGCGCTCAGGACAGATTCGAATCCAATGATCTTCACCTTGCGGAATAAAGATTTGAATCCTGCGGCCATTGGCAAAGTAGTCGTACCGTTTCCAAGTGGGCAAATCACCACGTCTGGAGTAATTCCGGCTTCAACAACTTCATCAACGAAAGGCTTAAAGGCATCAATAGCAGCCCCGTTCACTTCTTTTCCTCTCCCTTCAATATCTCCCATGACATGGTTAAGATATTTAGTTCCGGGGTGATCCTTCAAAAATTGCTTAATGAATTCAGGAAATCCGTTTACGTATGCTTCGGCTGGAGTAAGATAAATCTCACCGCCAACTCGTACAATTGCGTCTTCGCGCACTTTCTCTCCGCCAGCTGGCACTGCGATCTTGATCTTGTAACCAAGGGCAGTAGCAACTGCTGCTGCGGCGCGTCCTCCTGAGCCAGAAGTTGTCTCAAGCAGCACATCTCCAGGAGCGATTATTCCTAAACACTCTTTAAGGTAGATCAGCTTGGCAAAAACTCTGGCATAGTGGCATTCTCCGTAAGGCAATAAGTAGTCCAGTTTGAAGTGGAACGTATTTCCTTCGAATTCCATTGTTTTAATAGGGGAATTCTTAACAGATCCTAAAATGTGGTTATAAAGGGCTAATCTTTCGTTAGTTATCATGTGGTTTGTCGAGTAAGGTTTAGTTTGCGTACTCGGCCGAGATACACAAACTTCTTTTTCCAATTCGCCATTCCTCATGTATCTAACTATCTGGAAACATTATATCAGTTTTGTAAAGTAATGTCAATACAATTTCAAATAAATTGCTGATATTTACATAAAATCTATATAAATTAACACTATTTAACTGTTGATACTACTTCAACAACATGCTAGTATATAAGCATGATAAATGAAATCCTCAAGTCACTCGGCTTCTCCGAGAAGGAAATAGCAGTCTATATATGTATCCTTGAGCAGGGAAAGGTTTCAGCTGCAACAGTTGCCCGAATCACAAAGATAAACAGAACTACTGTATATAGCGTCTCAAAAGAGCTCATCAAGAGGGGAATCATCACAGAAGACCTAGCTGGAACGCAGCGATACTTCACGGCACTTCCTGTTGAAACACTACAAAAAGCATACACAGAGGAGGAGCAGGCTCTCAAAAAGAAAAAAGAAGCGATCGACGGCTTAATGAAAGAACTCTCGGCAATGCCAAAATCAAAGCATTACTCTGTGCCAAAGATTCGCTTTATCGATGAATTTGGCATAAATGACTTCCTCATCAAGCAACTTCCAACTTGGATAGAAAGCGCAAAAACTACCGACAAGAATTGGTGGGGCTTTCAAGACACGTCATTTATCGACGCATATCCTGAATGGTTCAAATACCATTGGGAAATTTTGCCGGCAGATTTCGGAACAAGAATGTTCACCAACAAAAAACCGTCAGAAGAAAAATTTGCTGAACATGTCAAAGATACTGATCGACGACAAATAAAGTATTGGGATGCGAAAGAAGAATTTACAGCAACGCATGCAGTGCTCGGCGACTACGTTCTCTTCTGCATGACACGCGAACATCCGCACTACGCAGTTGAGATTCATGATAGTGTCATGGCCGAAAACTTGCGACAGATGTTTAAAGGAATGTGGGAGAAAATGTAAATAAAAAAAGCCGCCACGTTTGTGGCGGCTTTTAACTTCTATTCTAATCTATAAATAATTACACTTCTTTCCAAACAATTTCACTTACACCAAAATATTCTTTGGTAAACTTGACTGCTGCAACTACTGAGAATGGTTTGCAAGTGTAGCAGTCGATCGTAAGAAAGTAATGACCATTCTTCGTCCACGTTTTATCGTACGAATAAACTGAACAACCTGAAGTAACCCAATGAATCCATCCGCCATATCCAACCAATTTATTATTTTTAATTGCAGGATGAGTAAATGGTTTTTGAAGCACATGCATCTTAGTAACTTCGGAAAGCTTAATCATATAGTCTTTGATTTCAGCTCTGCCTACAAGTCGATCAATATTACATTCAATCTGAACTCGCTGACGACAAAGTTTTGGTGCAAGATTTACCCATTTCATTTTTTTGGTAATTGGTTTTTCTTTAAATTTCACCATAACTGTTCCGTACGTTTTTGAATGATTAATAAAAGTAATGATCGCGTCTTGCGAAACAGAATGAATCTCTTTGCGCACCAACTTCTTTGGCATACAACCCACCTCAATCAACAGTGAAGTACTCCAGCCTTTCGCTACAATTTGCTTAATAAGTTGCTTGTAGCTTCCCATTGGTCCACCTTTTGGGAAAACCATTTCTTGAGGAATACTTCCAAGATTTCTGTTCTTGTTTGATTCAAGAAGATACTTCTTGGAACCCCATGGAAGGCAAGCAACAATCAAAGCCGGCTTCTCATTTAGATTTTCTAAGTAGTCTGACTTTCTTGTCGAGAAAAATTTGGTTGCGTCATGCAGTGAAGCATTTCTAGTTGCGTACTTAATAGCGGAACTTGCAACATCAACTCCTATTACTTTTCTCATCATTTCAAGAGCAATAGTAAGTCCGACAATACCCGTACCTGTACCTACGTCATAGATAATTCCATAAGGTAACGTTTTAAGAATACTTTTCGCATCATTAATTAAATATTCTGTTTCTGTTGGAGATGAGTAAAGTTTATTACTGCTCTCAAACTCTCTTCCGTAGAAGACATGCATTTGTGTTTTTCTTTTTTTCATTTTCTTGTTTTTATTGGTTCGATCGAGACCAACAAAAACTGAAGAACAATTTCATTTAGAATTCACGAATTACTTCATGAGCTCTAAAATGTGGGCGATTTTTTTAGGCTCGCCCGTTTCCTTTACTCCACTATTTATTGAAGAGCTCCTTTACTCTTCTCTTAAAAGTTACATCATTAATATGCGCGATTATTATAGACTTGCCCGTTTTCCTGTAAGTGGTTACTTTATCCCAGTCTCCTTACTCCACTTTTCGTAAAGAACTTTGTTGTCTTGATAGTATCCAGTAAAGAAATCTGGAGACTTCTTTATGATATCGATCTCGACATACTTCCTCGCAGATGACATAAGTTGATTCATCGACTGAGCTACAACTTCACTCGGCTCTAGCCAATACTTAGTATCTGCATTTGGTCTCACTGCAATTGCCGACTGGGTGATTGTCGACGAGATGTTAATTGAGAGACCTGACACCCAATCTGGATACAGCCCGATACACGACTGAATATACTGCTTCAAGATGAACTTTGCTTCGCAGAATGATTCAATCACGAACGGCGTATGCTTATCAGCAACACCAGCAACTATTGCGACCTTGAATGCAACTTTATCTTTCTTACTTTTACTCTGATTGATAAAATTGATTCTTGAGACACAATACCTGAGCAAGTACTTGAACGAATTTACGTTTGTATCGTAAATGTCGGCAGGGATAGTTTCCATTGGCTTAATGTTCGGATAGCCTCTTGGATCAAACTTGTCCACGCCGATAGTGTGCAGGTAAATTACTCGTGCGTACTTACTGAAGTCCACTTTGTCGAAAGCATCGTGGATAGACTGCTCTTGATTGAGGTGGCAAATGACTGGAGTTAATAGGTGAGAAGCAAGTTCTACTCTCTTATTCCGTATTACACCGATGCATTCAACACCTCGCTCAGTAATTTCTTTGCAGTACTGAGTTCCGATTTCGCCAGCAGCGCCAGCAACGATTACTAATGTATTTTTTGGGTTTTTCATGTTTCTTTAGTTTTTATAGGTTCAGCTGAGACCTACAAAAACTTCTGAAAGCAACATCCGTATTTCTTAGACACATTATGACATTAATTTACTAATATGTCTAATTTTAAGCTTATTATGGAATAAAAGTAATTAGTTTGTTTACTTTTTAGCCTCCTTTTGCTATGCTTTAGGCGTGATATACAAGCCAAAAACGGTCGAGGAACATGTTTTAGCCCTCCTTCAGAAAGGTTCTTTGGGAACGGCTGACATGCTGGCCAAAGTCCAAGCCGCTCGCATAGGCACAACCAAGCAAGCTCTCTACCAAACCCTCCGCAAGCTAAAAAAAGAAGAAGTTGTCGTCATGCGCAGCAAGCAAGTCTCGCTTTCGCACATTTGGATCAAGAAAATGGCTGAATATTTTGCGATAGCGGAGAGGTCATACGGTACCCACGAACAACCTGGCGAAGATTTCTTGCTCCTCAAAGATGGCGACAAGATTTCGTATACATTTAAAGATCCAACACAGACTGATATGTTCCTCGGACATGCGTTCGGTGTTCTCGCTGAAGTCACCAGTAAAGACGAACCAATCTACTTGTACAATCCACACGAATGGTTTTTCTTGGCGAGACACGAAACTGAGCGATACCTTTTCGACAAGCTCATTGCGAACAAGAAGCAACTCTATTTGATCGCCGGCAATCGCGATCCGCTCGATGTCTACGTTGCAAAAGAATTCAACAACGACCTCAGCCAGTACTACGCAAGTAGCACGCCTCTTTTTGAAAAAGGGAATTACTACTTCAATATCTACGGCGACTACATTATGGAGTTTTGGATCGATGAAGCAACGTCGGAAGAGATTGATCTATTTTATAAAAATACGACAGTGTTCGACGAAGCGGCAGAAAAGAAAATCAAAGGCATCATCGAACGAAGCGGCCGCAATAAAGTTTCGATCTCGAAGAATGCGAGAAAAGCGGAGAAATTGAAAAAGATTTTTGCGAAATACTTTTTGATTAAGAAAGGTTTGTAGAAATGGGAAATAATAAAAGCCGAACGTGATTAGTTCGGCTTTGCTTATTTACTTTAAATAGCTGTCAATCTCAGCAATAGCTTTCTGCCAACGATCTTGGTTATCAAGTTCTTTTTTCGAAAATGTATTAACTGACTCTTTTGAATACTCAATCGAATCCAGCAATTCTTTTCTTTTCGATTCAAGAAAAGCAATTTTCCATTTCTCTTTTCCTGCGCAGTATTTTGATCTTATTAAACGACTGTAGGCATGAGAGAGCAAAATGAATAAGCTGGTAGACAAAACTAAGGCAAGGAACACTAAATGCCCTGAGACTACTTTGTGTTTATATACAAAGACCATCGTAGCTGAAAATGTTCCTCCAATAATAATACATTTCAGAATAGTATTAAGAAACGTATGCTTAGCGATATATGTTTCTATTGCACCGCTGACAACCATTCGATCAAATAGTTTACTTTCCATTGTATTTATTTTTAAAGAACCACATGTGCTTTTACACAATCAACTCGCGAACCCTCGCAAGCTGAATAATGTGGGCAAGCAATAGGCTTGCCCAATCTCGATTACTTTTTACGGGCAACAATAATGAGGTGAGTAGGGTAGACATCTCCTTCAATTTGTTCTGCAGAAGGGAATTCAAAACCTTCCTTAATCTCAAGCAGGTCGAAGTGCTTGAAAAAATAAGGACTCAAGTATTCCTCCATGGTATGTGACGGCTCCTCAACTACGATGCTCTTGTCGAAAATTTCTGACAATACAATTTCTTTTTTAAAATAATCTTTGCCAGATTTTTTCTTTTCTAAAAACTGTCTGATTGGATGAACAGTTAGAAAACAAAATATTCCATTTTTCTTTATGACGCCAACAACGCTCTTATAGATAGGGTCAATGTGCATTGCAGTTTGGATTGCCCATTTCGAAAAAACAAAATCAAAATGTTTTGCTTCTAGTCGCAAAGGTTTTGTAAAATCTCTTTTGAAGATTCTGATGTCTTTAGACAATCTCTTCGCTGCTTCGCACATTTCGATAGATGCATCAACACCAGTACAGTGAAATCCCAATCTGCTGAACTGAAGAAGCTCTTCGCCTCCGCCACAGCCCAACTCAAGAAGATTCTTTTTCTTCGGATCAAGATACTTGTCCATAACACGAAAAAGGTCTTTAGCAGATTTGGCATTCATTGGTCCAGTTTTTGAAATAAAGTCATTTGCTTTACCGTTGTACTGTGTTGCTAAGTTTGAATTTTTTTTCATAGTTATAGTTTAGATTTATATATTAATGAACAGTTCATTTAGAGACCACGAACGAATTCATGAGCTCTAAAATGTGGGCGAAAGTGAGTTCGCCCGACTCTAGTAACTAATCAAAATAGGTGTACATTCTTTTCTTGCCGTTTGCATCCTCATATATTTTAGTGCATGGCAATAAGTAAGTTCTAGCTACCATATAGCTAATTTCTGTTGGTAGCTCGACTCTTTTGCTTGTAAAGTGAAATTTTTTATCCTCGGTGGATGAGTCAAAACCAATTTCTTGTATGTATAGGTCGTAACCACTTGATTCAACCTTTACCTCAGCATTATCCTCAAATGTGAATTGCTGACCTTCGATAACTATTATCATATATTTAGTTTTAAGAGTTTAGAACGTTTATATCTGGCCTAAGTATAGGGGATTATTGACAGTACTTCCATTATATTGCTTAAAATGACATATACTTAAACTAATAGTTTAAAAATGATATAGTCTGAATATGCTTCTCGGGACCAAGAAAACCCTTTATGACCATATAGTAGAAGCTCTTTTGGTAAATGAGGCTTCGGTTGCTGATATTGAGACCTATCTGGAAGGCGAAAATACGAAAGTAACGATTCAAGGCATATACAAAACCCTTCGCGAGCTCATTGCCGAAGATATTGTTGTTAAGCAGAAGAAAATCTACTCAATTAACAATGTTTGGCGAGAAAAAACTGGCGAACTTTTTATGAAGCGCCAAGTATTTAGTCTTTCTGCGGGCGAAGAGGTAGCTTATCGCTTCACAAAACTAACTCATCTTGATGCCTTTTGGAAACACACACTTAGTGACATTCAGAAGGAAACAGGCACTTTCCCGAACTTTGACTTTGTGCCGCACGCTTTTTGGTTCTATGCTGAAGGCCGCCGCCAAAGCGAGCTTGAATACTATAAGACCTTTGATGAAAATAAAACGTACCTCTTTACAACCATCGAAGGTAAGACCGTCATGGACAAGCGAATGAAAGAAATAGAGCAGACTGAGTACCACCAAGTTCACCTTGGTGACAAAGGTCCATTCGGCAGGCGAGATCATGTTACGATTATGGGACCATACATTATTATGACGAAAGTCTCAGCTAAGCTTGCGTATGCCACAGATGCGCTCTATGAAAAAGTAACTGACGAAAAAACGCTTGAAATAGAACTCAACAAGCTCTTCAAAGACTCTGGAATCATCAAGCTTTCGGTTGAGCACAATGAAAAGAAGGCAAGGGTGCTGCGAAAGCGACTGGCGGCGAATTTCTATATACCAAAAGAGCTTCAGGAGAAATTCAGCTTATTTTAAAAATATCTTAAGGCAAATAATGTATACTAATTGACATGGAACCGAACGATGTCCCGAAAGAAAAACCAATAGACAAAAATGAGTCGCTCCCGAAGCTTTCTTCTTCAAGAATACCGCCGAAAAAACCTCATGTCAGCGAACAGTCTTCACCGATCCGCACCTATTCGACAGACCTTGCCCATGCTGTACGCAAAGACGAAATGTCCGTCATCAAAGCCGCAATGGCTGAAGAAAAGCGCCGCCATGAAGACGAATTGCAATTCTCTGCGAAGTCGCCAAAAAACAAGCTCTACATTGGGCTTAGTATTGCGATTATATTAATTACTCTATTTGGCATTGCTGCAGTCTTCTTCATTAAAAATACTCGCCAACCGGAAATCATCCCACAGCAGGCGCAAATTCCTTCTATCATTGCTGCTGAAAATACAACAAGCATCGAAGTTGGCGGCGCGAGCGAAGGCAAGATTATCGATCTCACTCGAACTGCAGTCAACAACATTGCAAACCCTGAAGGCAAAATCATCAACATTTACTTTACGGATGCCACTAGCGGAGTAAAGCAAGTCATCGGCACTGAGACGTTTTTGACGGGAATTAGATCTGAAATCCCGAGCGAACTCCTCGCTACGCTCGACAAAAACTTTATGCTCGGCATGTACACGAAAGACGCCACCCGTCATCCATTCCTCATACTGCGCACAAATGATTTCCAAATCGCATTTGCAAGTATGTACGGTTGGGAGAGAAAGCTTTTTAGCGACTTCTACTTGCCCTTCAATTTACCTGGCAATGAAGACACTTTCACCAATAAATTCACCGACCTCCTTGTCGACAACAAAGACACACGTGTCCTTTTGCGAGACGACAATAGCGTCGGCTTCATCTATGGCTTTGTCGATGACAAAAGCCTCATCATCGCCGACTCCGTCGAAGCTTTTAGAGAAGTTCTTCGCCGCCTCCAAAGTGTTCGCTAGCCAATTTCGCAAATAATAACCATATGCTATAGTAGTGCATATGAAAAACGACGCACTCAGGACAAAACTAGAGGAAGAGAAGGCGCTTTTGATTGAAGAGCTTAAAGAAATCGGCATGATCGTGGATGCTAAAACTGGCACATGGGAAGCCGTACCTGAGAAGCAATTGCCAACTTCAGACGAAAACGATTTGGCAGACAAATTTGAATCATACGAAGAAAGAAGCGATATGTTGCTCACGCTCAAGACTCGCTACAACGAAATTGTTTCAGCACTTGAGAAAATGGACACAAAAGGCTTCGGCATCTGCGAAGTTTGCGGTGCTCCAGTTGAAGCCGATCGTATGGCAGCAAATCCTGCAGCCAAGACTTGCAAGGCTCACATGAATACTCAATAAAAAGTTTTTCAAGAATTAATTAAAAAATAAATTCCCGCATCACGCGGGTTTTTATTTGCGAAATATATTGTGTGATTTTTTTAATTTTCTTTTATTTAAAATTAATCAGCGCTTCATGTCGATCGCGTACAATTTCTGCATGCCATTTGCAAAAGTATGCGGAGCACAAGTTACCGGACTACGGGGCAACATAGTGAGAGTTGAAGTTGATCGCACTCGCGGGCTGCATTCTTTTTCTATTGTCGGACTCGCTGGCAAAGCAGTTGAAGAATCACGCGAGCGCGTTTCGGCAGCGCTCAAGAATTCCGGATATGAAAACATTAAATCGCAAAATCAAAAAATAATTCTTTCGCTCTCGCCATCTGATCTCAAGAAAGAAGGATCGTTCTTCGACCTTGCTATGGCGATAGCGCTTCTACTTTCAAGTGGAGAGGCACGGACAAAAACAGACAGCATTATCGACGACATCGTTTTTGTTGGAGAACTGTCGCTCGACGGAACGCTTCGGCCAGTGCGCGGCATCTTGCCGATTGCAATGGAAGCGAAGCTTTCTGGATTTAGCTATATAATAGTGCCGCTTGAAAATGCAGCGGAAGCCGCACTCGTTGAAAACATTCATGTCTTTGGCGCGAGGAATATCCGCGAAGTCGCGGAAGCTATTAAGTCCGGAAGCATCCCAGAATACGAAAGGGAAGACATACTATATATAGATGAGAAAGAGAGTATAGATTTTGCTGATATCAAAGGCCAAGAAAATGCCAAGCGAGCGCTCGTTGTTGCTGCAGCTGGCGGGCACAACACTCTCATGTACGGCCCGCCCGGAACTGGCAAGACAATGCTCGCCAAAGCATTTGCTGGAATACTGCCACCGCTCTCACGAGAGGATTCACTTGCTGTAACCGGAATTCATTCTGCTGCAGGAAGACTGAGGCAGCATCTCATTACTCATCCGCCGATTCGTTCGCCGCATCACACATCTTCTTTTGGCGCGATGATTGGCGGCGGATCTTTCCCGCGGCCGGGAGAAGTAACACTTGCCCATAAAGGCGTTTTGTTTCTGGATGAATTTCCTGAATTCGACAGGCGAGTTATCGAAACACTTCGCGAGCCACTTGAGGATCATGTTGTCACGATTTCACGATCAAAAGGCGCAGAAACATTTCCATCTGATTTCATTTTTATGGCTGCCATGAATCCATGTCCTTGCGGCTATGCAGGATCAACTATTCGTCACTGCACGTGCGCGCCACATGATATTGCCCGATACCGAAAAAAAATTTCTGGACCAATACTCGATCGCATCGACATTACAATTCCTGTCGAACACGTACCATTTGAAAAAATGGTTGGCACAGAGAACACTGAAATACAAAATCACAGCATTAGCAACGGAGAAAATCTAAACAGTAATAATCTGATGTCGTCGGAATACATCCGCGAAGAAATCAAAACTGCGCGAGAGCGACAAAAGTTTCGTTTGCAATCGCTCGGCCTACGCAAAGAAATAAACGCCGAACTTTCTGCCAAAGAATTGCTCATTGCTGCACCGCTCAGCGAACCTGTTCGAATGCTCCTCAATATGAGTGCCGAGAAACTTGGTCTTTCAGTTCGCGCATACCACAGAGTCATCCGCATCAGCAGAACAATTGCCGACCTCGAAATGCATGAAGAAATAAAAGAGCGCCACATTCTTGAGGCGCTCCAGTACCGTCCGAAACTATTTAATTGATTTACTTATAAAATAAAAAAACTCCCACTTGAATGGGAGTTTTTTATTGATTGGAAAATTATTATTCGCAAGCTTTAAAGCAATTGTTTGGAGCGCCGCGAACTTCGTAGTGAACGTGAGGACCAGTAGATCGTCCTGTTGAACCGACGAGACCGATTGTTTCACCCTGTGAGACAACATCGCCGACTTTAGCAATTGTCTTAGACATGTGGGCGTACAAAGTCTGAATGCCACCAGCATGTTCGATGACAACATAGCTTCCGTAGCCGCCATTGTATCCACCAGACTTAACGAGAATAACTGTACCAGTCTGTGCTGCCATGATTGGCGTACCGATTGCAACAGCAAGGTCGACAGCGTAGCGATCGTGAATGTCTTGCGACTTACGACCGAGGCCTTCTGCGATCGGACGGATAAATCCTGCGCTGCTGCCATTATTAACGGTTGGACGGATGAGCGTACCGTGAACCAATTCGCCGAGGCTTTCAGCTGGGACTGGAACTGCGAGCGGAGCTGGTGTTGGCGCAGCCTTTGGAGTTACAGTAACTTTCGGAGCAACACTTGGCGTAACGGTAGTTTTTGCCGGAGCTTTGGCAACAGCAGTCGCGATAGCAACCGGCGAAAGCTCAGCACCTGGAACAATTATCTTTACTCCTGCAATAAGGCCAGCATTCGTAATATCATTGAAATCTTGGATATCATTTGTCTCTGCTCCATAGCGCTTGGCGATACTATCTATAGTATCTCCGCGGCGGACAGTGTACTGAATACCTGAAACAGGCAAAATAGTGAGTTCTTCTCCGATTTTGAGGGTAGCCTTTCGGTCGAGGTTATTTGCCCATACTATAGTATTGATCGAAACGCCGTTTTTCTCAGCGATGCTTGAAATAGTGTCGCCGCTTTTGACGACGTACGTCTTAATAGTCGCTTCGCCTTCGTGGTCGACAGCTACGTCTTCCTCGGCAGCAGCAGAACCATCGGCATTTGCCGCAGCCAAAGCATCCGCCATAGCAGTATCATTTGAAATAAGGGCAGATTCGTCAGTAATGACATCTTGTCCGCCTTTGCCGTCTAATGTAGGCGAAAAGACGACTTCGAGGATTCTCATCTTCTGAATAGTCGGTGCATTTTCGCTTTGTGTCTTGCCAGAAGCCGTCGAGAAGATCGAAAACGCTCCTGCATCTGCATGGCCGGCGCCGAAGGTTGAAGCTAGGAGAATAAGCGCGAGGGGGATTATACCTGCCGATTTCCTAAAATGTCTTATAAATGAAGGCTTTTTTGGAGAACCGTTCATTATTTGTTTAGAGGGTAAAATAAGCCTAATTATTTTATTCCAAGGGCTTGCTGCCTATGTAGGAACGCAGAGAGTCCGACCAGATGGTGCTCAATGCATACAAGGCTTGGAATACAAGGGTTTTTCGGGAGAATCTGAAAAAAGCGTTATTTTATAAGGCTTTTATGCAACCGTAATCAACGTCGATACTGAGGTAAAGATATGGTAACCCGCCAAAAAACTGGAGTCAATGGGGTATATGTGGTGTAATTTTTTTGACAAAGACGGCAAAATTGGCGAAGTATTAACATATTATTGTGCGGTAAAGGGATTATGACTGTTACAATGATTCCATATGGCAATGGAAAACCTAAAACAGGAGCACGAAATGCTCGCGGAGAAAATAGCACAGGAATCGTACGACAATCATGTGCCGAAGCCGGAAGAAAAAGAGGAGCCTGAAACTGAAGTATTAGCGGAGAAGGTAGCGTCAAAAGCCAAGAGCTCCGAAAAGGCCGAAACTCTTAAGGCTGAGATTTCGGAGAAGCTGGGCAGCAAGGAAGAGGCTGGGCCTATTGTCATGGCTAGCATAACAGGTGGCCCAGATACTGAACCAAATAGAATCGTCATGCCACCAGTTAAGCTCGTGGGCGAAACTCTCAATATAGACGGCGAAATGTACGAAGTTATTGCAAAAGACGAACTCAAGCAGAGCACTAACTACAAAGTCAAAAATCTCCGAACAGGCGAAATAAAGCCAAAGGACCATATCGAACTCGACGGCGAAGCAAAAAAACGACAAGACGCTTTACATGACGCACTGTCTAATCGATTTGAATTTACTACAAAAGATCTAGCTGCTCTTGAAAATGATCCTAACTACAGCAAACTCACAATTGGCCAAAAGCATTTTATTATCAACTCTCTGACTTCTTCTACTCTTGAAAAAGTCGACGAAGTTGCGCCAGGTCTTTTTCAAGAAGACTTAGCAAAGAAAGGTTGGGCAGGGCGTGCACGTGCTGGTATTTTCAAAAATTCTAAAATGGCCGCACTCAAAGCTAAGGCTTTTGATGAACTTCGCGAAGGCGGATACGAAAAGCACAAAGACTCAATCGATGCGCTCGTTTCTCGCGTTCAGATGATGGACGTGCCAATTATCGAAAATGCAAAAAATGAAGTTGAAGTTCAGTATGGATCAAAGTTTGCTGATCTTATCGGAGACAATCCAGAAACGTTGCGCGCTCAGAGTCTTTTTAACCAAGCAGCAACAGCGCTCCATAATATTCCGCAAGAATGGGAAGGTCCTGCAGCTACTTTTACTCAACGCCGTGCTGCCGAAAAAATAAAGCGAGATTTTGAACAAGAGAAACAGTACTGCATTGATCTTTACTATAAAAACAAAGGGGAAGCTGCAACTGCTGCTGAAATCGAAAATAGATTTTCTGATGTCGACAATAGCATCAATCTTAATCGCTTGATGAATGCTCATCCAGACAACGAGAAAGTCCTCAACAATCTCCAAAAAGATAGTCTTCGAAAAGGACTTGGCAGTCTGTTCACAGGAAACCAAGCAATAAACGCTACAGCGAATGCCGGCAAAGATATTATTACGAGAGATAACAAGCTTTACTACGCAATTGGCGGCGGTGCACTCCGAGCTGCAGGGAGACTGACAGACGCAGCAGGATATTCAATCGCTATGGGCGCCGGACTTGTTGTTGGCGGATTGCGCGGTTTTTTCACTGGAGACAAAAACCTCCGAGAAAATGAAGCAGCGATGAGACGCGGCGGAGTAAACAAGCTCAGCAAAGAACATAAAAAAGGAATGTTCGACATCGCCATGGATGCTCCAGAAATGACAAGCATCATGACTAAAGAAGAAGGCGGCGTTGGATCAGTTGTTGAAAAAATAAATTTGCTCGCAAAGCAACTTGGCGAAGAACAAGATTCTGAAAAAGCAAAAGTGTACCGAACAAGACTTCAGAATCGAGTCGACCACGTTATGGCGAGAGCAAAGCAAGGAAAAATTTCATTTGGAAATAAAGAGGTGCGCCTCAAAAACCAAGTGGCTTTCATGGAAGCAATCAAAAAGGCAACAACTGTTTCAGCTGGAACTGAGCCTGCTATCGTCGAAGAATATAAAGATGCTGTACGCGAGAGAATGGAAGTACTCTATGGCAAAGCTAATGCTGAAGAGCAATCAGCTCGAAATGCATACCTAGCTAAATTCGCTACAAAAAATGCTGTGCTCGGCATGGCATTTGGCGGCGTGGGTTATGCAGTAACACAAGCATGGGACGCAGTATTCGGAGGAAATCCAGTCGCGGGAACACAAGCTTCGCTCGAAAACAGCGGTGTCATGCCATCTGAAGCACATCAAGATGCATTCATTTCTCAATCAGGCATCGACAGCACAACAGTCAGCAGAGGAAATTTTATGGGCGACATACATTCAATGGACCCAGCTTCTCCGCTCGATCGAAATTTTGCTGGCAGCTCAACTGACTACATTTCTGATCGCACTGAAGATATGGCAAAGCCGCCATTTGCTGAAGGCTACACAGGCGACTATGTCGATGGGAAAATGCCGCCAAAATTTGGCGCACCATTTCCAAGAGACATGGCTGACCAAACAGTTAAGCCCGGCGATTACATTCCGCGAGATCCGTCAGCCGTACAAGATATGAATCATCCGCTTGCAGGTTCACCTGTAAAAGCAACAGGGGACTATGAAGATTACGACGCAGAACGATTCAAGAGAGGAGAAGTACCACGATCAACAGTCCACAGATATGAGCACGGCGACATTAGCGAAGGCGTAGCAAGAGGATTCGGTCATGAGCCAGATCCAACACAAGATGCAGGCGACTACGATGCACCGCGATACAATCGCCAAACAGATGTTCCTCGATCAACAATTTCTCCAAAAACTCCTGCCGAAAACTATGGCGGAGGACGCACAACAAATGTTCCAGGCATGGGCAAGCATGGCATCGATGATTCAGGACTAACTGATGATATTGGCGGACGCGCAGAAGCAACTGAAGCCGCAAGAGATGCAGCAAAAGAAGCTGGCGCAAATAGCGGGGACTATGTCATCAAGCCAGAGAAAATCGAATTTTCTGCAAAGGGCTCTATCGAAACCATTCGCCAGCTCAAAGAAAAACTAGCAGCTGACTACGCAGATGTTTCTCCAGAAAAAATTCCGTCATCTGTCAAAGAAATTCTCGATAATGATCCGACAAAACTCGCAATCAAATTTGGATTCTACAAACCAGGGGAAGTCGATGAAAGTGCAATGGTTCTCAAAGGCTCAACACTTGAAGTCGACAGCGCTGGAAACCTCAACTACCACGCAGTCGGTAAAGATACATACCACATCATTGAGCACGCAGATGGAACTGGAAGCTACAAGTACGACGAAAAAATGTTCGACTACAATGGCAAGACAGTTAGGGTTGCAGGAGCGAACGAGGCAAATCAAATCAACTATCCGCACCTCGATAAGCCAGACGAAAGTATTTTTGCAGACAAGGGCGCTCAGTACGAAGCAGCAATGGCAGCAAAAAATGCGGCATCTGCAAAAGAAGCAATTCTTCCTCAGTACGGAAAGAGCCTAACAGGCGAAACATACCAATCGACAAGTACAGGCGGATACTACCAGACTTCAAACCCAGATTATGCAATGGATAGAAGCGGCAGAACTGGCGGTATGAGCGGATCGTTTGGAGAAACACAACAAGATATTGCAGAGAGAGTTGCCGCAGAGCAAGCTGCACAACAAGAAGCCTATAATGCGACAAATCAAGCAGCGCAAGAAGCACAGGGCGGTTACGGATCTCAGCCAGCGGGCGAGCAAATGTTCCAGATCGATAGAAATGCGCGCTTCGATCTTCCAAAGTCTCCTGATGGAACATACTACAAAGAAGTGAAAATCAACGGGCAATTCGTTCAGCTCGATACTCACAGCTTCAATCAAAACAATGCATTCGATGGCGTTGTAAATCGCAGATACGAAAAGCTCTTCGATGACACGTTCGGCGACGACAATAAGCAAATCGAAGTATTGCTCAAGAGTCGTGCTGTTGATGACCTCAATGCCAAGCCAATTAATCCAAATGACCAAATAACAACGCATTACCTCAACATGGTCAAAAAGATTAGAGCTGACTCGGGACTTGCTCCAAAGCCGAATGAACCAACTAGCCTCTACCTCAAGGAAGCCCTTCAGAGAATGAAGAATAACGGCACAAATATCAGACAATACACGAACGACCTTTCAGCAACGCATATGCAAAATGGAGGAATTGTCGTCAATGGCGGCAATCAGGCTGATAACTCAAGTGTTGTCTCAAATGGAAATATAAATAAAGTAAAAATCATAAGCAACAAACCAAAAAACATAATCACAGACGACGTCTACAAATAAATAAGACCACAGAAAAAAGCCGGAAATTTCCGGCTTTTTTCTTTTATTTGCTATAGTGTTCTGGCATGAAAGATATTCTCGAAGGACTCAATGACAAGCAAAAGGAAGCAGCCGGCACTATTGATGGGCCGCTTTTGATTATTGCCGGAGCAGGAGCCGGAAAAACAAAAACAATTGTCCACCGCATCCTCAATATCGTCGAGCATGGCACAAGTCCGTCCAACATTCTCGCAGTTACTTTTACCAACAAAGCTGCAAGAGAAATGAGAGAGCGCGTTCGTACTGCACTCGAAGAGAGAAGCAGTTCGCCGCTTTCCTATGGCGATATGCCAGTGCTTGCGACATTTCATTCGCTTGGCGCCACAATACTTCGCTCGCACTCTGAAGCTCTTGGCTTCTCAAAACACTTGAGCATTATCGATCCGGACGATGGCCTTTCTATTATCAAAAATATTCTCAAAGATCTCGGCTATGATCCGAAAGATCACGACCCGCGCGGCATCAGAGAAAAAATGTCTCGCGCCAAAAATGAATGCCGAACGATTGAAGAGTATACAAGTTCTGCGCGAACGCCGATGGAAAAGCTTGCAGCGCAAGTTTGGGGATTCTATCAAGTTGATTTAAAAAAACAGAACAGCGTCGACTTCGACGACTTGCTCCTTTTGCCGCTCGTGCTTTTCGACAAGCGTCCAGACATTCTCGAGCAGTATCAAAATAAATTCAAATACATTCACATCGACGAGTA
>JAGOSA010000010.1 GCA_018062505.1 Minisyncoccota bacterium | reverse complement strand
TGTGTGAAGCAATAATTGCTTATTGAATAATAACTGATAATAAATGCATGCTCGTAGTATATACGGCACGCATTAATTTTCTATAAAAAAATAATAAAGTTACAGATAAGAAAACTTAAACGCTTGGCGCGTCCAACGGCTCGTCTATTGGCATGTCTGTTGGTATATCCAACGGCACATCCAACGGCGCGGCGTCCGGTTTTGTGTAGAGCCGAATAACTTTGCTCTTCGTTCTGCCGAATCGATCGCTCGCTTCCATATCAAGTATAGTATAGCCCTCTTGGAGGAGCAATGTATCGATGAAGTCGCCATTTTTGTCCAAAAGGATTTCTCGTCCATTAACCGTGAAGCGGGAAGTATGCGGCGCATTTCCAGTCAGCGTGAGCAGTTTTGAATCAAGAATCGCTCCATCTTCGATTGAAGAGGCAATAGTTATGCCAAAAATTGCCTCCTTGCTGCGATAGTATGCATAACCGACAATACCAAGGAAAAGCAGCCCAACAAGGAAGAGTTTTGTAAATTGTTTTGGGTCTACCATTGGAATCATGAGTGTTTTCGCTTGTTAGGTGTGTATGTCGCTTGTATCATCGACGCCGCGCTCGAGGACTTCGCGCGGCTTTGCGCCATCCGCTGGTCCAACAACACCTCGTTCCTCAAGAATGTCCATAAGTCGCGCTGCGCGAGCGTATCCAAGTTTGAGCTTGCGCTGGAGGTAAGAGGTCGAAGCTTTGCCTGCTTCAATAACAGCCTGCTTTGCCGCTTCATACATTTCATCGTCATCGCTATTGTCGTCTGAATCAAGTGTTGCTTCAAATATAGACTTATCGACGCTTGGCGTACCAGTGAGCGCAATGTCACCCACAACTTCATTTTCATATGTCTTCGCAAGCCATGCAACGACGCGCTTCACTTCATCTTCAGTAATAAAGGCAGATTGAATACGGCTTGGCTGAGAAGATTCGCCTGAAAGGAAGAGCATGTCGCCGGCGCCGAGCAGTTTTTCTGCGCCACCTGTATCGAGAATAGTTCTCGAGTCAATTTGCGAAGAAACTTTCAAAGCAATTCGAGCAGGGACGTTCGCTTTGATGAGACCAGTGATGACATTAACTTCTGGGCGCTGAGTAGAGAGAATGAGGTGAATACCGACAGCACGAGACATTTGAGCGAGTCGAACGATACCAGCTTCAAGCTCGCGCGGGAATGCAGTCATGATGTCCGCCAATTCATCCAAAATGATGACGATGTACGGCATCTGATCAACTTCTTCGCCTTCTTTAAGTTTTCGGTTGCCGATGAGCTTGTGATACGAATCAATGTCGCGCACAGATTCTGTTTCGAGAATGTTGTAGCGTCGTTCCATTTCCTTTGCCGCCCACTTGAGCGAGAGGATCGCCTTCTTGGCATCTGTAATAACTGGCGTGAGCAAGTGAGGGATTTTGTTGTAGAGAGTAAGCTCGACGCGCTTCGGATCGATCATGATAAATCGAAGATCTTCCGGCCCGAGTCTATAGAGAAGAGAAGTGACAAGCGTATGAATTGTTACAGATTTACCTGAACCAGTTGTTCCAGCGATGAGCATGTGCGGCATCTTGGCGAGGTTAATGTATGTTGGCTTACCAGAAAGTCCGCGGCCAACACCCATATATAGAGGCTTGTCAGAATTCTTGTAATCAGCATCCTGCAAAAGGGAAGCAAGGCCGACTGTTGATTTTGTTTTGTTTGGAATTTCAACGCCGACGAGCGACTTGCCCGGAATTGGCGCTTCGATACGAATTGGGTGAGCGGCAAGCGCAAGAGCGAGGTCATTTTGGAGGCCGACAATTTTGGCGAGCTTCACGCCTTCTGCTGGCTTGAGTGCGTAGCGAGTAACGGATGGACCGACAGTGATTTCATCCATTTCAACTTGAATGCCAAAGTTTGCAAGTGTCCTTTTGATGATGTTTGCATTGCCCTTGATGTCTCCGACATTTGCCTTGCCGCGGTCGCCTTCAAGAAGCGAAAGTGGCGGCGGTGTGTACGCACTTGATCGGCGAATGCTGGCAATCTGGAATGCAGACATTTCGTCTTCTTTTTTCTTTGGTTCTGTTTTTGGAGCGTCGTCAGTTCGGCCTTCTTGAACTCGAGCAACTTCTTTAGCTGCAATTTCATCGAGTTTTTTGTCTGCATCACTTGCTGTGGTTGCAGCTACAGGTACGCCATTCTCCAAAATGACTGGCTCTTTTTTGCCGGACAGTATTCTCCACAGTCTTTTGAAAAAAGGAATGAGCGCTGGCTTTGTATCGAAAAGCATCAATAGAGAAATAATAGTGAGTGCTCCGAAAAGCAAAATCGAAAGGTTGAGATCGAAGAGATATATAAATGGTGAAGCAATTGTTTTGCCGACAAGGCCGCCAGCATGAGCGGCCGATGCAATGTCTATTATAGAGAGTGATGAAATAAGGAAGAGCAATGTTGCGATGAGGTGCTGCGATGAAACATCTGTTCGATATTCGCCAACCAATGAGACGCCGAGCAAGATTGCTGAGACTGGCAAGAAAATGTATCCGACGCCAAACATCTTGAAGAGCGCACCGTACACTCCTGCGCCTGCGATGCCTGCGCCGCCGAATGCTGCAACAATAAAGAAGAGTGCAAGGAAAAATGCCAAGATGGCATAGATGGTCTGCTTCGTTTCGTGCTTCAATCCTTTTTCAGAAATCTCAGCAGCTTTTTTCTTGGCAGCGACACTTTGCTTTTTCGCTTTTTCTTCAATCTTCTTTGGCATATAAAATAATGCAGTAATTGTAACACATTGTCTGCATCAGCAGTTTTAAAAGCCTGTCAATAAAAGGTATTTTTGATTTGCTTGTTGTCGGCTTGCTTAGAAGTCTTTGATGACTATAATAAAGGACATATGGATACCTCTAAAGATAATTCAGCTCAAGGACATATTCGAAACTCACTCGAGACAATGGACAAGTCATTGGCTCAGTCTGCAAAGCGCGCCGGCAACATTGTTGCGGCACTTTACATTGTCTCTAATGTTTTGCCAGAAGGCGAGCCACTCCAAAAAGAAATCCGAAAGACTGGTCTTTCTATCTTGTCTCTGGCAAACGATATCGCTGGCGTTAAGGGCGAAAGCTATGACCGCCAGACAAATGAAATCAACAGGGCAATTAAGAAAGTAATTTCATACCTTGAAGTTGGCGTGACAATGTTTCTCATTTCCGAAATGAACTTCCGCATCCTTCGCCTTGAACTCATGGCGCTTGGGGGCAGCTATGATTCGCGACGCGAAGGCTTAATCGACATAGAAAGTGTCCTCCGTGAAGGCCGCGAGTTTACATCAAAGACACCAGATAGTTCCGCGACTGTAACCGCCAAAGATTCCCCAAGAGAATCTAAAGGACATATAAAGGACATTAAGACAGAGCCTAAAAGACATTCTCCAGTTGTCCAAAAGCCAATGATTATAAATGTCCTTAATAAACCTCTTGCCCCGACTTTCGGCAGCAATACATTTTTCAATGACAAGCCAGTTGATGACAGAAAGTCTAAAATTATTGATTCCCTCAAAGGTAAAGACTCAAGCACTATTACTGATATCAAAACTGACTTCCCCGATGTGTCCTTTAAGACAATTCAGCGTGACCTACAATCGCTCATAGATGAAGGACAAATTGAAAGAGTGGGCGAGCGACGCTGGAGCATCTACCGCCTCAAGAACAATAACTAGATTATTTTTGACAAAATTATAATCTGTTTTGTATTGTTTTTATTGTCATAGCCTCAGTGGAACGTCGTCATCTCCTATGCCTGCACTAGGTCTATCGATTGAGTTATTCCTATTGGCTCAGTGTGGCAAAAATCCCGATAGTTTATAGCTAAATCCACAGGTGGCAATATTGTCAACAGTGGCCTTGGCTTTATAATTACCGGAGCATATTAGTAGCGGCGAAAGCCGAATTATGTTAATATGCAATTTAACGTATAGACATTAGTCGGAGATAGGATTCCGACATTATTTATGTCTTTGCGTTAGCAACGGTTCGATCATTGACAAGTACATAGGTTGACGAATTTTGATACCGAAAAGTTGTCAATCTTTTTGTTTAGTTTTTTGATCGGTCCTTATCGGCCCTGTCGACAAGGCAGATATCAATTGCGTGCGTACTATTAATATGTACAAGCACAATTGGTTTCGAGTTTGAATAGTTCTCATTCAAAACTATTCGCGTGTTCTTCGGAACACAAAATAAATGCATACTGTGAATCTTGCTCTTATTGAAACTTTGGTTTCAGGGCACGTCGAAATTCATATAACGTGCATCAATTAATAAATATATTATGGCTAATTTTCTAAAATCTAACTCTGCGAAGGCAGTCTTGGGTTTGGTGGCTTTCGCTTTCGCTTTCACAGGCGCTGGCGTAGCAAACGCATACACATTCACAGCTCCAACTCTTAAGGTTGGTTCACGTGGTGTTCAGGTTATGGAGCTCCAAAAGGCTCTTAACATGTGCGCAGACACGAGCATCACTACAGGCGCAGGTTCTGCTGGTTACGAAACATCATATTTCGGCGGCAAGACTAAGACTGTAGTTATGGTTTGGCAGGCTAAAGTAGGCGGTCTTTCAGTAGACGGCGTCTTTGGTCCTATGAGCCGAGCTAAGATGAACGCTGTCGGTTGCGGAACAGGCGGTGTCGTCGTTCCTCCACCATCTCAGACAGGTCCAGTTAGCGCTATGTTGTCAACAACAAACCCAGCTTCGAGCACACTCGTAGCAGGACAGGCAACAGCTGACCTCGCACACATCGCATTCACAGGTACTGGTACAGTAACTAACGTTACTCTCCAGCGCATCGGTGTTTCTGCTGATTCAACTCCTTCAAACGTTTACCTCTTCGATGGGGCTACTCGCTTGGTGGATGCTTCTTCAGTATCAAACAACGGTATGATCACATTCAACGTTCCTGCAGGTATTTTCACTGTCAATGGTTCAAAGACAATCTCAGTTAAATCTGACATTGCTTACGGAACATCTGGACAGACAGTTGGAGTGAAGCTCGTTTCATTCTCAACTCCTTCAGGCACAATCTCATCAACTGTTTCAGGCAACATCCACACAATCGCTTCAGCTGCACTTGCTGCTGTTACATTGAGCGGAACAGTTACACCATCAGGTGCAACTATTAACCCTGGTACAGGCGTTACTCTTTGGCAGGCTACTTTCAACGTCTCACAGCGAGATGTTTGGATGAAGCGCATTGCTCTTCGTAACGTTGGTTCAGCTCCAGCTAGCTCATTCCAGAACTTCAAGCTCTACGTCAATGGCGTACAGGTTGGATCAGCTCTCGGAATGGACGCAATGGGCTACGTAACATTTGATCTCGCTTCAATGCCTGTATCACTCGTTGCTGGTTCACGTGTTGTCCGCGTTGACGCTGATGTTGTATCTGGTGCTTCACGCACAGTACAGCTCGCTCTTCGCCAGGCTGCTGACATTGACCTTGTTGACTCAAGCTTCGGTGTAAACATCACTCCTGCTATGTTGAACGGTTCAGCATCAGGTACAGCCCTTCCATGGACTGGTACAACTGCAAGCACTATCTCTGGTACAACTGGAGGTACGCTTACAATCGAGAAGGATGTTACATCACCTTCATCTAACGCAACTTTGAACGGTAACGACGTAAACTTCGGTACATTCAAAATGACTGCATACGGTGAAGCTATCAAAGTTGAAAACCTTCGCGTAACATTCACTGCATCTAACGGTTCAGTTGGATCACTCCGCAACGGTCGTCTCTTGATCAACGGTGTACAGTACGGTTCATCTACTACCCTCAACGAGGATAGCCAGTCACCTGCTTACACTCAGTTCACTACAAACTACACAATTATGCCTGGTACATCAGTCATGGTTGAAGTTCGTGCTGATGCGTACGACAATGAAGGTACAAACGACCTCGTAGCTAACGACACTATCACTGCGAAGATCGCAGCTGGTAGCTCAAACGCTATGAAGATCGATTCACTCGGTTCATTGAGCGTTCCTTCTTCAGCTGTGTCTGCTAACACAATCACAGTTAAGTCGGCTGCTCTTACGCTCTCAAGAAACAACACTTACGCTGCTTCTCAGAACACAACATTGCCTGCAACTAACTTCAAAATTGGTGCATACAATCTTGCTGGAAGCTCAGTTGAAGATGTTCTCTTGACAACATTGTCATTCGACATCGATGAAGTTACTAACGCTACTTTCACAGAAAGCGACATCACAAACATGTACGTTGTCGTGAAGGATGCTAACGGTTCAACAGTTGCTCAGACTTCACCTATAGCTACTCTTAGCTCAGATGGTCAGGACAACAACTTCTCGATCAACTACACACTCGTAAAGAATACAAACGTATCTATCGAGCTCTATGCTAACCTCGGATCAACAGTTACTGTTGCCGACTCGTTCCGCACTGACCTCACAGTTACAGGTACTTCTTTGGTTGGTGGCGCTTCAGTAACTGCAACTTCTGCAGATACTCAGGGTCAGACAATCATCTACGGTGCAGCTTCGATCACAGCAACAGTTGATAGCTCAACTCCAGTTGCAGGTATCGTCTACGACAATCAGACAGTTGAAACTGCAGCATTCAAATTCGCTGCTGTAACTTCTGGCTACAATGTCACTGATGTTACTTTGACACTTGGCTCAAACGCTACAACAGTCGCTTCGAACGTTATGCTCTACGATGGTGCAACTCTTCTTGCTACACAGCCTTCAGCAACAACAGTTACTTTCTCAGGTCTTAACTGGAACGTTCCAGCTAACATGAACAAAGTTCTTTCTGTTAAGCTTCAGCTCGGTTCAGTTGGCGTAGGTGCTGGTACTTCAGGTTCAGCTCTTACAACAACAATGACTTCATTCACTGCTACATCAACATCAACAGGTGTTTCTGCTGCAGGTACTGAGTCAGATCCAGCAGGTAATGGTCTCTACGCATTCGCTTCTATCCCAGTCATCACACAGCAGGCTCTTGCTAACAACATTCTTTCGAATGTCAGCTCTAAGCCTCTCTTGAAATTCAAGGTTGATGCTATGGGTGGTCCAATCGGTTGGAACGAGTTCACCTTTGACGTAGTCAAAGATGCTGCGACAACTGTTGGTACTAACGCTACTACTGGTATCACTCTTTGGGATGTCACTAACGGTGGAAACACTTCTATCGCTGGTACATTCACAAACGCTGCTACTGTATATGGCGCTGGTAACGGTGCTATCAAGTTTGTTCCTACTGTTGAACAGCAGGTTTCAAGCTCTAAGGTTTACGAACTTCGCGGAAACATTGCCGCTGCGGATGCATCAGGTGACTTCGTCACTGTTACGATTGCAAACGACGCTACAACATGGTCTGCTGGTCTCGATACCTATGCAAACATCCTTACAGGCGACTCTGATGCTCCAATCATTTGGTCAGATCTCTCAGCTAGCGGTCACGCGACTACTACTGCAGACTGGACTTCTGATTTCGGTGTCAAGAATCTCCCTGTCTCGGACAGCTTGAACTTCTAGTCTCGTACTAGTGTTCACGTAATAAAAAACCACCCGCAAGGGTGGTTTTTTATTTGCTTGTTTTTGGGGCAATTCTCTATATAATGGGTTCTATATGACAGCAGCAACAAGAAATACAATAATTGGCCTCGTCGCAGTAGTAGCTATTGGCGGCGGAATATACTATTACAAAAAGACGATGATGCCAGCCGAACAAGTGGCAATTGATACAGAAGTTATTTCTGAAGAAGGGAATGCCACAACAGCAGAATCAACTATTAATGAGGCAGCAGCAGCGACATCAAGTGCCGCTTCTACTGGAGTAAATACTGCGACAGCAAGTGCAGATGAATCGCTCGATTCACAACGCTTCAATAACGCCATGACAAATGCCCGCATTGCAGTTGGTCAAAAAGATTACAGAGTAGCTCTCAAGCAGTACAACCTCGCTCTCAAGTATCAAAATGTCGATACTGTGTACATAGGCCTCTATGTTGTTTACGGAGCGCAAGGCAACTGGACCGAAGCTCGCAAAAATCTCGACAAGGCAATTGCCCTTGCTCCGACCAATGCCGACTACTGGAGATGGAAGCTAACGCTTCTCGATGAGAAGACAGACACGCCTTATGAAGCTCTCGTTTCGCTCTATGACGATGGCATGAAGAAAGTTGATACTGCATACAAAGTTAACCTTGTCACTCAGTTTGCACGCGTTGCTGAATACAATGGCCGCATCAATGATGCAATCGCACAGTGGGAACTCGCAAAGACAATTATTCCTGAATACAAAGCAATGTATCAGTCAGAAATTGATCGCCTTAAAACGATGCAATAGGGACTCGGCATATTTGCCCAAAATAAAAACTCTCCAATTAGGGGAGTTTTTATTTTGTCTAAATTATTTTTTGATCATGGCTTCATGTCGTTTTTCTAAACTGTCTTTGAATATAAAATCGAACATTAAAATCAATAAAAATGAAAAAGAAAAACTACCTGATTGTCGTGATTATCACGATTACTATCAATGCAATGCTGTCTTGCAATGCATATTCTCAGCAGTGGCGACCGATGCCGGGAGGATCGCTCTCCGACAACGTTACTGCCATAATAACGTTTGGCGGCTATGTCTGGGTCGGGGGATTATTTACTTCTGCCGGCAGCTTGCCGGCGCAGTACATTGTCAGGCACGATGGTGTGTCTTGGGTAAATGCTGACACTTTACCGGGTGTGCCGTTTGGATTCTGCGTCTACAACAATGAACTCTACGCTCTCGGCGGATTTGCTGTTGATACTGTTCGCTATGGTGTGATGAAGTGGAATGGCAATTCTTGGACACCATTTGCTCGGATTGGTGCCAATGTTGGTAATAGTTACGTTAAGTCTGCGGCAGTATACAACGGCAAGATGATTATAGGCGGCAGATTTCTTTCAGTCGAAGGATTGCAGATTGGGTACTTGGCTGCTTATGACGGATCGTCTTGGTCTGGATTTTCTGGAACGACTTCGTGCTCTTGGCAAGGCCAGCCGAGCATAAATGATGTTTACGCAGCAAACGGCTACTTGTATGTTGGCGGATCGTTCAGCGAGCTTTGCGGCAGCTATGCATATTGTTCCGCAAAGTGGGACGGAACAAATTGGTATCCAATCAACATTGGATATGGAAGCAGTGCTTCAAAGTTCTCAAGTGCTTCCGGTTCTGTTCATGTTTCCGGCATGTTTGCTTCTGCTGGGCCTGCGACATCGCAGGCTGTTGCGCGCGATGGCGGCGGAAACTGGATCAGCGCCGGCAACGGCGTAAAAATGTCAGGACTTTCGGCTGCGAACTACCAAGGAAAACTGTACGTCGGCGGGCAGAAATCGCTCGGGGGCGGGGATATGGTTGGCAATTGCGGCTTTTGGAACGGAAGCTCATGGGTGGCAGATAACGTCGGCATTTGCGCAACCGGGAATGAAGTCGTTTCAGTTCTATATTCCGACCAGTCAACTGGCACGCTTTATGCTGGAGGCGATTTTGGAATGAGTACTGGTAATGCTGCAGATTTTATTGCCTACAAAAGCGAAACGACACTTCCTGTGGAGTTGACGTATTTCGACTGTGCTGAGATAGATAGGGAAATAGAAATAGTATGGGAGACTGCGACTGAAAGCAATGCCGATTATTTTTCTCTGTCTGTTATGGCAGGAGGCGATTCTGGAAATGTATACGATCAAAACTATTCGCAGTTTGCAATTCTTCCTGCCTACGGAAATTCATCTCAGCCGCGACAGTATAAGACTATGTACGTTCCGAACAGGTCCGGCACTCATTATTTTCGGCTGGAACAGTATGATTGGGATGGTGTTTGTTCAGGCATTTGGCACGATGCAATTGCGGTTGGTCGAGAATATCAAATGCAGTATTCATCTGCTGCCAAAACAATTACTTGCCAGACATGCACAGGAGAAATCACTGCTTATTCAGTCGATGGGAAGATTATTGCAGTTGGCCGATCCCCGCTTCGTATTCCTGATTCATCTGTTGGGCTATGTATTGCAGTCGAAAGGAAGAGCAGTCACTCGCTCCGTTTTTTAGCTTATTGATTCATTTGACTCCGGCCACATATGTGCGCCGGAGTTTTTTTGATTGCTTTATTATATGGGTATGGTCTACTTAATATAACGCTTATTAACTAGTATTAAACAAATGGAAAACAGAAATAAAAATATTGTTGTATGGGTAGTTGTTATTATTTTGCTCGTCGTTGGAGCAATGCTTATCTTCGGCAAAAAAGATGATGTTGTCGTTCAGGAACCAGTCGTCGTTGAGCCAGATTCAGTAGAAGATACAACTGAAGGCAGCGCAACGCAGTCAGGGTCAACAATCAAGTACGCTGATGCATTGGTGCAGTACGCTGATCGCCGCATCCAGCTCGACAAAGTTTGTCAGGCTCATCCGAACAATGTCACTTACAAGGCAGGAACAAGTATCATGATCGACAATCGTTCTCCTCAGTCAGCAAAGGTTCGCCTCGGTTCTTCATTTACTATCAAGCCATACGCTTTCAAAATTATTAAGCTTTCAAGCTCATCGCTTCCAGCAACATACTATATTGATTGCGGTACGTCTCAAAACGTCGCAACTGTTCTCGTCCAGAAGTAGTTTTCTCTAGAAATATCTCATTTGATATTCACAAAAAATCGCCCAAGTCTCGGGGCGATTTTTTGTTGCATGGTATACTTTTTGCATGGTATCTGAATCGTTCCTCAAGCGCGTCCTGATGTTTATTGGATTTATTTTGTCCGGCCTCATTACGCTCATCTTCATATCAACTCCCGAATCTTTGCAGGTTCCTGTTCCTGATAGCGTCCCGACGATTACGACAAAGTCATCGCTTGCAAGGGAATTCGACGAAGCAAAACTCTTTTTTGAATCATCAATCAAAACACAAATACCAGGCTCGTCGCTCGCGTCTGTTGTTTCGTGGTCGCCGAACAGCAAATATATTTTGGCGAACCTCCGGTTCATTGATCCAAGTGGCGGCACAACTCGGCCGTATATCATGGATCTTTCGCGCAAGCTCTACGTTGTTGTCCCAAATGCAACATGGATAGATGCTGCTAGCTGGTCTGGTACAAAGATCGCATATGTTGCAAACAACGGCTACTCCTACTTTGATGTCGAAACAAATGAATCGGCAACCTTTGGCTCGCCGGTGTCTGCGGGTCCCGTCGTCGATCTTTCGACTCCTGTTATTTCTGGTGACGGCGCATACATTGCATACAATGCTGGAGGGCTTGCTGTTTATAGCCTCAAGGCTTCAAAATCAATTCAGCTCAATCAGCACAATGACGATGTCCCGCTATTGTGGAAATCAGATGACAAGACGCTTCTCATCTCAACTGGTGCTGGCGCTGAGCGGTCGCTTTCAGAATTCCATATTGGTACACGCGCCCTCCGCACAATCGCGGCTCTTCCGCAATCAATTAGTCGCGCAAAGTGGGTAGCAAAAGATCAGTTGGCACTCCTGACACTTGGATTTGATGATGGCTATTTTGACTACGCTGCAAACCTTAAAACTAATTCACTCTCGCTCTTGGCTGAGACTACTGAAGGTATTGCATTTACATCTGCTCGGGAAAGGGAAATGGCAACTCTCAAAGGAAACAAAATTACTCTCTACGGTTCGGAAGGCGAGAAAAAAATCGAAGCCAAGCGCACTGACAAAAGCCGCATTTCGAATTTTGAGCTCTTGCCGTCTCCGCTCGCTCTCTTCGTTCGCGAGCAAGGCGACGCATATGACGTTGCAACATTCAATATGACGACGCTTATTGAAACTGCGGTCGAAGATATTTGGCTGCCGTATGTGATCGTCTCGCCAAACGGCAAGAGTGCCGTGACTGTCAAAGAGGGAAATGACTCGGCGCAATTTGTCGATTTGCCAAACGCGTCATAAATTCCCCTTCTCAAGCAATACAATGATCCACAAACATCACTTTGCAAAATTCGCAATCGCACTAACGCTTCTCTTTGTCATTGGCATCGTTTTTCTATTTGCCATCAACTTGCATGACAATGCCAAAACAGGCCAGAATAAAACCCTGACCGAGCGCATCAGCGACATTATGGGGAAGTAGCCAGTGTCTGAGCGCCTATTTGACTAATGCCTATTTTGCGGTAATATAGCTCCATAGGCCAAAGACAGCAGGCATTCGGGAAACCGAAAGAGGCCCTGCCGAGGAATCTATAAAGCTTGTGCTACTGCACACCGAATTTTCGGCGCTTTATTGAAACAACTCACTTCAGCCTTTAAATGGCTGGTTTTTATTTGGTGCGCAAAGCGCGCCAACCGATATAGCCCAGCGGTCGAAATCAACAAACAAAGTATTATTATGGCTCTTACTAAAGCAAAGAAATCACAGCTCTTGGAAGACGCAGGAAGCATTACGAAAGGCGCAAAGACTATTGTCTTCGTGAAGTTCGACAAGCTCACTGTTGCCGATAACATTACCCTCCGCCGCGGCCTCCGCGCAGAAGGTTCTAACTATCGCGTCATCAAAAAGACCCTCCTCAAAAAGGCTCTCAATGACGGCAGCTACCAAGGCGAGATGCCGAACATGCCGGGAGAAATTGCTATCGCTTGGAGTGACGACCTTTTGGCCCCAGCTCGTGCTGTCTATGAATTCTCAAAGACACACAAGGACAAGGCAGAAATCGTCGGCGGCGTATTTGATGGAGTGTACAAGTCTCAAAAGGACATGCTCTCGATCGCTACAATTCCACCTCGCGAAACGCTTATCGCTCAGCTCGTCAATCTCATCAATTCTCCAATTCAGCGCCTCGCAGTTGTTGTCTCGGAAATTGCCAAGACAAAAACAGCATAGTCAATTCGTCTGAATTACTTATTAATTTTTATTTAAAATATTATGGAAGAAAACAAATCAGTAGAAATTCCAGCGAAGTTCAAGGACTTTGTTGAGAAGATCGATGGCATGTCAGTTATTGACCTCCACGAACTCGTTAAGACACTTGAAGAAAAGTACGGTGTCTCTGCAGCAGCAGTTGCAGCCGCTCCAGCAGCAGGCGCAGGTGCAGCAGCTGAAGAAAAGGACAGCTTCACAGTTGTTCTCGCATCAGCAGGCGAACAGAAGATCGCAGTCATGAAAGTCGTTAAGGAAGTTCTCGGCCTTGGTCTCAAGGAAGCGAAGGATCTCGTTGACGGCGCACCAGCAACTCTTAAGGACAACGTTAAGAAGGCTGACGCTGATGACCTCAAAAAGAAGATCGAAGAAGCAGGCGGCAAGGTTGAACTTAAGTAAACTAAACCATCACAAAAAATCCCCAAACTATTCATTTAGTGGGGATTTTTTGTTTTACACAGCGCCACCGGCCTTTTCTTCATAATTTCTATATAATAAGTCTATTATTCATAGGCCATTTTTTACTATGCTCAAAAAATTGATGATCGCGGCAGGAATTGCGCTCCTTTTCGGAGGCACGTTTTCGTATGCAAAAGCAGAAGACAGAGAGTTGTTTAAAGTAGATATTCGCACAAACGATGCCGCCAAGAAAGAAGAAATCAAGAAGCTTCAGGGCTTTCTCATTAACCAAAAGCTTCTTACTATTTCAGAGCCAAACGGTAGCTTCGGTCCGCTGACAAAGGCGGCTGTCAAAAAGCTCCAGAAAGATCTCGATCTTCCTCAGGTTGGTGCAGTTGGACCAGCTACTCGCGCTAAAATCAACACAGCCATCGAAGACAAGACTTCAGATGAGGCAAACGACAAAATTATCGTCAAAGTAAATGACAAAGCAGCAATTATTGTCCCTAACAATAAAATTCCTCGCGTCATGTTTTGGTGGGGCAAAGTAAATCAGCATATCGATCTCGCAACTGGCACTTGGCAAACAGATTCAAATGGCCTTGAGCCTTACGCCGGCGCAAGTGTCGACAAGCTTGAATACTGCAAAAGAATCTACCCGAACTCAATTGCCATAAAAGCGTACATGTTTGAAACTATTCCGACATGGCACGATCGCGGCAATGTAAACAATTACACTTCAACAAATCTTTCATACCGCTGCATTTTACAGGGCGAAACAGTTACTGAAGTTTCAGCCGGCGACGTTCTCGGTGTTTCAATTTCATCGCCTTCACTCAAGGCCGATACTGCAAAACTGCAGAAGCCGCTCAATTTTTATTTTTCAAAGTACCTAAGCGCTGGAATCAAACACCCTGATGTCTCAAGGCTTCAGAAAGTATTGATCGAAAATGGCTACCTCGCCGAATCATCTGAGACAGGTGTCATGGACGAAGCCACAGTTCTTGCGCTCAAAGATTTTCAGGAAGACAACAAAGTCGAAATGACTGGAACGCTCGGTCCAAAGACACGCGCTCTCATTGGTGCCGCATCTCGCAGGTTGGGTGCGTGCGCAGGAAATCAGCAGAAAGTTATCGTTAAAAATCCAAACGGCGGGGAAGTCTACCAGGCTGGACAGCGCATTACTGTAAAGTGGCGAACTTGCCGCATTCCGGCGAATCAGAATGTTCGAGTTGATCTCGTCGTTGCTCCGTTTCCGCCGACCGGTACGAATGGTGTCGGCCTCGGCAATACGCCGAATGACGGACGCGAACAGTTTACGCTCCCAGCTGCATCTGCATTCAATGGCAATCCAATGTCATTTGGCCAAAACTTTAAAGTCTTGATTTGGTATCCGAACGGCAGTTCTGTTTCGCCACAAGATGTTTCGGACAATCTCTTTACGATTAATGGCACAACAATTCCTGCTCCGATATATACAACAGATACTGCAACATCTATTTCGTCAAATAGCGCAACACTCAATGCAACAATATATGGCTTGATGGATGTAAATAACGGAACAAACCAAACTGCTTACTTCCAGTACGGAACATCGCAGAGCAATCTCAATATGACTTCTGCTACAAGCGGCCCAGTTCAGGGAACTCTCAGCAAAACGATTACTGGCCTTGCTCCAAGCACGACGTACTACTACCGCGCAGCAATTAACTTTGGCCCGAACTCAGTTCCGCCAAATGCTGTTCAGTATGCAAACATCCAATCATTTACAACTAGCCCAGCTACTACGACAGGCTGCACAGGATCAACATCAAGCCTTACGCTCCTCAGACCAAACGGCATGCAATCGTATGTTCCAGGAAGCGTCGTTTATCTTGACTGGCTCGGCTGCAATCAGGGACTTGACGGCAATTACCAATTCGCTCTCGTAGACAGCAATAACTTCAATATTTACCTTGGCCTCATCACTCCATTTAATGCAACATCTGCAACATGGACAGTTCCAGCCAACGTTATCTCAGGTCAGTACACAGTCAGAGTTTTCTGTACGCAGCCAAACTCTGATGCTTACTGCGTCCCGGGATCCTCTGAAGACTTTAGCGACGGCCCAATAACAATTACAGCTCCCTCAATTGCTCCAACAGCGACAACATCATATGCAATTCCAATTGGCAATTCATACCAGCTCGGCGGCCGATACACATCAAATAGCCTCGCAACTAATGCTTGGTTTATGTACGGCACAAGCTCAAACCCTGGCTCTTCAACATTGTCGGTCAACGTTCCAGTGACAAATATCTCGGAGGGTCAGCATATAGCGACTTTGAGCGGACTCATGAATAACACAACGTACTACTACAAGCTTTGCGTTCAAAATATGTATGGCCAAGCATGCGGATCAGTTAACAGTTTTGTAACTGCGACAAATGCGCCAAATGCTCCAACGCTAACTGTCGACGCGCAGTATGCAAATCAATCTGTCTCGCTACCGTCAACAAACTACAAGATTGGATCGTGGACTCTCAAAGGCTCAACGACACCAGCTGAAAATGTGCTTTTGACTAGCCTTTCGTTTGATGTCGATGAAGTTGCTGTTTCTGCAAATGATTTCAACGAAAACGATATTACAAATATGTTTGCCATTATCAGAAAAAATGGAACTATCGTTGTGCAGACTTCTCCTCTAGCGACAGTGGTTGCTGCAGATAATAATTTTTCAATCAACTACACATTATTGTCAAACAACATTATGACTGTTGAGCTGTATGCAAACCTTGGCACGTCAGTAACTAATGGCGAGAAGTTCAAGACTGACTTAACAGTTACTGGTACATCGCTCATGTTCGGTACAGCAGCAAATGCAGTCCCAGCTGACACAAATGGTCAAACAATCACTGCCTCTTCTTCAAGCATTTCCGCTGCGCTAGATGCTTCAACTCCTTCTTCTGGAATGGTCTACGACAACCAAACAGTAGATACAGCGAAATTCAATATGATAGCAACAGGAGCAGCGTACAACGTTACCGATATTACGCTCACAATACCAACCAGTGCAACGTACGTTGCCCAGAGCGTTATGCTCTACGACGGCGCAACGCTTCTTGCTACCCGTCCCGCATCACCAACAGTAATCTTCTCTGGCTTGAACTGGCTCATGTCAGCAAACAGCAATAAAGTATTGACTGTTAAAATGCAGCTCGGCACGATTGGCGGCGGCGCTGCTCCAACGCAAGCAAACCTTACAACGACGCTCACGAGCTTCATCGCAACAAATATGTCGACTGGCGTTTCAACTGCAGGCACAGAATCAAATCCAAGCGGCAATGCTATATATGCTTACGCTGCGCTACCATCTATTACTCAGCAGCAGCTCCCAAACAATACCTTAGCTAATATGGCCAATGCTCCAGTTCTCAAATTTAGGATTGATGCAAATGGCGGCCTCATAAGCTGGAAGCAGCTTTCATTCGACGTCTTGAAGAGCTCAAATGTTATCGTTGGAACTTCTTCTACAGCTGGCGTAACATTGTGGGATGCGACATCTGGCACACAGGTTTCAGGTACTTTCAGCAATCAGCTGACATACAACACAGGGACAGTCGGCGTAATTACTTTTATTCCAACGGCTGAGCAGCAGGTTTCAGGCAGTAAAGTGTATGAGCTTCGCGCAAATATAAATGGCGTATCAAGCAACGGCAACTACGTCACAGTTACATTGCCAAATGACAGTGCTGCAATAGTGATGGCAGATACAGCAAATGTCATCATTGCAAGCGACGTTGATGCTCCAATTGTTTGGTCAGATAATTCTGCAATTAGCCACTCAGTCACGACATCAGATTGGACAAGTGACTACATGGTTAGAAATTTGCCAATATCAGACACGTTAACTTTCTAGCAATACCTCAAGAGAATACAAAATATGGATACAAAAAATCACAAAAAAACATCAATGATCGTCGTGGCAGCAGGCCTCGCTATGGTCCTCGGCGTCGGCTACATGTTTAAGACAAATATGGTTATGCCAATAGATCAGTCGAGCTCTCCGGCTGCTGTCGGGAGAAGTCGTGCAGTTGTCGTGGCTCCGCCTTGCCAGATTTCGCCAAGCATTGCGGTTTCTCCAATTTCATCAATTGGGACGCTTACTCCTGTGGCAGGCAACAATAATGACTTCATGACTTTCCAGTTTAAGTTTTCGATCAGGGCAAATGCCTGCGACGCATACATTTCGGCAAATCCTTCTTGGATAACAAATGGAGCGTTCGATGGCATGGAAGTGCTGCAGAAGGGCACAAATACGTATATGCTCGGCGTTTCGTTTGCTTGGGTTACTGCTGATCGTCTTCCAGCAACTACAGCAAACGGCAACTGGAGAATTCCGGCTGGTACGCAAGAGAACTTTACTGCCTACTTCACATCTCGCGGTTCTTCAGCAGGCGGCCCTGGCAGCTACAGAGGCTTTCTCAAGCAGATCAGATGGAATGAGACAGACTCAGCAGCTGCATTCAGAATCTTCACAAGCGGCCTCGGCACTACGACAACAACGACTCCATATACGACTTCTTACATTTCGGTAAACTAAGGATTGCATCGCAAAATTATTCAAAAAAATCGCCCTAATTCAGGGCGATTTTTTATTATTTTTTCAGCTTTCCTTCACACTTTTGCTCTCCCGCAATAGAGAGAGTATACTAAGCACCATGAAAGAACTCGCTAAAATTTTCGGATCGGAAGCACGGGTAAAAATCCTTCGCCTTTTCTTGCTTAACGCAGATGAACCAGTCGACAGTGAAGATATCAGCAAGCGCCTTCGCATAGCTCGCACAAAGGCCGCACAGGAGTGCAAGCAGCTCGCTAGCGTCGACTTCCTCAAGAAGCGGGCATTCTACAAAGAAGTGGTCCGCAAAGGCAAAAAAGTCAAAAAGAAGACAGAAGGTTGGTGCCTCAATCCAGAATTTTCATATAACGATTCTCTCCGCGGCCTCCTCGTCGAAGAAGAATTTTTGAATAAGAAAGAACTCGTCAAAAGATTCAAAAAAGCTGGCAAAATTAAGCTCTTCGTGGTTTCAGGTATCTTCATCAAGGATCAAGAAAAAGAGGGAAGAGTCGACATGCTCATTGTTGGCGACAATCTGCGCAAATCGTGGATCGAAGACACTGTCCGTAAGCTCGAAGCCGAAGTCGGCAAGGAACTTTCGTATGCAGTATTCGATACGCAAGAGTTTATTTACCGTATCGAGATGTACGATAAGCTCGTCAGGGACATTTTGGATTTCCCACACGAAAAATTAGTGTCAAGTCCGAGCCTTTTGGCATTATCCACACCCACCCTCAAGACGGCCTAAAACTGCGCTATACTCTCAGAGTACTTTAAAGGTCGAAATTTAAAGTTGTGTATTGTTATAAATAGCATTAAATAGTCAATAAACAGTATGGTACTTTCAACTTGGGGCGAAACATTCGCTACCTCATTGCAGGCTTTGTGGGCAGGATTCATTTCCTTCGTTCCAGGCCTCATTCTCGCTATTATCATTTTCATCATCGGTTGGATAATTGGTTCAGTAGTCGGCAAGGCGATCATGCAGCTTTTTGCAGCGCTTAAGATCGACAAGGTTTTCGAAAGCGCAGGTGCGGGCGACGTTATGGCTCGCGCAGGTATGCGTTTGAATGTCGGTAAGTTTCTCGGCGACTTGGTAAAGTGGTTCATCGTCGCAGTCTTCCTTATGACAGCGCTCAATGTTCTTCAGCTTACTGAAGTCACAACATTCCTCCGCGATGTCGTGTTGCAGTACTTGCCACGCGTTATCGTAGCAGCTCTTGTTCTTGTCATGGCTACAGTCATCTCTGACTTCATGCGCAAGTTCATCCGCGGCTCAGCTAAGATGGCAAATGTCAGATCAGCAAACCTCCTTGGTTCGATCGCACACTGGGCTATCTGGATCTTCGCAATCATCATTGCACTCGCACAGCTCGGTATCGCTGCGCAGTTCATGCAGATCCTCTTCACAGGTATCATCGCTATGCTTGCTATCGCAGGCGGTCTCGCTTTCGGCCTCGGTGGCCGCGATGCAGCTGCTCACGCAATCAGCAACATCCGCGAAAATACTTCAATGAAGAAATAATTTCGACACTTTCTCGAAATCGACCAAAATAAAAGCCGTCTCCCAAAAGGGGGACGGCTTTTTACTAATTCAATGTATCTAATTGGTCTTCTAAGTTCCAAATTTTGTAATTTAAAGATCGGACTTCTTCAATAAGTGAAAATTGATAACTCCGCAAGTCTCTCATTTTATCAAAAATCATCATGCAAGTTTCGTAGTCTTTAATGTGATCAAGTCTATCCAGTTTTATTTCAAGTTGCTCGTGTTGCTTTTGAGCCGTGAGACTTTTTTGTTGATTTTGGTAAACAATATTGTTTAAACTATCGATTCTAAAAGAAATTGAAGCTCTTTGCGCTTTTTTAGCAGCTTCGCGTTTAGCATCTATAATTGAATCTTTAATCACATTCTCTTTTAAAAGAGAATCAACTATTGCTTGTTTTTTAGATGAATCACTTGTTTTATTTATCGCTAAAAAAAGAAGTGAACCTATTAAAACAATCAGGCTGATTATTTTGAGTATCTTTATCATGTTAAGGGGGTTTAGATTTGGTTTTGGAAACCGGCACATTTTAGCAGGATGCCGGCTCCCAGAACCAAACCTGATTTGACCATATTATACACCCAAAACCTTAAATTGTCAATGAATATAAGGCCCTTTGGCTATAAGGCTTATTTGGCCGGCGGTGGGGTGATTTGACCCCTTTTTTCTAGTACCCCCAAATATTTGACTTCCATATAGCGCTAGTATATACTCGTCTTGTCGTATGAAGTATATGAAAACTAATTCAATTCAAGGGCGGTAATCACCGAACGTGTTTTGGTGTCTACCCGCCGGAGAGGCGGTTTTTTATTCTCTGAATACGAAGTGTTATTTGAAAAATTAAACCCGGTCCACATTCTGAAAGTGAATCAATTAAATGACTGTTATCATTATGGTCTTTTCGTCTAGTGTGAGATCGGGAAACCGCGTATCTACATGTACCTCGAGCGGTCGAGGACGTCTACATAGAGCAATGCGCGGGGTAGTAGAACCAAAAAACTATTGAAGAAATAGAATTATCGTGATTAATACATTTCCTAATAGGAAAGTAAGGGCGCACGGCGGATGCCTAGGCTCTTGATAGCGATGAAGGACGCAATATGGCGGCGATACGTTTCGGGGAGGTGCCTAATAACCT
>JAGOSA010000031.1 GCA_018062505.1 Minisyncoccota bacterium | reverse complement strand
CCGTCGAGCGCTGGGAATGGAATCAAGTTGAGCACAGCGAGGTTTGAAGAAATGATTGCGATAAATGTCAGCAAGTAGACGAAGCCCATGTTGAACGCTTGCGTTGCAAGTCCGGCGATGCCGACTGGACCAGTAACATCGCTACTGGAAACACCAGCACTAGCACCAAACAATCCGCCGATGAATTTTACGAAGAAAAGGAAAATTGTCGCAACCATTCTGGCGGCCGTCGCGAAGCCTTCGCCGATAGCTTTGAAGAATGGCAATTTGATTTCGCCAGTGAGATCGAGACTGACGCCAATTCCCGCTTTGCCTTCTGCGCCTAGGTTTTGTTTCGGTGTAATAGTTACTGTTTGAACATCTTTCTTAAGTGTATAGCCGACAACAACGGACTGATCAGCGTGAGACTGTATATATGACTGCATTGCCGTAATGCTCTTCACTGCTTCTGTGTTGCCATCGAGCGAAACCATTTGCACTCCAGCTGGAAGTCCCGCGACTGCGGCAGGAGAATCTTTCTGTACAGAGGTAATGATGACTTGGCGATTTGTTGCTGTTGTATTTGCTTCATCAATCGCAACTGGCATGCCTGACATAAAGCCAATAGAAAAGAGTACGCCCGCGAGCAGGAAGTTCATAAAGACGCCAGCAACCAAAATAATTGCTTGCTTCCATTTTGCTTTTGAAACTAAGCTGCGGCTTTGGTCTTCGTCAGTGCGAAGTGCATCGTCTGGATTTTCGCCGAGCAATTTTACGAAGCCGCCGAATGGAATCCAGTTGAGCGTAAAGAGTGTTTCGCCGCGCTTGAAGAGTTTCTTGGCGCGCGGAGGAAAGCCAAAGCCAAATTCTTCGACTTTGACGCCGAATCGTTTCGCAGCGAAGTAATGGCCGTACTCATGCACGACCACCACTAGTCCCAATATTACGATAAGCAGTATGACGCCCATATAAAATAATTATTTAGAAATGATTAATTGCAGACCACTATAATTCCGTCCCGTATTTTCACTACCCTTCCAAAATTTCCTTTTCTTTCTTCTCGTACATTTCTTCAAGCTTTTTGTTTGCACCATCGACGCGCTTCTGGAGATCTTCTTTTGCGCGGAATTTATCGTCTTCGCTCATTGCTCCATCTTTTTCCTTTGCCTGAATGTCATCCCAAACTCCTTCACGCGATCGGCGAACAGCAATGCGGCTTTCTTCGAGGCGTTCTTTGAGTGTCTTAACAAGGCGCTGGCGAGACTCAGTTGTCAGCTGCGGGAAAATGACGCGAAGTCCAGAATCGTCTGATGCAAGCGAAAGACCGAGGTTGGCAGCCATAATTGCCTTTTCTATTTCTTTGATGAGCGTCGCGTCCCATGGCGCGACGCGAAGCGTCTTCGGGTCTTCGATCGAAACCGAAGCGACGTTTTTGATCGGCATGCGTGAGCCGTACGATTCGACTTGAACCATATCCAAAACGAGCGGGCTAGCGCGGCCAGTATTGAGCGAAGCGAATTCGCGAGATAATCTCTCCGCTATTTCCGCAAATTCTTTATCTAATTCATTGAATTGGTATGCCATATGCTTGAAAGTATAGCAAAGAACGGGCTTTTGCTGGTTATTGACAATAATCCTTTTATAGTGTAAAAATGCAACAGATAAACCTTCACAAATCAAAAAACCAACCACAAATGGAAACAACCTTCCCTACTCTTACCAAAATCGAAGAAGACAGAGTCAGCGGCATTCGAGACGACAAGCTCAAAAATTGGGCTGTAGGAATTGCCTCTAAACTGAAAACCTTCGAAGCAAAAGTTATCGTCGTCATGACAGACAAAGGCGACCACGTTAAGTATCTTGAGGTCACCAATGGCATTGGGGATCACGAAATTAACATTCCCAAGATGAAAGCGGTTGTCATCGGATTAACTGAGCAGAAGTTTACGCTTAATGCTATCAAAGGAAAAGATCATTGCTTCAGTGTTACTATTAACACTGACAAATTAAAGTCTTTCCCTAATTTGTTCATTTCAAAAGCGGAACGCAATTCATTAGCCATCAAAAAGCCCAAGGCAGACATCAGTCCAGATTCACCGCCAAAAGCGAAGCCAGTACTAAAAATCATGGCTACTGAAAAACAAGGTGAACACTTTATCGGACATGATGAAACTATCATTCTGCAAAAACATTCTCCCGACAAAGCGGAAAACTCAACACCAACTCCTGTAACAGAAAACAAACAAACAGAAACGATTCAAACACAAACAAATCAAAATCAAGACGAAATGAAAAGAAAGAAAAACGAAAGCGGATCACAGGGAAATGACTCTTCCAAGCCAAAAAGACCACGAGGAAGACCGGTCGGGTCAGGCAAAAAGAAAAAGAAAAAAGGGAAACGCGGCAGACCATTTGGTAGTAAGAAGAAAATTGTTAAAAAAGCTTCTGGAAAACGCGGAAGACCGATTGGAACTCGCAAGAAAAGCTCGAGTATTGTTAGCCCCAAAAAGCACAGTGCTTCAGAAAAATCATCAGAAGAAATTCTGCTTGAAATAAGAACACTAACTGCACATCTCACAAATACTCTTAAGAAAGAGAAGGAGCTAAAAGATCAAGCTGAGCCTATCGAGGCAGTAGTCACAAAAGAAGATATCAGTCAGATGGTGAATCCACTCTTTAAAGATTTTAATTCCGGAAAAGACGAAATAACGCTTACCTACGTTAAGCAAGGCAGCATTAAGTCGAAAGTTTTCAGCGCGAAGAATCTTGTGAACTATCTTACGAGAAAACAAAAGAAAAAGTAAAATTTTATTTTGAATACTAGAGCAGCTCCAAACGGGCTGCTCTTTTCTATTCCTATTGACTTTATTCAATTTTGATTTATAGTAAATAAAAAAACAATATGGCTAGAAATACGAAATGGATGATGGGCCCGTGGCCCAAAAGCAATCTGTCCCTTGAGCAGTACCTCATAGGTTTGACATTGATTTTGAAAAACATTAAAGCTGAAAGCGCAGGTTCAAGAGCAAAAAACACGTATATTGCTAAGACACTTGTCATCGGTATCGTAGGCTTGAAACATAAAATCGAGCTCGAGCCCGCGCTGAGAGTAGTTCTCGACACTATTCTCGAAGAGAGCAATGTCGCGGATAATGTCATTTTCAGAAACATCTACGCACAGAAAACTCAGATGGAAAAATGGACGATGCAAAGCGAAAATGAACGAGCAGCAGACCTTGTTGATTCCCGCAACCACAATGTTATGCAAGTAGCTTAAATAACACGAGTAAATGAAAAGGAACGATACTATATCGTTCCTTTTTTTGTTGCATATTTGCTAGTTGCCAACAAATACTCTTCTAGAGCTGCATCGCCATCGTCTCGAGCAATTGCTTGGCAGACGAACCGCGATCGCTGAGGAAATTACGCAGCTCCAGAATTCTGCTGAGTTTTTTTCCGTCGCCGGCATTGTCGCGAAGTTTCATCATGACTGCGTCAAAAATCTCCATCGCTGCATCGCGGAAAGCATTAGGATCATCTTTCTTCAAATTCTTTGCGAGTTTCTCGATGTAGGCAAAACGATCGGCAAGAGAAATTACTAGAAAATCAGGATGCTTGCTCTTATTCCCCACTTCAGACATTTTCTGCACAACAATTGCGCGCGAGCGAAGTGTCGGCAAAAGCATTTCCGGATTTTCGACAAATATAAAGTAGTGTACGCCACGGCGCGGCTCTTCAACTGTTTTGAGAAGCGCATGCTGGGCTTCAGCACCGATCGAGCGCGCAACAATTGCAACATAGCTCTCGCCTTCCGACTGCAAATTGCCTAGCTCGGTAACTGCGCGGCTGTCGTCGATGCCAAAACTTTCGACTTCATACATCATTGCATTTTGATTGCCGCCAAAAGCGAAGCCAGTCTTTTTTTCTATTTCAGCAAGCACAGCCGAAAGATCACTTTTATAAAAAATGTATGCATGCGCTATTTGTTCGGCAAAAAGTTTTTCGATTTCCATATGATACATGGCAATGAATTATTTAATAGTATTTTTCTCTAAATACTTCTGTGCTTTTTTTAAAAAATATATATCGCGATGAAATGTCTGCACCCAAGCAACCTCATTGTGCCGCGAAGATTCAAGTCCTTTGATAATATCTTCGATCGACAACCATTTAACAACCATGCCAAATTTTATTTCATCTTCGCCGTCTGGCACGTAGCCTTCTTTTTTTGAAAGCGCTTTTGCAATAAAGCACGTTGAATCATTAATTTTCCGATTGTAGTTTCTGTACTCTTTCGTCCGGCCAATCTCGGCGACGACTTCAACGTGCGCGCCAATTTCTTCTTCGCATTCACGAACAACGCCTTCTTCCATTGTTTCGCCGACTTCAACTTTTCCGCCCGGCAATTGGTAGAAATCCATATTTACAGAATAGAGAACGCCAACTAAATTATTCTTATCGAGGACAACAGCGCGTGTTGCTATTCGGTTAGCATAATCAAGAACATCTTCCTCCGGAATATTTTCAAGGTTGATGATTTCGTACGAATCCATGTGGCTATTGTACTATCTCTTGCTCAAAATACTCTTTTTATATGTATCCAAGTGCTCAAGCGCAATACCAGTTCCCTTTGCAACGCAGAGCAGTGGCTCATCAGCGAGCTGGGCTTTGACGCCAGTTTTTCGGTAAACAAGTTCAGGGAAACCACGAAGCTGTGACGTACCACCAGTCATCGTAATGCCCGAATCAATAATATCAGCTGCAAGCTCAGGCGGAGTTTCTTGTAACACATCTTTGATTGCTTTGATCATGAGCCGAAGTTCGGGATCGATTGCGCGAACAATTTCATTTGTCGAAATACTCGCAGTTCGCGGCAAGCCTTGAACGTAGTCGCGGCCTTTGATCGTCACCGTAAGCTCTTCATCGAGAGGAATAGCGGCACCAATTTTTACTTTCACCATTTCTGCAGTTTTGTCGCCGATCGCGAGGTTAAATGTTTTTTTAATGTAGTCAGCGATTGCCGCGTCGATTTTGTTGCCCGCGCATTTTACAGAAGTCGCCGCAACGATACCGCCGAGCGAAATCACAGCAACGTCAGTTGTGCCGCCGCCAATGTCGACGATCATGTGTCCATGCGATTCATAAATTGGAATGCCAGCGCCGATTGCCGCAAGAATTGGTTCTTTGACGATGTAGGCGTTTTTCGCACCAGCACGAATTGTTGCTTCAACAACAGCGCGACGCTCAGTGGACGTAATGCCAGCCGGAACAGAAACCATGACATCTGGCTTGAAAAAAGAAAATGGACCAAGCGCTTTTCGTATAAAGTAGCGAAGCATTGCTTCAGTGACGCGATAGTCGGCAATGACGCCGTCCTTGAGCGGGCGATAAGCAACGATCGATTCAGGCGTGCGGCCAATCATTTCTTTGGCGTCGCGACCGATCGAAAGAATTTTATTGTCTTGTTCAGAAATAGCGACAACTGAAGGTTCAGCGAGCACAATGCCTTTACCAGGTAAAAAGACCAACGTGTTGGCCGTGCCCAAATCTATGCCGATTTTTCTTGAGAAAATACCCATATTTGTAGGGCGAGTATAGCATAAATCGGCACTATATATAGACAGCTGACTTTAGCCTTATCTTATTTGACTTTTTAGCTAATATATGCTATTATACTGACAACTAAAAAACATCGAAAATGAAACATATCGTAATCGTCCTTGGCGACGGTCATCTAAAAATCTGGAATGGCATTAAAGATTTGCTTACTCCCAGAGACAGAGAGTACATAACACTTCTCAATACTGAAGATGTTGCAACTGACGTTGCTGAAGAAATGGTACTTGAAAAATTAAAATCACTAAACGGCGACGACGCCTCATTTAGCAAAACGCTTCTAGTTCTCATCGGCGATAATACCCGCTTTTGGGATATCCGTTTAATGGCAAACGACACAATGAATCTTGATGAATTACTATCAGGATTCGATTTAGGTTTTGCTAACTTTGACCTAATGCCAGAACAGGCAATCAGCAAATTGCTTCTCGATATGATCAAACTCATGGCCGATCCGGAGCACATCCACACATTTCCGGAAAA
>JAGOSA010000009.1 GCA_018062505.1 Minisyncoccota bacterium | reverse complement strand
ATGTCAAAATACTTGATCAACTATGATACTAGCGATACGTCTCTTTCTAACATGGGACTACCTAGTGCGGTATTTCTTGTAGCATTTGATGGTTCTAATATTCTTGCAATAGAAAACGAGCGAGGATGGGACATTCCCGGTGGACACATTGAAGATGGAGAAACACCAGAAGAAGCATTGATTCGGGAAGTACAAGAAGAAGCAGGCGCGACTTTCCAAAATGCAAAACTGTTTGCTGTTATTATGTCTAGTAACCCAGCTGATGCTAAAGATAAAACAATGTATGTATATACAACAAACAATGTTAGTCTTGGCCCACTTACCCTAAGTGAAGATGTTCTTGGCAGAGAAATAATAGAGGTTGCGGATTTAATAGAAAGATACCAGCAGACCGATGTCGACATGTCAGACCTTATATCTCACGCGCAATTAATGATAAGTAAGCTTGATCACCATTCGAACATCATCCCAAGTTCGGAGCATCATTTGACTAAATAGTGTTTTGTGCTATTTTATGCACAAATAGGCCCTTTGCAAAAAAGCTCTAAGGGTATTCAATAACTCCAAAAAAATCAGAAAAATGAAACATCCTTTAGTCATAATCACGATCTTTGTTTTGATTATCTCAATGTGCATTTGGGCAGTCAAAAAACAGTACAGTTTTGAAGGTTCAAGAACAGCACAGCTCGTGTCATATAGCCAGACCGATTTTGGATGGCGGCTGCGCGTATCCGTATATCGACCAGAAAAGTCCCAGTCAATGACCTATTTCGCTCTCTATAATGGTAGCGATAGCACTTTACTGAAATACTTTACAAAGAAAAGCCATAAATCCACAGATATCATGCCGGCAATATCGATTCCCGTTGAATATCAGGAAGGGCCACTTTCTTTAAATTGTGTTGAAATAAAATAATAAAAAGCCCCCAGTGTGCGGGGGCTTTTTTGTGCGACATTTTTAAGAATGTTGAGGTGTGAGATTGGCGATCTCAGCCTGCTCTTCGGTTATTTCTTCATGTCTTTTTTCTAGTGCATCTTGCGCTTCGGTCAGACCAAGCTTCTTGGCCCACCACCCAGTTATTGCTGGCAGTAGTGTCAGTGTCCAGATTACCACCCAAGCAACTAGTGGCATGAGCGTCTTGAGCTCAGGAAATTCCAATACTGTTCCTACTGCCAAAACGATCGGGATAACGCCTGTTTCTCTGACTACACAAAGAAAAAGTTTTTGTTTTCTCTCTACTTTTGTAAAAAGCAAAGAAATAAAAACCGCGAGCGGGCGAGCGATAAAGATAAACAGCATGGAAATAACAAACCCGAGACCGACAGTTTGCCAAAGATCAGTTAGAGAGATAAGCGGTCCAGCCATCATAAAGATAACAGGCTTCGCGACAGAATCTATTTTTATTTCCATAACCTCAAGCGTTTTCTTGAACCGATGATTGCCGTGGTTGTAGTCCGCAAGTAATCCGGTCAAGAAGGCCGCGAGAAACCCATTGCCGCCAAAGTAGGTTGCAAGGAGAAAAACAAAAATTGGCACTGCAAGGACAATTGCGAAATCGTAGCTTGTCTCATGGTTTTTTGTTTTGTGCCTTTCGTAGCCCCACATTGTTGCCCATCCAATGACACCGGCAATAGCTCCGACTAGTAATTCTTTGCCTAAGTGAGCTAGGTTGTGAAGCTCACCAATTCCGGCAAATACATTGCCAATCGAACCGACATCCGTTCCGTTTCTAATCATAATGATTACGGCGCCGGTAAAAATGGCGCCGACGGCGTCGTTGATAGCTGACTCGGCAATGCTGATGTCCACAAGACCTTTGTGCTCTTTCTTGAAGAATACCTTCTTGAATGTCGGAACAAGAGCAGCTGGATCAGTGGATCCGATAATTGCAGAAAGCAAGGCTGCTGTTTTTCCGTCAATCCCAATTGCGGTTAGCAAGAAGAGCATGGTGAAAAATGTCACCAAGTATCCCACTGTCGCGATTAGAATCGTTGGCAAGGCAATCTTGCCGAATGTTCTGCGCTCAACTTCATCTCCTCCGGATTTGAGTATTATTGCAGCCAGTACGGTGCAGATAATAACAATAACCATCACGGAGCTTGAGAGCGGCGCAAATGCATTATGCAGTACGATGCCGATTAAAAGTTGCAGTGTGAATGAAGGGAAGATAGTGCCCTTTGAAAATTCCGCGCATCCCCAGCCAAAAGCAAAGATGATCGTCAGAACCCAAAGTGTTTCCATTCCCGCTGGGAGGTGATTTAGTAGTGCTGGGCTGAATGCGTTTACGAGCGCTGCAACACCGAAGAGCGCGATTATTTTCAGGTAGTTTTTCATAGGTATTTTGGATTAATTGTTAGACATTTTGGTAAAGAACTGCTCAGACCGAATATTGTAATGTATTTTGACTATAAGTCAACGGACGTTGTTATTGAAACTATTTTTGAAGGTTGATGATGTCCTGAAATGAGTCTCACGGATTTCGATGGCACTTTTAAATATGTCGCTAGAAGCTCCATCATTCGCTTGTTGGCTTGGTTTTGCTTTGCTTCGGCGCGAACGTGGATGGTAAAAGTATCAGGTTTGTTTTGCTGTACAGACTCTACTTTTGCCGCAACCACAACTCTGACTTTGATGTACATACTCCAATCCTAGCACGGGTAAATAAATACATATTCAAATTACTGAAATAAGTAGTACGCTTAAGTCATTCAAAACCTTCCAACATTTTGATACTATATACCTATGAATAAAAAATACATTATCGGCGGTATTATCGTGCTCGCAGCAGTCGCAATTATTATTGCGCAAAAACCCGCTGAGGTTTCATTGGGGGATTATAAAAACGCTTCGTATACAATCGAAGGGCAATCCACTACGCTCACTGACGGATTTTCTGAAATTGAATCAGCGCCAGGTTCAGCAAGTAAAATTACTACTCGCTACTTTGGTAATGAAGTTAAGCATGACCTCAACAATGATGGACGAGAAGATGTTGTGTTTATTGTGACGCAAGAGACTGGCGGAAGTGGTGTATTTTTCTATGCAGTAGCAGCACTTAATACACCAGCTGGATATGTAGGATCAAATGCTTTCTTGCTCGGCGATCGTATTTCTCCGCAATCAACAAGTATCGATGAAGGAACAACGACGCAAGGTACGAATCGCGAAAACGTCATTGTCGTCAACTTTATGACTCGTGCAGAAGGCGAGCCGTTTACAGCAGAACCAACAGTCAGCAAGAGCGTCTGGATTAAGCTCGATCCTGCGACAATGCAATTTGGCGAAGTCGCGCAAAATTTTGAAGGAGAAAGTCGTTAAGTATTAATTATTGCCATCCGAATATCCTCCTAAATTCGGCCCACAGATTGACACAAATAATATCCCGTCATAGTATGAAATCCATTACATATTCTTTCACATAAAATAGGAGGTCACGTGAAAATAATTACTACAGGCACAAGCAGAATAGTCTTTGTGCACAAAGATGTTGCTGTTAAGTTTCCATGGATTAATTTCTTCAAGCTTTACAAAGATTATTGTAGGGCGCGAAAAAACGGAACGGTCAGCAAGAAGATTGGCCGTCACCACAAAAACAAAGTAATTGCCGTTATCAAATATTTTCCCCACTTGCTTACAGCAAATCGGAGAGAGTATTTGTATTACAAGAACAACCCCACGGAAGAGTCACTTCTTCCAGTAATCAAGAGCTTTATGTTTGGGTACATCATTATCCAGCCAAAAGGCGAGGTTTTAAGTGCAGTCAATCCTAGGTGGGAGAAGTGCCGGCAGAAATTGCAGAATAAAGGCATTGATGATTTTGACTTGCTTGAGCCAATGAACTTTTGCATTTTCAAAGGGAAAGTAACGTTGCTTGATTATGCAAGCGTCGTAACGCAAAGCGCCTTAAACTCTTCTGGGTTTGAAGTTATTAGTGAATAGGCCGTTAGGTAATATCCTTGCGGCCTTTTTTATTTGGTCTAATAGTAGTCATTCGACTCTCGTGTTCGGAGCCAACAATGTTGTTTCCCCAGCCCTTGCTTGGATGGAAAATATATGGTGGTATCATTAATCCATATGAATAAAAGAAAAATGGTAACTCTTATATTTGTGCTGGCGCTCATTGCAGTCGTTATGTATTTGATTAATAGCAATCAAGCAAAACAGGAAGTAAACCTCGATGCTGCCGTCGCAAACTCAAGCTCGTTTGCAGCTGAAGCTAAATCGTACGGTGGTGTCATGAATTCAAAGTTTAACCCCAAGTCAAAGACATTTGATGTCACTTACTATACAAAAGAGAATGGCGAAAAGGTACGCACACCGATTACTGTCACATCGGCAGAGTATGCAAAATACGGCGCTGATATAGATAATGCAATTAAACCAATAATTGATTCAGGATCCGGAAATCCAAATGAGCTGCACATTCTTTGTGGCGTCAACAATGGCAATGGTGGCGTTCAGTACTTTACCTTCGAAGCAACATGGCACAATTGGTGGTGGTCAAATAGTCTCAATCCCGGCGGTGCTGGTGCACATTGCCAAAGCGTAAGCTACATTTGGTAAGGAATTATCTTAATGCTGGATGATTATAAAGCTAAATGATTAGAGTATTAAAAAATAAAAAATCAGAAATCATTCGTGGCTTTACTATTAAGTATCATGCAAACGGCAAAACTGTATGGTCTAAAGGCAAAATGAAAGATGGTAAGCCGAATGGATATTGGGAATGGTTTCGCATAGACGGAACGCTCAAGCGCTCTGGAAATTTTAAAGAAGGAGAAGTGGTGGGCGAGTGGACAACATATGATTCCAAGGGAAAGGTGTATAAAGTAACAACTCGTTAGTCTAATTTGAACGAACGCTCTTTTTGTTTTGTTTTCCAAGTACCCATTTTTGCGTGGCATTCATCGACTTGTCTGTGCGATGAACGCAGCCAATCCAGCAGCACGGTCGACGCTTGCCTTCGGCGAGTTCAGCTTTGGCTCGCTTGATGTGGTGAAGTCTGGTTTCTTCTTTTTTGACTGATTCAACCCAGCAGATCCATTCGTTGCGGGCAATCGCCGAAATATCCTCCCAAGCTGAAAGTGTCTTCGGAGAAGAGAGAATTGCATTTTTGAGGTCGGCGGGAAGTTTGTGGACTGTGCCTTCAGAGATTTGTTTTGGAGTTTCTTTTGTTGCCATGTAGGTATAGTAGCAGATTTAATTTCATGTCGACAATCGCCACTTATAATGAGTTGTGCTATAGTGCAAAAAACCTCACAAATAAAAAATTAACTATGAGAAAACCAATAACCATCCGCAGTTTTCTATTTGCCAGCTTTATGGCAATTGCAGGATTAATCCTTATCTTTACTGATGAGACCGTTGAAGGGCAAAGATTTGCAGGTATGATTGCAATCGCTTGGGGCGCACTCTCCCTTGTCTATAGCCGCAAAAAAGCAAACATGCGGGAAAATATGCGGATAGTAAAATAGGAGCAATGTGAACCGCCTTTTGTGCGGTTCATTTTTTTTATTCCCATGCAAAATAGAGCGTAAGTCATACTGACAGTTGACTATACGTCATTTTTATGCTACAATTTTGGCCAATAAAGTGTCGTTTCCGCACCTTCTAAAACAATTACAGATGAACCAAAAAACCACAGAAAACATCGCTCTTACGCTTACGCCGCAAGGCCTCATTCCGGCATTCAATGCGCTTGGAAATCATCCTGCAGATTTGCGGGAATTCATTCAAAACGATGTCCATGAAGCATACCGCCGATTGGGGATACTCGAAAGATTTCCTCAGGATCAGCAAATACTGCTAAATGCAATTTCTGATTTAAACAAGAAACCTTCTCATTTTGAAGGTCACCACATTGCAACACATGCAATGAGAAAAGTATTGCGTCTTCTGATTGATACTTTTGTCCGTATTGATGAATGCACGATGTACGGTATGGAGCATTATGAAAAAGCGATACAGCTGACCAAGCTTGGCCACAATGTATTGATCATTCAAAACCATACTTCTGCACTCGATGCACTTGTTGCTGAAACGCTCATTCAAAAGCATTTCGGCAAAGATCTTCCGGTCTCGTATATCATTAGTCAGGTGTTCGAGTATGCAAGAATTGCTTCGCTCATTACGAGCGGCATCGATAAGTTTCCGGTTTTTCAGCCGAAACATATTGCTCTCATCAACAATAAAGATGAAAGCGGTGCAGTCAGGAAGATGAAGGAGCAAAATATTATTGCGCTCCGTGCCCTTGGCAAACATGTTGGCTGCGGCGGCAAAATGATATTTTTATATCCTGAGAAAAGCCGCACCTCAGAAATGAGGGAGCCTGAGCCTGTTGTCATGAAGATTCCAGAGTTGCTGCAGATTGCAAGCCCAAAGCCACTGTACGTATTGCCTACGTTCGTGACTGGACTTGAAACGATCTTGCCGAATCACCCTGGAACCAATGAGCTCGATGATTTTTTCAAGAACATCTCAGTTGGCCAAGGCGATCTTTACTGCGGACAGCCGATTGAGTTTGCGAAGATACTTGAAGTATTGAGCAGCGTTGACCAGAAAGAATTGTCTCAGGCAATTCCGAACAGTAAATACATTGGCGGCGAATCACAGCGACTTGCTGCGCTCTCTGTGTTGATGGTTGGACTTATTGCACATGCGGGTCCGGTACATTCTGACAAAGGCATGTATGGTAATGCCGGTGTGGCAAAAGCGGTTTCTAGCTGTTTTCAGAGCCAAGGTTTTGCTTTGAACAATGCAATGAATAATTAGATTGTAGAAGACGATTAACGTAAGTTAATCGTCTTTTTTATTGCATTTAATTTTGTTTCCAATCTAGCTAACAACATATATTTATTGCAAAACAATAAATATGGTGCTATATTCTGTGCATGGATAAAATACATATGAAAAAAGCCACGACACATTTTTTGAGAGTAGCCATTATTATTATCGGTTTAGTCGTGCTTGCGATTTGTATTTTTGCACTGCCGAGCATGTCAAAAGGAATGGGCTTAGAGTTTCCTATGCTTGAGAGAATAGAGCATTGGGTTGTGCCGCTCTATGTGGCCGCGATTCCTTTTTTCTTGGCGCTTTGGCAAGGATTGAAACTTCTCAACTATATAGACAAGAATAAAGCATTTTCAGAATTGTCAGTGATGGCGCTTCGCAAGATTAAGTATTTTGCGGTTGCGGTTAGTTTGTGTCTGTACGCTGCTCTTCCATTTATGTTTCAAATTGCGCAAGCCGATGATGCTCCTGGGATTATTTTGATGTGGGGCGCGGTTGCTAGTGTGCCGATTGTTATTGCGGTTTTCGCTGCTCTCCTCCAAAAGCTTTTGAAAAATGCTATTGATATTAAAAATGAAAACGATTTGGTTGTGTAATTAATCTGCAATAAATATATGGCAATAATCATCAACATAGACGTCATGCTCGCGAAGCGAAAAATGAGCGTCACTGAACTCACGGAAAAAGTCGGCATTACGATGGCGAATTTGTCGATCCTCAAAAACGACAAAGCCAAAGCGATCCGGTTTTCGACACTTGAATCAATCTGCAAAGCACTCGACTGCCAGCCCGGGGATATTCTGGAATATAAAGAATAATGAAGGCTTTTTGTGTCTACTGGCAGCGATTTGGTATAATAGAGTCATGAAAAATACCAATACGAAAAAAATCCTTATAGCTGTAGCAATCCTAGCCGCAGTCGCCATTATTCTATATTTTGCATTTCCTTCGCTCACGGGCCGCTCTGTTGCGCCAGCAGAAGGCGTCGATGTCACAGCTGAAACGATTACTGACAGCGAATGGGGATTCTCTTTCCCGAACACGACACCGGCTCTGACATTGGTAGCATACGGTTCAGATAATCCTTGCAATGACACCTACTGCCGCGAACTCAGCAATGGGCTCATGTATACAGTAACTGATATCAGCGCAGGGCTCGCAACAAAGCCAGAATCTTTCAGATCAAATGCAAACAAGCTTCCAATATATGAAATCAGCGATACGACTTGCTTTATGAATGAAGAAAAGAAGTATTTGCTCTGCTTCCAGCCTTTGCCTCTGCAGGAAGAATATGAAAAAACGCATGACACTCCATATGCTGATACAGTAAAGTTTTACTACGAAGCGCTCGATGGATTTAAGTTCATCTAATTCTGTATTGTGCTGTAGAATAATAGTATGAAAAAGTTCGCAGCATTCCTCGTTCCCGTTGCTATCATCAGCATTTTTCTCTACCAATTTTGGGACAAAGTTGTGGCAGTAGCTGCGCCGTGCACAAAGCCGATTTCGTATACGCTCGGAACGTTCGATAAGCAGTTTGGCATTTCGCAAGAATATTTTTTGAGCGCGCTTGCCGATGCGGAATCTGTTTGGGAAAAGCAGTCAGGCAAGGAACTTTTTGCTTATTCGGCTGAGGATGGAATTCTCAAGGTGAACTTAGTTTACGACTATCGCCAGCAAGCGACCGACAAATTGAAAAATGTCGACTCGAGCGTCAAAGACGACAGGCAGACGTACGATGCTTTGAAAGTAAAATACAATCGAGAAGTTTCCGAGCTCGAAGCGATGCGAGCCTCTTTTGCAAGCAGAAATGCTGCATATGATGCACGAGAAAAAAAATATGAAGAAGACGTAACTTACTGGAACGCCCGAGGCGGTGCACCCGAAGAAGAATACAGCAAACTTCAGGCCGAAGAAAGTGCGCTCGATAGGGAAGTCGCTCAGCTTGAATCTACTCAAAACAGAATCAATCAAAAAGTCGATGCCATCAATATCATGGTTGTCGAACTCAATCGGCTCGTCGGCGTGCTCAACCTTTCGGCAAACGAATACAACAATATCAACAAAGAGCGCGGCGAAAGCTTTGAAGAAGGCATATACGAAAGCGATGGCTGGAATCGCAAAATAGATATTTATGAATTTAGCAATCGAGAAAAACTTGTGCGCGTTCTCGCTCACGAACTCGGTCATGCGCTCGGCTTAGGTCATGTCGACGACGACAAGGCTATAATGTATGCGATGAATGAAAGCGATAGTTTGATTTTGTCAGCTGCGGATATTGCTGCGCTCAATCAAGTGTGCGGCGTTGAACAATAAAAAATTATTGCTTTGCTCGGTTTGGTTGCTATACTTAGTATGGATAGCAATTATCCATTACCAATAATAGATGCAATATTATGACGACAGTAATAAACAATCCAGGAGGCGGCGACAATAGCGACAGCGGAACAGGTTTTGGCATTATCATCATCATTATCTTGATCTTGGTTGGCGGGTTCTTGGTCTACAGATACGGATGGCAGCGAAGCCCGGCGCCAGCACCAGCTTCGGACTCTACAAACATAAACGTCACTATTCCTAATCCTGCAGACAGCGGTTCCGACGGAACTGAGCCTGCACAATAATATGTCACTACTTACCATTGCCCAAATAGTTTTCTTCCTCGTTTTCGGCATCAGTCATTTCTACCCATTCAAGTATTCTAGAGAGATCACGGCAATCGCTGCGATTGTCATTGGAGTATTGATGGTAGTGAGGTACTAAGCTCCAAAAACTGCAAATATACAGACAAAAGCTCGGCATTAGCCGAGCTTTTGTCTTGTTGACAAAAAAACCCAATCAGGTTATTATCATTGTTCCTGTTCTTTTTACATATGGCATTTTTGGGGTTTCTCCCGAAGAAAGAGGTGAGCGAAGAGTGTATATAGCTGCGGCTATTTGTGCCTTCTTCGCTAACCTCATTCAATGGCGGATGAGAAGCAAAATCAAAAAACCAAATAAATAAAAATTGTTTTATGAACAGTGAATCAAAAAATGTATTAGTAGTCAGCGCTGGACAAAAAAGCGCGAGACAAGCATCTGAACTTTTAATAGTTGCAGAATTGCTGAGAATGATCGATGGTAGCATTACCGTCAAAACTGCCACTTCTTTCAATAACTTGGAAGATGGTGTGGTGGACGTAGATGATGTTATTGAAAAGCATTCCAAAAATTCCAATGGCGCAAAAATCATTTATCTTGGAGCACCTCTGTTGAGCCCCTTAATGCTTGAAGCGCACGATGCTCGTGTTTCGGTTCCGGAATTGCTGATGATGAAGCATCCAATGCTTCGCGAAAATCCTCTTGCCGTTGAATTGGTACATTACCATATGGGCTTCGGTATGGATCGCAATCCAAAATCAATCGTTCACTTATCCCATGCTATTCAGGTTCTGGACTCAGCCGTTGTCCCTACGATGATAGGCAATTCAGGAAATGTGTACAAAGAAATTCAGGGAAAGATCAAAGAATGGATGAATCATGAATCGCTTACAGTGGCAACTATTCAGATTGAAGGCGATGCCTTTAAAAAAGATGTTGCTATTGCATGTATTGTCATTTCAGCTGCTGATAGAAAGAAGTTCTCAATGCAGAATTTGCTTAAAAACCTGCGAGGCGAAAATGGCGAGTCATGTGCATTCCTTGCGGTGGTGATCAAAGATCAGCCGGAAGGTAAAGAAAAAAGCCTTGAGCTCTATACTGCTCCTTGGGCTGAAGACATGGTAAAGCATGTAAAAGATGCATTTATCGATCATGAATTCAGATTCGGACCACGTGTTGGAGAAAGAAAAAATCCGACATTTGTATCGACTGAAGAAATTGATCCGTCTGAGGTAATTAACATCATCGAGGAAGGTTATGATTTTGTCTCTGATAAAGTTGTTGCCAACATGGAAAGTGTTCCTGCCGAAGAAGTAGCCGTAGATTAATCCCGGTTCAAAAACAAAAAAGTAAAATAGTAATTACAAATTACAAAGCCGCTCCACATTGGGGCGGCTTTTTTTATTTCTAATGTATACGACACGGCTATATCTATTTGTCAAAGATTGTGGTACTATGAGAGTGCAGATAGCTATTTCAACATATCCTCAGTTCACAACGGTTTTACCGGATATTTGGTTTTGCTGCTATCAATTTTAATACCTCTTACCAATGACTCAAACAAGCAAGCTCAAGACTGACAAAGAAGTAGTTGTCAGTGAAGCAAAACAACCAAAGAGATTTTCAACAATCAGAAAGTACATCGACATCATTGCGGCTGTCGCTTTTTTGGTTTTTTCGGCTGGCTACTTCTTTACCCAGATCAATGCCGACAAGAGCTGGAGCAATTCATTCCTCATTGGCGTACTTTTCCTTTCGGCTTCAACTGACGGCTTCATGATGCTCATCAACTTGTTCCGCAAGCCGATGAAGTACAAGCGTCTGACGTTCAATCCGAATAAGGTTACAATCATCATCGCTTGCTACAACGGCGAAAAAGTTATCGGCGAAACGATCGAACAGGCAATGGTTCACGTTCCGAAAGAGCAGATTATTGTCGTCTCAGACCACTCAAAAGACAATACAGAAGCAGTTGCCGGCAGCTACGGCGTGCAAGTCGTGCGCAATGAGCGCAACGTCAACAAAGCGCTCAGCATTAGCTTGGCAATGAAATACGTTAAGACAGAATACGTCCTCATCCTCGACGATGACACACACATCGCCAAAACATTTATTCCAACAAACTTGCTCGGAAAGAAAGAAAATTATTCCGCTGTCGCTTTCAATGTCATGCCTGAAGAAGACGGCACGCTCGTCAACCAGCTCCAAGTTTTTGAATATAGAAAAAGCATGATACTTGGTAAATCGCTCCGTGCTTCAGTGGGTGCAATCAGTAACATTTCCGGTGCAATCGGACTTTTCAAAACAAAAGATCTCCAGTATCAAGCGACTCGCCACTCAGGGCAATTCGGCGGGGAAGACCAACAGCGAACAATGCTTGTGCATCTTAAAGCAGAAGGCCGCGGTGTGGCGTATGTTGATGCGACAGTTTACACAGAGCCGCCAAAAACGTGGAAGGGTCTCTTCAAGCAGCGCGCTAAAAGCTGGAACTGTTCAGTTCACGAAACGCTTGGCCTTTGCTTTAGAATTATTTTCAGCACAAAGACACACTTCCTTTTGAAGCTTGAGCGCGCATATGAGCTCTTCGTTTTCCTAACGGATCCGCTCCGCATTCTTTACTTCCTCACAGCCTTTTTGTATCCGGTAAACTTTGTCTTGCTGTACGTTCTCTATTTGATTGTTGAAATGCTCGGCTGGATAAAGACAGGTCGCAAAGATCCGATCCGCGTCATTTTGCTTTCGCCGCTCTATTCTGTTTTCCTCAAAACGCCTGCAAGATTTATCGCATCGTTTTGGTGGTTCGTCATCAAGAAAGACTATCTCAAGAAGCGCCTGTACAAATATATTACAGACAGAAAATTGCTGTTCGAATATGGAATGACAACAGTTGTTGTTCTGCTCATGTGGGTATTGGCGTTTAGCCAAGCTTCAAGCGATATTGCTGCGAATTTTGAGAAAGCTAAAGTTCGCAGCAGTGAAGTCCTGACGCAAGAGATTGTGTATATAGCTCCAACTCAAACTAAAGATCAATATAGCTCGGTAGGTGATGAACCGCTATTCCGCCAAAGTTCAGATTACTTGAAAACGCAGCAACAATTTTTGCAGCCTCAGCCTTAAAGATTGCTTTGCTCTTGTCGAAGAAAGTAATTTTTCTCGGCAAAACATCTGTCGTTTCTTGTCCAATAATTATTTTTGTCGTGAGCTTGTTTGCAACAACGTAATCAAGCTCTTTTTTTGCATTCAGTATTGAGCCGTCTGTTCCTGCGGCGTAGTTACGGTAATCCATGAGTACGGCATAGCCATTTGTGCCGTTCAAAATATCGAAGAGGTGATAGCCGACAGGCTTTGAGCCCTTGCCGCCCCAGTCGACGATGACACCATTGTTATTTTCATTGTCGTACCAGAAGGGAATAGCGAAGCCGATCGTAAAGTTACCGTTGGCTTTGCTTTTGTCTACCATAATTTTTGCGAAGTCGAGATAGTTTTTGAGCGTCTTTGTTTTGTCGATTTTGTAGGCAGGGTCGTTATTGGCTTCGACATCGTACTGAATACCGACGAATTGTGCGGAAGGATTTGCTTTATTGTATTTTATGACGCCATCGAAGACTTTGTAGGCATATTCGCGCTGCGCGAGTTCAGACCAGCCTGTGTCTCCGCCGAGCGCTTGGACTTTGATTCCGTAAGCTGCAGCTGTTGTGATAAATTGCTTCGCAGCCGCATCAAAGGCACCTACTTTCTGGGTTCTTATTTTTGTATCTTTGATAGAATACAAATCAATGTAGTCATCCATGCGCACATAGATCATGGTAATTTTTTCGGCCTTTGCTATCGCAAACATTTTATCGAGCTGCGCTTTAGTAAAACTGTCAGGTGCTTCCCAAAGCCATGCTGACATATTTTTGGCAGCTGGGTTGACTACTTTTGCCGGAATTGCAGTTTTGGCCATGTCGATGACATTATCTGATTCAGTTGAATTATCACCGGCCTCATAATCAATAGGCGTATCAATCGCAAGCTCTTGTCCCTCAGGCAAAAATGCAGTTCTCTGGCCTTCAGGTACTACAAGGTAGGCGACAGCAGCAATAGCAAATAAGGCTATTGCTGCAAATAAAATGATATTTTTCTTTTTGTTTTGGTTATTCATGGGATTACATTATACCAAATTGGGGAAGGTCATTCATGAAGGAAAGAATGAAGGTTATTTTTACCCAATTCCATCCAAAATATCGAGCATTTTCTTGCTATAATTATCAGAATGGAATTTGTCCGCAATCGCCTCAAAACGCTCCACATAATCATGCTCGTAATGATCGGGCTTTTTGCTATTGCGGCGGCAATCTATTTTACTCGGGCCGATAACGGCGTCTATGATGCAGCTGATGTGCTCGGGCAGTATGATCCGCCGGTGACGACGTACCCTCGACTATATACAGACAGCGATCCATGGAATAGTGGCGGTTCTGCAAACGCGGAAGGATTCAGTGGTAATTCACAAATGGTGATTGACCCAACAACACAAACACTATTTGTTGCTGACACTGCATCGAATCGCGTTCTGGTTTATACACTCGGCACGGATGGAACTCGGGCTAGTCAGACTGCAAGCTATGCTCTTGGACAGCCTGACCTGACTTCTTCAAGTCCGGGAACATCAGACAATCAAATGTCTGGTCCAGAAGGTCTTGCAATCGACCTAGTAAATCGGCAGCTTTTTGTTGCCGACACTGGAAATAATCGAGTGTTAGTTTTTAATATTCAGTCAGGTGTAAATACTGGCATATATCCGCTATATATAATCGGTCAACCTGATGGTTTTACAACTGACCCAGGGACATCACAGACTTTGCTCAATCAACCAACTGGTCTTGATTTTGATCATGACACAAACATTTTGTACATTGCTGATACTGGCAATAATCGCGTCATCGTCACCGACGGTATACAAGGTTTTCAGGCCGGAGGTCTGATTGGACAAAGCGGAATGTCATTTTCGTATGTTATTGGCCAGACCGATTTTGATACAGCAACCTCAGGGCTTTCTGGTTCAAAATTTTCAGCACCACGCGGAGTTGATGTAAATACAAACGGTACTATTTTAGTTACTGACACAGGGAATAACAGAGTCTTATCCTTTGATGGGGGAATTGCGGCAAATGGCAATAGTGCAACCCGTGTTATCGGACAGGTAAATGTAACGCTTGGGACTTCCGGGCTTACCGATGTAACATTGAATGCTCCAACTTCTGCTGTCTGGGACTATGGCCGTGGGCTTCTCTATGTTGCAGATACAGGCAACAATCGTGTTCTTGCTTATGATGTTGCAGGGGGTGTATTTGATGGCATGTCTGCTACTTTTGTCATTGGGCAAACTGATTTTGTTTCTGGTAGTGCCGCAGTTACTCAGAGTAGGTTATCTGCACCAGCGTCGGTCTTTGTTCTGGATGTGGTCGACGAAGTAGCTGGGTCAACAATGGACGCTGGTGTTCGTGAAAATATATGGATATCTGATTCTAGCAACAATCGTGTTCTTTTACTTGATTACGAAACACCTGCTTCTCCAACAGCAGGTCAGGCAATTGATGTTTTCGGACATTTTACTACTAGTATCTCTGCCATAGGTACTACTCCTCGTTTTACGAACAGTTCGGCATATAGCGGTGACTCTAGTCCAAATAGTTTTTCATTTTCGCAAGTTAAGGAAAATTACGTCGATACTACTCATCATCGGCTATTTGTTCAAGATAATACTGCAAATAGAATATTGATATTTAATCTTGATTCGAGCAATAACCTTATCGATAGGAACGCGGATAACGTTATTGGGAAACCGGACTTTACTACTGCGTCTGGGTTTATCAACCAGCACTCTTTTTACTCGACGGATGGCATGGCTTATGATGTCGACAATGATCTCTTGTTTGTCGGAGATAATAATCGCATTCTTGTATTTGATGTACGTCCATCAAATAGTACGTCTCGGACACTGTGCGGTTTTGCTTCAACAGGATTGAGTGACAACATGGACGCCTCGTGTGTTCTTGGGCAAAACGATTTTATCTCAAATGGCAATATGGTAGGTGCGTCTTCTATTACTGCAACAAGATCATTGGCATATGATTCTGTAAACGAACGTCTCTTTGCTACTGACGGTGAGGGAGCGGGCTTAAAGGTATTTGATTTTTCTGGGGGTATTTCAAATAATATGGCAGCCGTTACTTTGGGCTATAATACTGCTTTCTTTTATAATCGAGCAGTAGATATTGCTTATGATTCATTGCGAGAGAGATTGTTTGTTGCTGTCGACCGAATCGAAGAAGAGACTTCAACATGGGGTGGTCTTGTTTGGGTGTATGATGCGTCTGCGATCACACCCGGGGAATATCCTGTGAATGTCCTAGGTACTACAAATGTCACAGTTGAACCAGACAACAGCATTAGTGCCGTGAACGTTAGCGCAGACGATAATCAGTGTGCTGACGATAGTGGCTATCCTACTTACATTGAAAATTGGGAAGCTGACATTATTTGTGATTCTGTTGGATCCATCATGTATGCGCCTGTAACCGACAGACTGTATGTTTCTTCTCGAGCATTTAGTCCTATAACACGCATTACCGTTTTTGATACAGAAACCATCATTAATGGCGAGGATGCTGTTGCTGTTCTTGGTCAGCAGGATTTTGTTTCAGAGGTAAATGGCGGTGTGGCTCAAAGCACTCTCGGCTCTCTTGTAACAGGTATGTCTATCGACGAAACAAATAATCGTCTATACATTTCTGATGGTGACAGTCATCGTGTGCTCATTTATGATTTTGTCCGCCCAGTTGCCCAAAGCTTGCCGAGCGGTACTGCCGGAACAGCATACAACAGCGTTTCTTTCTCTACAGAAAATGCTCAAGGCAACTCGTCACTTGTGGCTGTGTCGGGAATTCCGGCTGGAATGACATTTGATACAAACAGTTTGGAGTTGTCCGGAACGCCGGCGGTTGCTGGAACATACAACGTCGTGCTCCGCGCAGTCGATGAATTTGGCGCAAGTACTTTTTATGGAAATAGAACATACTCTCTTTCCATTGCAGGCGGTAATGGTGGTGGAGGAGGGGATCCAATTGATATATGTACCGACACACTAGCAAACAATTACAATCAGCAGAATACGTGCGAGTACGATGCGCCGGAGCTCTCAATTGCTGCACCAGTTTCCGTTGTTTCTCCTGCAACAAGCGCAACGTATACATCTTCGGCAAATAGCATTGTTGTCAGTGGTACAGCAACAGATAGAGATACTGTGACGTCAGTTATGTATTCGCTAAACGGCAGCACACCAGTTGCGGCAATTGGTATTGCTTCGTGGACGACGTCGAATCTCATGCTCGTTCCGGGTCCAAATACGTTTACGGTAACAGCAAGCAACAATCACAACTTGCAGGCATCGAAGAGTCTGACTATCGTCTACGGCACAACTCCGCCGCCAAACTGTACGACCAACCCATCTCTTCCGGGTTGTAATCCAGTTGATCCACCGAACTGTACAAATACACCATCGTTGCCAGGATGTAATCCAATTGATCCACCGAACTGTACAAATACACCATCGTTGCCAGGCTGCAATCCAGTAGATCCGCCAGAAACCTGTGCGACAAATCCGTCATTGCCAAGTTGCATACCAATTGACCCAGGCGGTCCAATTATTCCTGAGCCGCCAACTGTGCCAGATGTTGTTCCTGGTGCCGTGAGTACAGATGACATTTCTACGTACGCCATGGTCGCAAGTCGCATCGGCATTATTCTTGGCATGATTGCCGCGATTTTTGCCGGATCAGTTGCGCTGTCTGAGCTCGCATTTTTGCCGCAGCGTATTTGGCAAATGATTTTGGGTGCGATCGGTTTCAAGAAGCGCACGCGCCGATGGGGGACTGTGTACGATTCTGTTACCAAGCAGCCTCTCGATCCGGTCTATGTAACACTGACAACGTCTGCTGGAAAAGAAGTTGCAACATCAATTACAGATATTGATGGGCGTTTCGGCTTTTTGGTGGAGCCCGGTGCATATCGCATTTGGGTAAACAAAACGAACTACCTTTTCCCGTCGCGCAAGCTCGCAGGCCGAGACTACGATGAAATATACAAGGATCTTTACTTTGGTGAAGAGTTTGTTGTCCAAGAGAAAGATGATGTCTTTGCTAAAAATATTCCAATGGACCCTGTTTTGTTCAACTGGAATGAATATGTTAAGCATGAACAAAAATTGACGAAGTGGAATGCTAAGCGCGACAAGATCGTCAACAGAATTGCCAATACAATTTTTGTCATCGGCTTCATTTCATCTGTCATTGCGGCGATCATCATTCCGACAACTTTCAATCTCATTTTGGTTGGCGTCTACATTATCCTACTTTTGATTCGCGAGCTTGGTATCAAGGCATACCGCTCTGGATTTGTCGAAGATAAAGCAGGTCAGCCGCTCGCATATGGCCTTGTCCATATCTATTCGGCAAGCCTCGGCAAGAAGCTCTTCACTCGTCCGCTCGACAAGTATGGCCGCTACTTTGCGCTAGTTCCGAAGGGCGAGTACTATGTCACAATCGATTCCAAAAATGCAGACCAGTCATATACCGAAGTGCACAAGTCAAAACCGTTTATGGCAAGGAGGGGAATTATCAATAAAAAATTCACGATTTCTTAATGACAATATGCAGCTTTTGCTGTATACTGGGCATCATATTTATCAACGTAACAAATCAACTATAATCCTATGGGAAAGAGAAAAACGGCGATGAGCAGCAATAAAATAGTTCCTCATCCTCACAAAACGAAGAAGCGTCTTGCTGCTAAGAAGGTAATGCTCGACAAGAAAGCTGCCAAGAAGACAAAAAACCGCTCAAAGAAAACTGCTAAAAAGACTAAGTAGTTAAAGGTAGGGCAAAAAGAAAAGGCGCCCTTACGGGGAACGCCTTTTTTAATCTACTAAAAAAACTACATTTTACTATTTACTCTACTCCTCGAATTTATTTTAAACAAACTTAAAAAATACCTCTAAATCGAGTATACACTCACCATGAAAAAAAACAATACAAAAAACGCTGCCAAGCAGAATATCGAGAAAAAGACTAAAATTGTAGCGACAATAGGGCCAGCTTCTGAGGCTCCTGAAATGGTTGAAGAGCTGATCCTGTCTGGCGTCAATGTCTTTCGCCTCAACCTCAGCCACGGAACTATAGAAGAGCATGTCGAACGCCTCAAGCGCATTCGCCAAATTGCTAAACGTCTCGACATTCATGTCGCTATTTTGGCTGACCTTGCAGGTCCGAAGATCCGCATCGGCGATTTTCGAGAAGGCGAAATTGACCTCAATAATGGCCACGAATTTATTCTCTGTACAGAAAAACTGGAAGGTACCGCAAAGAAGGTCTATATCAACTATCCGCTTTTGCCGAAGGAAGTTAAAGTCGGACAGAAAATTTTTCTCGATGACGGCAAAGTTGAGCTTGAAGTCAGTAAAATAAATGGCTCTGATGTCCATACAAAAATCCGCGCGGGTGGACGCATTACGTCTCGACGCGGCGTCAACATTCCCGGAGCGAAACTTTCTGTTTCAGCTCTCACTCCAAAAGACACAGCCGACCTAAGCAAAATGTTGCTTGAGGATATCGATTACGTCGCGCTTTCGTTTGTTCGCAGCCCAAAAGATATCGATGACCTCCGCAAAGTTATTGCGAAGTATCGTAAGAAGGATATTCCATGGATTGTTTCAAAAATCGAAACAGTAGAAGCTATCGAAAATCTCGGCGAAATTGTGACGCAGTCTGATGCAGTCATGGTTGCGCGCGGTGACCTTGCCGTCGAAATAGGACGCGAAATGGTTCCAGCTATGCAGAAAGAAATTATCCGCATGGCGAACGAATTCGGCAAGCCTGTCATCACTGCGACTCACTTTTTGGAATCTATGGTTTCGCGCTCTACCCCTACTCGCGCTGAAGTTTCTGACATTGCGAATGCCATTCTCGACGGGACTGATGCAATCATGCTTTCAGCCGAAACTGCCTCTGGCGCATTTCCTGTTGAAGCAGTAAAAATCATGGCGAACGTTGCTGTCATTACTGAGCTCGACCATGAACATTTTAGAAAGCATTTCCGAGTCGATAGCGGCGACGTCGTTGATTCAGTTTCGCTCTCTGTCGTATACACTGCGCGAAACGTTGGCGCTGTTGCGATTGCCGCGCTTTCTTCGTCTGGCTTCACTGCCAAGATGACTGCTCGTCATCGCTCAACTCGCCCAGTCTACGTTTTCACACCGTACAAGGCTGTTGCCCAAAAGACTGCGCTTTTCTTCGGCTGTCAGCCGCTCGTTCTCAATAAGCTCAGCAATTTGGCTGAAGCTACAAAGCAGATCAAAAAAAGCTTGCAGGATAATAAGTTCGCCAAGAAAGGGGATAGAATCGTCATTTCGGCGAGCGTGCCGTTTGGTATTGCCAAAACGACAAACTGTCTTCTAGTTGAAACAATCTAGACGAGCTTTTTTGAGGAGGAGTATAATATAGACATATGAACATCAACTTTAAGGCGACTTCAATAGTATTGTCAGATGCGATCCGTGACTATGCAGAGAAGCGAATAATGACAGTTGGTAAGCTACTAGGAGAAAATGTCGACAATGTTATCATCGATGTGGAATTGTCCCAGACGACGAAGCACCATAAGGCAGGAGAAATATACAAGACAGAAATAATGGTTAGAAATGGCGGACGACGTATACGCGCTGTTTCGGTCAAAGAAGATTTGTATGCATCGATCGATGACGCAAAAGACGAACTCGAGCGCGAAATCGTGGCTTCAAAAGAGCGTTCTCGAACTTTGTTCCGTCGCGGAGCACATCAAGTTAAAAATATTCTGAAGGGAATTTCAAGTATTCCAAGCAGGTTGAAGCGTAATCGCTAATTGGATCATAGTTACCTTAAGGAATTATTAATAAAAAATCGCCCGAATTTTGGGCGATTTTTTATTGCTAACTTTTCTTCGTCTTGAGGTAATCAGCGTAATCCATTTCCTTTTTGCCTTCTGGGGTCACTCTTTCAATTATGAATGCATTATTTTCAAGGCGAGCTTTTTTGATTGCAATTCTGTTCTTTGTTCCGTCTGGCGATTGCGAGAAAAAGTATAAGCTAGGCCAGCCTGCATATGCTCGGTATTTTGTGTAAAGTTCTGCAGCTTTGCTGGTGTCGCTCAAGTCTGCCTCAGCGATTTCGCCGTCAGCTTTTGAGATTTTTTTGGTAAATGTAGCTTTGCTATGGTCTTGCTCTGTGGCTTCGATTATTCCTGCGGCGTAGTCAGGCAAAAGTGAGGCAATTTTTTCGGCGCCGATTCGGACGAGTTTTTCGAGAAGCTCTGGCGTTGTGGAGTCAGATTCAAGTGTAATCTTTTCCTGCGCAATGATCGGTCCGTGGTCCATGTCGCTGTCGAGTACCATGATAGAAACGCCCGTCTCTACGTCGCCCGACAAAATTGCGCCTTCAACAGGAGCGGGTCCGCGGTGCAGCGGCAAAAGAGACGGATGAATGTTGAGCGTGCCTTTTGGAAAAAGAGAAAGAATAGACTGCGGGATTATTTTGCCGTATGCGAAAACGATTGCGAGTTCGGCGCCGCTTTCTGCGATTGCCTTCGCTATTGTTTCGACAGCTTCGCTGTTTTTCAGGCTCTCTGGTTTGAAAGTATTGATGCTGTTTTGTGCTGCCCAAGCCGCAACAGGACTCTCGGTCATTTTGAGGCCACGCCCGGCTGGCCTGTCGGGTGCCGTCACAACCATTGCAGGCAAAAAATCGTGCGACTTGAGAATGTCGAGCACCATGGCCGATTCTTTAGGTGTACCAAAGAAAATAAATGTCATGCAAATAAAATATTCCTAATTGAAAATGAATAAAAAACTAATCGTTTCTTAATCTGCTTTGGCTATAGTTTCAGGAGGCAGGTCGTGGATATCTTTCGCGTGGTCGATAAAGAGAATGCCGTTGAGATGGTCGATCTCATGTTGCATGATCTGTGCGATAAGGCTGTTGCCTGCCAATACAAATTCGGTGCCGTTGATATCGTAAGCTTTCATTTTTGCGCGTGATGCGCGGCGTGTATTGCCGTAAAGCCACCTGACAGAGAGGCAGCCTTCTGGCACAAGCTTCTTGTCTTTAGACATAGAAATGAGTTCTGGGTTTATGCAGACAAGATCTGTTGGCTTTTTCGATGCGCTCTTTATTTCAAAAGCCCGATGAGATATGACAAAGATGCGCTTAGACGCCCCGATTTGCGGCGCTGCGATTGCGACGCCGTCTTCTTCTTTTTCGAGTGCAACAGCCATATCAGCAACCAATTTCTTGAGTGCAGCGCTGCCGAATTCGCTTTTCGCAACTGGCTTAGCAATTTGCCGAAGGATTGGATTATCTTTTTGGACTATTTTTGTTGCCATATATCTGATACGACCAGAATGCTATCTGGCGAAATGCTATTAGAGTTCCTTGAGGTAAACTGCAAGATCTTTTTGCTTGATAGTTTTCTGTGAGCGAGTTTTCATGTCGCGAATGATGACGCAATTTTCCATTGCTTCTTTTTGTCCGAAGATGAGAGCGTACGGAACACCAAGCTTTTCAGCGTACCCAAGCTGTGCCGAAAGGGAATCCTTCGAAAGTGTCTGGCTAATTGGCATGTGAGCTTTGCGGAGAATGTCGATGACGCTGAGGCTGCGGAGTTTTGCTTCCATGCCGAGCTGGATGAAGAACATCTTCGGCTTCTTAAGCACGCGTGGCGGATGTTTCTTGTACCAAGGCTGCATGATGAGGCGATCGACGCCAAATGAAGCACCAACCGCAGGAACATCTTTCTTGCTGCCGAGCTCTTTCGCCAAATAGTCGTAGCGTCCGCCGCCACAAACTGTCATCTGCTTGCCATCTATTGTTGTGATTATCTCAAACACAGTGCGAGTGTAGTAAGAAAGGCCGCGAACCAAATATTTGTTGATGCGGTAGGGAATACCCATGCCTTCGAGATACTCGAGAACTTCTTTGAAGTGCTTTTTGCAGGCAGAACAAAGGTATGTCACAGCATCTGGTGCGTGTTCGTTGATAGCAATCGTTTTCTCGTCTTTTGAATCGAGAATGCGAAGCGGATTTGTCTTCAATCGCTCTTTGTCGATCGGACCGAGTTCGTTGATGTGCTTCTTGTAGTAGTTTGTGAGCTCTCGGACGTAGTGAGCGCGGCACTCTTTGTCGCCGATAGAGTTAACGTCAACCATGAGCTCAGTTGCTCCTGAATCTTCGAGAATAGACCAAGCAGTCTTGATAGCAAGTGCATCATTGATCGACTTTTCAGAACCGAGGATGTCGAGGTCGAACTGGTAGAACTGGCGGTAGCGGCCTGCCTGAGGGTTGTCGTGGCGAAAAACTGGACCATAGTGGTACATCATGACTGGCTGCGGCTCAGATTGCATACCGTGCTCTATATAAGCGCGCATGAGGCTTGCAGTGTGTTCAGGGCGCATAGCAATGCGATCCCCGCTCTTTGTGCGGAAAGCATACATTTCCTTGTCGATAATGTCTGTACCTTCGCCGATAGACGTCGTAAAAATCTCCTCTGATTCGAGAATAGGTGTTTCGATTGGCTTGAATCCGTAGTAGAGCGCAATTTCCTGCGCCTTATCATAGAAACCCTGCAATGCGAAAAAGTCATCTGCGAGGAGGTCTCTCATTCCTTTTAGTGTTTGGGCTTCTTTGCCTGAATTTTCTTTCTTACTCATTTGTGAATTGGTATTTACCTGGGAATATGCCTGCGTCTTTGAATGGTACTAGTCTGAGGAATGCTCTGCCGACGATGAGATCTTTTGATAGCGAGCCCCATGATCTTGAGTCGTAGCTCGCATCTCGATTGTCTCCCATGACGTAGTAGTGGCTGTCGTCGAGGATTGTCTGTTCTATGTCTGAGAGTTTGTCTTCGATGTATGGCTCGGTGAGGAGAAATCCTTCTGGGTGCTCTGTGTTAACGATTTTCACTTTGCCTCCGACTATTGAAACTGTTTCCCCTGGAAGTCCGATAATGCGTTTTATAAAGTATTCTTTCGTATTGTTGGGGAAGTGGAAGATAATGACATCTCCTCGCTCTGGGCTTTTGAATCGATATGAAAGTTCGTCGACGATGAGGTATTGGCCATTGTCGAATGTGGGGAACATCGACAGCCCAGAGACGATAAAGGGTTGAGCTACAAACAGTCTGAAGGGAAGTACTATTGCAAGTGAGATGAGACAAAATTTGATCAAATCCCAAATAAACGCTCCTTTTTTATCGTTATTTTCCATTGATGCAATTGTACAGTAAGCCCGAGTTTGACACAAGGCAATGTTTTGTTCTATAATGCGGAAAATTCATTAAAATCAAAATATAAATCAAAAATCACAAAAACACCGAAAGTTATGGCTAATTTCAAGGAAATCCTCCGATCGATTAAGCAGCAAATTAAGCTGTTTACAATTTCCGCACTCACATCCGTGGCTGCGTTATTTATTTTATTCGTCTTTAGTGGCGATATTGCTTACTATATTGCATTATCTTTGATGGTGGTATCGTTTGTCTTTCTCGTTTGGCTTGGCGCAAGTATTAACTTGAGTAACATGCTGAGAATTAAGACTAATGCATTTACCCGCTACTGGGACGAATCATCACAATCTGTGAGGAGTAAACGCAAGATGAAGAATTTACTGCAGGAAGTAACGTACGCCGCAATTCTTCTTGTGCTCAGAGCTTTTGTTAGCTCAAAAGTATTCCACTTGCTTGGATTCAATGTTAGTTCGTCTTTCGGGTTTCAGTTTGCCTTTTTCTATATAATAGAAATGGCAACAATTGCGCTTGGCTATTTTAGTCCAGCGCTGATGACAGTGCTTATAAATGCATTTTCAAAAGAACAAAAACCCGTTCGCGTCGGCTATCCATTCGATGATGAAGAAATGTACGATTGATTGCTAAAAAGCAATGCAGTAATGAACCCTTTCCGCTTGCGGAAGGGTTTTTTCTTTTTTTAAATCAATAGATATTTCCTCAAGCTGGAATATGCTAGAATAATCCTATGTTTTACATCGTTGGCCTCGGAAACCCTGGAGAAGAATACAAAGGCAGCCGCCACAACGCTGGGCGCAGCTTTCTCGAATACGTTGCCAAAAAGAACGATTTTTCTGATTGGAAAGACGACAAGAAAATGAAAGCCATGACGTCGACCGGCATGCTCGGCGGCAAAAAAGTCATGCTCATTAATCCTGAAACATTCATGAACAATTCAGGAAACTCAGTTCGACCTCTTGAACTTTCTGCTAAAGCGCTTGAGTCGCTTGTTGTCGTTTACGACGACCTCGATTTGCCGATCGGCAAAATGAAAATTTCATTCAATAGAAGCGCTGGCGGACACAACGGCGTCGCTTCGATTATCAAAGCCGTAAAGTCCGAAGCTTTTCCACGTATTCGCCTCGGCGTTTCTCCGATGACTGCCAAAGGCATTGCCAAGAAGCCAAGCGGCGAAGACAAAGTCATCAAATTCCTTATGACGAAGTTCCGCGAAAACGATATGCTTGAACTCAAAAAAGTTTGGAAGCGCGCAAATCTTGCAATCGAGACAATGATTGCCGAGGGGAGAGAGAAAGCGATGACGCTCTACAACGACTAATTTTTAAAAAATAAAAAACCACTCATTGGAGTGGTTTTTTATTTGAGACATAGAGAGCAATTACTTCTCCAAGTATGTCAGCGTCATGCGCTGATCCTTTGGCTCGAAGAGTGTGATCTGGAAGTTGTATGTCTTGCCGAGTTCAAGCTTTTCGCGGAGCTTTGCTTCGCCACCGAAGAGTGAATTGTGGACGAGTCCAGCAACACCTTCTTTGATAGAAGCAAGCGCACCGTGCTTGTTGAACTTTATGACAACACCAGTGACGATGTCGCCCTTCTTGAGAGTAGCTTCAAACTCTTTCCAAGGATTCTCCTTGAGAGCCTTGATAGAGAGAGAAATCTTGCCGTCCTTGATTTCGATTATCTTCGCTTTGACGCTGTCGCCAATCTTGAAGAATGCGCGTGGATCGTCAACGAGACCCCAATCGATTTCAGAAATGTGGACGAGACCTTCAAGACCTTCTTCGATCTTGAGGAAGACGCCGAAGTCAACGAGACCAGCAACTGTGCAGTCGAGTTCATCGCCAACATTGTACTTAGCGATAACTTCCTGTCGTTCTTCTGGAGTTGATTCCTTTTCAGAGAAGATGAGCTTGCCTTCTTTTGGAAGAGCAGAGATGATCGCAACTGAAATTTTCTTGCCGATAAGTTTCTTGAGTTCTTTCTGGATCTGGTCTTTGTCTGAATCCGCTACGCGAGGGTAGTGGTCAGGCTTGAGCTGTGACGCTGGCAAGAAGCCGGCAATGCCTTGCCATTCCAAGATGAGTCCGCCTTTGTTGGCGTCTTTGATCGGAAGTTCAAGAACCATTTTCGACTTAACTGCTTTTTCAGCTTCGCTCCAGATGAGAGCCTGCTTCGCTTCCTTGAGAGAAAGCTCAAGGTATCCTGTGTCGTCCGGAAGGCCGATAACTTTTGCCTTAACGAGGTCGCCGAGGTTTACCTTTTTGATAATGTCGCGAGCATTCTGGAATTCGCGGCCGTAGATGATACCTGTTCCGAATGGAGCAAGGTCAATGTAGACCGATGATTTCTGAATGCCGATAACTGGACCTTCGACGAGTGAGTCGAGGGCTGGCGGCATAGCCGTCTTTTCAGCGTGCTGTCGGATAGCGCTCATTTGAACGACTTCGACTTCTGCTGTTTTTTCTACTGTGTCTGTTTTTGCCATAAATTGGGAAATAAAAAATCCGCATTACTGCTGAAGAGCAGGGCGGACAAGGTCTCGGGCTTTCTGGCGTTTTGTTGAAACTACGCTAGAGGATTAATCCCGAAAATCCGCTAATAAAATGAC
>JAGOSA010000030.1 GCA_018062505.1 Minisyncoccota bacterium | reverse complement strand
CGCTGTTAGAGCATAATTTGAAATCGTCGGAATGCGGACAATTGCTTTATCCGCCAAACTTGATTTTGGAGCATCGCTCTGCGCTGCCAAACTGACAATAGAAAAAGCTGAATTGTTTTGCGCAACAATAGTGTCATCTGTTTCAGAAACGATAGTGATTGGCTGGGATGAAGTTTCAGATGCGCCGGCAACTTTCGGCTCGCCAACAGGAGAAGCTGAGCTGGAAACTTTTGCGCTGCTTGCGCCAGTTTGCTCGGCATTTGCTTCAGCAATAGCGACCGAAGCAATACGAGTCGGCGCACCAAAAAGCTGAACAACAAATGTCGTCTGCCTTCCCTGCCAAACACCAGTCTTTGTTGCAATGCCGATTTCCGTAAAGCGCGAATCGACAATGTTTTCGCGATGCTTTGGCGAAGCGAGCCATGCGGTTTCGATATCAGAAGATTCTGTAAAGTCGACAGCTAGATTTTCGCCAGCGTACATAAATTCATATCCTGCTTTTTGGAACCAATACCAAGGTGTTGTTCCATCCGGACTTGTATGCGAAAAATACTGGCGAGCGGCCATATCGTCGGCTTTCATTTGAGCTGCGCGTGTGAGCGTTTCGGAAACAGTGAGTTCGGACGCATCATTTTGGACGCGAGCTTTGTTGGTGAGGTCGACAAGCACTGAAGAGTAAACAGCAGCTCCCTGCCCTGTCTTTGTCATGTAGCCAGTAGCTGCAATCGATGACATGAAGAAGATAATGCCGACAACAAGTACAGCAGAAATGCTCGCATAACTGAAAAGCGTCGGCTTGTAGCCATTGCCTTCATGCGGGATCAGGGCTTGCTTGATCATCTGTCTCATATAGTGAAAATACTATACCATAAAACCCCAAAATAGCAAAACCCCGCAACAAGTACGGGGTTTTGGCAATAGCTTAGCTATGAGTTTTATCTATCGAAAGTAGATTACTTTCCTGCTGGAGCATTAGTTGCGCCTGCAATCTTTGGAATAGACGATGTTTCCGGGTTTGCGCTCCAGTTCACAAGCGGGCTTGGAATTGGTGCATTGAGAGTATTGCATGAGAGATTGTTGATGCGTGTCTTTGTCGTGAGGTAAACGATACCTGTTGTCGCAGAGATATTCCATGGAGTGAGAACAAAGATTTGTTCTTTTGACTGGAATGATCGGACAGCTGCTTCTGTCGCGCCGTCGAATGTGCCGCTAACAGCGAGTGTTGTACCCATGTATGAGTTGAGGAATGTCTGAAGCTTTTTAACTTCGTCGACATTGTTCTGGTAGCCAAAACGAAGGTAATCCTTGAGGTAAACGCCGCAAGTAGATTCACCAAGAACCTGTCCTTGTGGGGCTGTTGTGCTGACGCCACCACCAATGCTGCCGCCAAGGCCAGTGCTTCCACCGCCTACTGCGCCACCACCGTTGTTGCCGCCGTTACCACCGCCGTTATCGCCTCCGTTTTCACCACCATTGTCACCACCGTTATCGTCACCATTATCATCACCACCTCCCTGTCCACCACCATCATCTGTTGTAACAGTTGGAATGTAGCGATTGACGACAACGAGTGTTGCATGAGGCTCTTCACAGTAGAGAGGAATGTGTCCGTCTGCTGTGTAGACATCGTTCCAGTCATTTGTACTGTCTTCATCAAAAAGATGATTGCTGTGTGCTGTGAAGTAGTCGAAGTTGTAAATGTATTCGCCTGCATCATCGTGGTACATAGTGACTTCCCAATTTGCTGGGTTACTACCTGTAATCACTTCCTGTCCGTAGTAATAGTTGCCCATTTCAAGGTCAGTGTATGTTGTGCAGTTTGCATCGTTTTCTGTTGACCAGTCGAGCAAGCGAGCATTCTTCTCCATTGGCGTTGAAACGAATGTTGAAGAAAGTTCGCCTGTTGTGTCGCCGTAAACAGAAGTTTCAGTAATGCCTGGAACTTCAAATGTTACGCCGCTAACAGTGCTCGACGGAAGCATGTCCCAGTTCTGGTCGAGGACGAGAACACAGACACGGATGCTGCCTTTGATTGGAGCGTGGTTATTGTCGAAGCCGTGATCTTCGTGGTCATTATGACCATTGTCCCAGCCAGTGTGACCATCCCAGTGGTCATGTTCGTGACCACCCGCAGAATGATTGTCATCGCCGTGATTATCGTTGTGATTATCATTGTGGTTATCGTCGCCGTGGCCGCCGAAAGTAGCGACTTCACCATTCTTTTCGTCGCCTTTAGTTTCCTTAACTTCCTTAGTTTCTTGATTGTCCTTTATATCTTCTGTGTCCTTTATAACAGGAAAATCAATGTCCTTTACTACATCTATTGCCTCTACTTTTTCTGTGACGTCCTTTTCAGTAGCACTAACTGTGCCAATAAAGCCCATCATAGAGCCGCCAATCATACCTACAACCATAAAGGCCATAAGGGCTGTTTTAGCTCCAATAGCCAAAAAACGCTTTGTTTTCATAAGCAAATTATCTCCATTAATTCTAATATAGAAATCCCGGAAAGGGCTCTGGGCCAAATACTACGCTAATAGTCTATTATGTCAATAGATTACGCGCTGTTTATTGAATTGGATTCTCCCCTCGAATAATGCGAATCAAAAAAAGAATGATCGCGACAACTAGAAGAATATGGATAAAGCTTCCTATTGTATAAACACCGACAATTCCAAGTAGCCAAGCAATGATTAAAATAATAGCAATTGTTGTTAGCATGAGTCTAAGCGCAAAAGCGCAATTACTTATAACCTTGTCGATTAATAACCTATATTAACTGTACGCCCATTTCAGCGAGAGTGACAATATGTACAAGATGCTATTTTTGTTTTTTTGTTTTTTTCTTCTTAAAAAGGAAATTGAGGAAAGGTTGGTCTTTGACGCCTTCTTTAAGCTGGTCAATGCCGTCTTCGACTGAGTCTGAAATGCGATTAGCTTTCTTGAGAAATCTGACGAGGTAATATATAGCGACAGCCAAAAAAGCTGCAACAACAACAGTTGCAATAGTCGCGACAAAAAAGAAAATATCTGATTTCATGAGGCTTTCCATAGTATTATCGGCGTTTACGAATTACTCTTTTAACGTGATGAACTCCTGTTGGCGATGTCATGACAATGAGGAAAACTGAAGCGATCCAAGCATAGAAAGCGATGTCGCAAAGCTCATCGATTCTCCTTTCGACTTCGCGCAAATCGCGGGCAACCATAACGTAGCCCATGATGCCACTACTGTCATGATATGGCGCGATCACAGCCGCAAATCGAATGCCAGGTTCTGGCTGCCAAGTTATGCGATTGCCCCCAAGCCTTTTGGCATGAACAAATACGCCCTTAGGTGGATTCGGCAAAACTTGCCTATAGTAAGCAGTTCCTGAGACAGGATCGCCATTTGAATCATAGATAACAGTGAAAGGAGAAAGACTTTGTCCGACGATTCTACCCGGAGTGGCAGAAATAGATTCTGCCGGAAAGCCATTTGCGAGCATGATGGCTGTATCTTCCGCCATTTGAATCTGCGGATCATCGGCGCCAGTGCGAAGTATCAATTGCCCAACCCAGCAGATAGTAAGGGCAAATATTGTTGCAAGCATGAGAGCAAGCACTCGAGGTTTTCTGAGAAAAACGGAAAAACTATGCATGCAAATAGTATAGCACTATGCTTTTCGACTTTTGCACAACTTGGCCGCGAAAGCGATTACTTCATCGGGCCAGCTTCTTTACGAAGGCCAAATGTCATGCGAATGTTTTCGAGAACGCTGAAAGCCTGCTCTTTGTCAAATTCAACAACTGTCCCCGCTTCGTAGTTAGCGAGAGCTGTTGTATGGACAGTGAGTGCGACTTCGTAGCAAGTGCCATCGAAAACTGTTCGGTAAATGCGAGATGTGTAGATGTTGCCGGCACCTGGATCAGTTGCGTCAACGCGCTTCACGACGAGATCATTCCATGTTTCGACTGCAGCAAATTCGCCAGTTGCTTCTTCTGGAGCGACAAAGCATTTTTCTTCTGTATTCTTTGCCTTGCTCGACGAAATAGTTGCGTAGCCTTCGCTGAAAGTGCTCTTTGGCTCAGCAAAAGCAGTTTTTGGGAATGCCATAGTGACGAGCGGATTTTTGAGGAAACCGCCGCGAGCTGTTGCGCGCTTTGAGACCACAAAGTCCTTTGGGTGAGAAACTGTGTAGAGAGTACTCTGGTCAGCATCACTGTTGTATGTGCCGCTTTCCCATGTTTCCCAGTCCTTTGTAGCTTCCTCGAGGGCAGCCTGCTGCTCTTCTCCAGGGGCAGCCGCCTCCTTTTTGCCTAGGAAAATAATGCCAAAAATGATGATAATGAGGGCTATCAAGCCGATCAGCATGTTCCTTGTATCTGTATTCATGTTCCATATATACGCCTCTCCCCTAGTTTGCGCAATTGATTGATATGCGATTATGTGTCGGAATTTTTTGTAGGTTTTTGGGTGTTTTGCGGAGCAATTCCAATATTTGGCAATACATTCTGCTATAATCAATGCATATGTTCAATGGAAATGACGGAAAAATGAGAATCACAACTACTCATTTGCTTGGCTTCGCTATTTTTATACTGCTTGCCAGCAACGCACTCCTCTTTGTCCGCCAAGAAAGACTCATTAAAGAAAATCGGCAGATCGCACTGAATGCGCAGCAGACCGCACAAGCAAGCATTGACCAAACGAACCTTGCTCTCGGCAATGTCAAAGACGACCTGAGCCAATTCAAAATGAAGAGCGAGGAAGAAACAGCAGCGACAGCAGCAGCACTTGCCGAAACCCAGAAAAAAGAAGATGCCCGCAAGCCCGTCATTGTCGAAAAAATCGTTGAGAAGCCTTCTGTCGTACCGACAGTTACTTCAATCGTCAAAACGTGGCAGCCAGTCGTTGCGCGAATCACTTGTGAATTCAGATACACCAACGGCAATCTCTACGCGAAGCAGTCCGGCTCCGGAACTCTCATTTCTTTTTCTGACGGCAGCCGAAGCCTCATCACAAACAAGCATGTTGTTTCTGATATCGACGGCTACGGACCATCGACATGCGGCGTCCGTTTTCCAAACGATGCGACGACATACAACATTGCAATCAATGACATTACCCTTTCGAGCAAAGGCAGTGACGAAGCGAGCATCGACATGAGAACTGCTCCAGCTTCAATCGGCGGAACAACGAAACGCAATTACTGCAGCACGACTCCTGACATCGGCGACCAGATCGTCATTCTCGGATATCCAAGCATCGGATCAGTAACAGATGTCACAGCAACTGAAGGCATTATTTCAAGCTACGAAGGTTCATACTACGTGACTTCGGCCAAAGTCGAGCACGGCAATTCTGGCGGTGCCGCAATCGATCTCAACAACAACTGCTACCTTGGCATTCCAACATTCGTCCAGACCGGACAAATCGAATCGCTAGCTAGAGTTTTGAAGTGGCAGGCGTTCTAGAGTTGAGTCATTACTATTGCAAATAAAAAAGCACTGAGTTATCAGTGCTTTTTTATTTCCAGCTGAATACTAAGCGTACTCTTCCTTATATATAGTCATCAACGTCAAGAATAGACTAAGAGAAAGCGGACCGATGATGAGGCCGGCAATTCCAAAGAGGGCGACGCCACCGAGAACAGAAAAGAGAACAGCAATCGGCGGAAGGTCGATGTTTTTGCCGACGACGACAGGCTGAAGGATGTTGTCGATTGTGCCGACGAGTGCAAGCGACCAGATCAAAAGGCCGAGTGCATGGAGAGGAAGACCCGTGAAGAAAAGGAAAAGAATTGCCGGAACAGAAACGACGCCAGTTCCGATTTGCGGAACCATTGAAGCGATGCCCGCAAAAACAGCCCAGAGAACAGGATTTGGAACACCGAAAATCCACAAGCCAGCACCAAGCAGAACACCTTGGACGAGAGCAATCAGGACATAGCCGCGCATGACGCCGTTGACCGAAGCTGCAAGCTTGTCAAAGATTTTGTCGTCATAGCGATCAGCAAGCGGAGAAAGGCGCACAAGGTATTCGCGGAAATGCTCACCATCTTTAAGGAAGTAGAAAAGCGAAAGCAAAATGAGGAGCAAGGAGAAAATAGTCTGAATCGTTGCCGAGAAAATAGCGCCAAATGAATTCGTGAAGAATGTCGCTATGTCAGCAATTTTTTCTTTGATTGGCAATTCTGTCGCGCCCGGAATGACCGACTGCACCCAATTGACCAAATCGTTGATGTGCTGCTGTCCCGAACCGCCTTCAGTGAGCGAATTGAGAAGTGCACTGGCTTCGGAAACAACTTTTGCGCCGATAAAGTAGAGTGGCACTGCGAGGACAATGAAGAATGCCAAAACAGTGAGCAAAGCTGCAAGCCAAGAAACACCGCGAGTGATGCGGCGTTTTACCCAGAGATGAATCGGAGTGAGGACGACAGCGAGCGCGGCCGAGATGGCGAGCACGACGAGAAATGGCCTAAAGATTGCAATGGCCAGAATAATGACGCCTGCGAGCAGGATGAAGAAAAAGAGTCTTCCTTTTTTGTTTGGTTTTTGACTGTGTTCGTTATTTTCCATGGCTCTACTATATCACTTCTTCCGATTTTTTCTCTTCTCCGGTTGTCGGTTCGGTCTTTGGCGGTTCGGTTTTCGAAGGCTCAGCTTTTGGCGCTGCAGTATCGAATCCGGGAGCTGGCGGCACGATTGCGCTCGCGAT
>JAGOSA010000029.1 GCA_018062505.1 Minisyncoccota bacterium | reverse complement strand
AAACTCCTGTTTCAGCGGCTCCAAAATATATGTGCGGCATGACTGTAGACTCTCCGCTTGCAAACAGCATTGTTTCATTTCCACTCACAGTCACGGGCGGCATCGACAATCTTGCAGCAACAGACGGTTGCACATGGGTAATGTTTGAGGGTATGGCAGGTACTGTTTCAATTTCCGACATCAATGGACAGCAAGCAGCAGTTGGACTTTCTGTCATCGGCGATTGGACGGGCAATGTCCCAGTTTCATTTACCGGCACTCTCAATCCTCCAGTTTCTTTCGCTTCGGGAACTCCTCTCACGCTCACGTTTACTGAAGAAGATCCATCTGGCGGCGAAAACCCTGGATCTGTTTTCTCATATCAGGTTATTGCGCAGTAATTGAAATAGAACATGGATACTGAAAAAAATGCGGCCCAAAATAATGTCGCCGAAAACCACCTCCTCGTTTTTTACGGCACAGAATGTCCACATTGCGAACATATGTTTCGCCTTGTTGATCGATTCGAATCTGAAAACGGCGTGCGCCTCGAGAAGATCGAAGTCTGGCACAATGAAGAAAACACTCGCATCATGGAAGGCTACGATCAAGACGGTGCTTGCGGCGGCGTGCCTTTTTTCTACAATACAAAAACCAAAGCTTGGCTCTGCGGAGAGGTAAAATACGACGAAATTGTCGCTTGGGCAAAGTAGCTTTGGCGAAATATTCGGAGGGTGTATGATATTGCTATGAATAACATCAACGCACTTGTAGAGTTCGTCAAAGCAAATCCGATCGGCGTGCTTTCGACAATGGGAGAAGACGGTATCTCGTCGGCAGCTGTCTACTATATGGCAGACACAGATGGCACTATTTATTTCAATTCAAAGCGCGATAGCCGCAAAGTAGAAAATCTATTGAGAGATCCAGAAGTTTCCTTTGTTGTTTTCCAGCGCGAGCCAGCTATGACATTGCAGGCGCGCGGGGAGGCCACTATCGTCGAAGACGTTTCGCAGATCGAATCGACATACATGGAGCTCCTTCATCGGACATTTGAAAACGGGGAAGTTCCAGCGATCCTCAAGATGGGTGCGAGCCAGTTGGTGCTCGTTAAGATTACGCCAACATGGATGCGCCTCGGTGGTTTCTCTCATGAGCAAGCAGGCAATGATCCATTTACGATACTCGTCGGCAAAGACGGAAGCAAATAAGTCGCAACAAGAATGTAAAAGCGAAATAAAAAACCGCATGTCCATCTGGGCATGCGGTTTTTTAGGTAATTATTACTTAAGCTTCTCTTCGATTTTTGCCTTAAACTCTTCGTATGTTGGAACGCTGCCAACGCCAAATTTTTCTCCACTAATAAAGAAACTTGGTGTGCCTGCAAGATTGAGGTCTTCACCATCTTTCTTATCGGCGCTAATGATTGCAGCGTATGCATTTTTCGAAACGTCTTCATTGAACTTTGCAACATCAAGTCCGAGTGCAGTTGCGTAGCCTGAGAAAACATCTTTCGGATTTGTTAGTTCGCTCCATTCATCCTGTTTCTCATAGAGCATGTCATGCATTTCCCAGAACTTGCCCTGAGCGCTTGCAGCTTCAGCAGCTTGTGAGCTCACGATTGCATTCTTGTGTCCCGGAAGAGGGAAGTTGCGGAATGTGAAGCTGACGTTTGGATTGTTTGCGTAGTCTTTCATGAGCTGCAAGACGATTGGGTGCGCGTATGCACAAGCAGGGCACTGGTAATCGCCGAACTCAACAACTTTGACTTTGGCATCAGCTGATCCGACAGTGTGGCTATTTTCTCTAATGATGATGCTCGTGTCGATTGGCTGCTCTGAAACTGTTGTTGCAGGCTTCGTAACAATGAGCGCAATTGCACCGATGATAACGAGGAGGCCAATACTGAGTAATATTTTTGCTTCTTTAGGCATGGTTTTGTTTCTTGTACATGATCATGAGTGTCGTGATCGCTGCCAAGGTAATAAATGATAATAAAGGAATCGTCAGGAAACCGAAATATTCGACATACTTCGTCAGACAGGAAACGCCTGTCGAGCATGGGGAAACACTTTCCGGTAGAATTTTATAATACAGTAAGTTTTGGTAGAGGGAAACAATGAGCCCAGCAATAGACAGTGTCAGAACATAATCGGCAATACGAGGGTCCTTTTTGATGATGCCGACAGGTATGAGCAAAACGAGCGGATAAATAGCGATGCGCTGGTACCAGCAGAGAACACATGGGGCAAAGCCCTTAATTTCGCTAAAATAGAGGCTTCCGAGCATGGCGACAAGGGCAAGTGCCCAAGCAATATAAAGGGCGTTTTGGCGGAGGAATGTTTTCATGAAGTTATTTTAGCATTTTTGAGCTGCTTTTTCTTTTATACTGTTTTGTTTTCAAGCCTCTTCTTTCTTTCTGTCTCAACTTTGTATGCTTTTGATCCGAGGCTTACAAGCGCCAAGAGCCAGATGAGGCCGACAATGCCAGATCCGCCGACGAGAATTATGGCAGCCAACTTATCGATTGCCAAAAGGGTAATGGCTGCGGCGATTGCCCATTTCTTTCCGTTAAAGATGTTGATCCCTAGTACGGTATAAATAACAAGCATCCCAAGTAAAACATATGTAATAGGTGTTGCTGACGCAAAAACGAAAAATAGTGTAAATGCAATAGAGATAAAAATAACCATTGCCGCCGACTTGCGGTACGACTTCCAGACTGACAATATTTCGTACTGCTCAATTTGTATATTCATTTGCTCTGGCGTAACAGCAAATGTCTGTTCCTTTTGCTTCTTTTCGACGGGCTTTTCTTCTTGGTGATTTGTTTCCATTTGCGAATTCTACATAATATTCTACATAAAACAAAATTAATTCTGGACGTGACGAGAATCGAACTCGCTATCTCCAACTGGTGAGATTGGAAATCTAGGCCACTAGCACGCCCATTGATACAGATAACCAATCTATATCGGATACATAATAAAATATTGATATGAAGTTCCCATCAAGAAATAATAAAGAAAAGACAAGTCCGCCCATTTCTGAGCGGACTTGCGACTCCCAACCTCACCAGTAAATTGATTGTAAGCAATCGTTATATTTTCTGCAAGATATGTTTTCTTTTTACTTGTTGTAATCACACTCCTTGTTGAGTTTTATTCCGCGCATTGACCTTCGGGTATTCCAAAACACGGTCCATATTCGGTTAGTAGAAAGTCATGGACCTCATTTTGTTCACTAAGAGGTAAAGAGATAACTATTGGAAAGTAAATTTACGCTGGTCTCACGACTAACGGCAATGACAACAGCCAGAGCGCAATGATCGTGTAGCCAACCATGAGTATAATCATCGGCAATTGGCTCTTGAGCGCGAGTTTATTGCTCTTGAATATTGCCTTGGCAAGGATATGGGCATACATCACGCCAATAATGTGAGCGAGGACAATAAGGCCGATTTCAATAAACCAGACTGCTTTTGCACCAAGAAGTAATTCTCCTTGAACATAGTTTGCGGTACCAAACAAGTTCCAGGCAAAACCAAAAGGATCAGAGATCATGCCGAACATCCTTCGGCTCATAACAACAACCAAAGAGAAGTTGTGGGCGAGTACATATCCGAAAGCAATCGGGACAAGAGAGAGAACAAATTGCCGTGAATGGGTGTGGAATGACTCTTTGGCTTTAGTGAGCTTCTTCATGATCCAGATAGCCAGCGAGTACGTGCCGAAGTAAAACAAGCCGGAGAGCAAGAGTCCGAGGGTGGCAGGCAGTTGCGTATAAGGAGACATTCCAATGGAACGCACGAACTCTTCCCACATCGTGCTTTCTTTCAAGCTATCGAAGCTCGCACCTGCAAGCAGCACCGAAGCGATACCAATAATCCACCAAGGCACTGCTTCACCCGTGAGCGTCTCTCGTTTGCTCGACCGTATGATGGATTTGTTATCGTCGCTAATGTGGAAGTACGCCAAGTGACCAATGAAGCCGTACAAAACAGAAAATACTTCACTGACCTTGAACCAGTTTTTATAATATTGTGAAAGACCAAGGTTGAGAATGGTATAGAGGAAAAGTATCAGACCAACAAAGTTTGGAACGAATGAGTGGCCTGAAATAAGCTCCCACCAGAAAAGCATGAACAAGAGAAGGATGCCGACTCCACCAGAAATGTTTGATGTTTTAACGTTTGCCTTTATTCGGTTCGAGAGTATTTTCCACGGGTTGAGCTTGTCCCAAATATTGCCGATGAACAAACTGAGGATACCCATGCCGATGAGGAAGTACACCCAGAAGAATACCGGTGCGAAGTTCACTTGAGATAATTGGACGCCAAAGATACCTGTGGCAATGGTTAAGAAAAGGAGGAAGAGTCCGATGGCTTTAAGTACTTTCAAGAGTCGAGGAAGCCACGGCACTGCAATTATCTTTTCTGTCATCTCTCCTTCCTTTTTCTCTTTCCCTAAAAACGCAGCAATGAGAAAGAAGGATACGGCGATCACGAAACCCGCACCGAGGAGGTAGTAGCGTAGTGGTACGGGGAGCGCGTACACTTCTCCGATACCGTGAGCGGATACCGTCAAGGGTAACCCGGCAACTATTATGAGAATGATCGCTAAAAATAATTTTTTCATATTAGTTTGGGTGAACATCGATGTATCCGAGTGTGGCCCCGCTCTTTTTCATGACAAGCTCAAATCTCCCTATTTTTGTGGTAGTAAACTCGATAATGTTTTCTTTGCCAGGTTCTACTTTCACTCTTTTCCTATAGCCACTTAAGTAAGCAGTTTCCTCGACGTCTGAAGTAATAATGAGCTTCATTTTTTCCCCTTGATAGACGATAAATGTGCCTGAATCAGCTGTCCCAGAAACAAAGTGGTAAGGCACATTTATTAGTTCATTAGCTCGCCTGCTTGGAGGGCTTGAAGTCAGTATTTTCTCCTTTGATGTTTCTAGGTTATCTTTTTTTGCAAATGTAAAAAAAGCAAACGTGGCGAAAATGATGATGCCAAGGAGTGTTATTGTGATTTGTCTTTTTGTCATAAAAACTTAGTTTGGATAAACTTCGAAAATGGCAATAACCTTATCAGCGTCATGGAGTTCAAGATCAAACCGGCCTGTATTTTCTGCCGTGAAGCGGAGAGTGTTTGGCTCAGTTGGAGTAAGCGGCGTGGAAATATCGTAGCCGTGCAAATGGGCGGTATCGACAACATTTGAGGCAATGCTTACCATGACTTCCTGTCCCTGTTTGGCCTGAATGACTTTTGGTGTAAAGGGCTGACCTTCCGTATATGAAATACTGGCTTCTACGATGTTGCTCGCAGGAGTACTTGTCTGGTCTATTGGAGCTTCTGGCGATTTCTTAACCATTGCGTAAATAACGATTAAAATAAGCACTATTCCAAGGGCGACAAAAAGGCGTGATGTGTTTTTCATAATGTGTATATTATACTATAGGACAATAAATGCCTTTAAGTTTCAAGAAAAATAGACCAGCAAAAAAAGATTTAATCAACCGATCACCACAATAATTCTCGGTAGACTTGTATCGCTTTTCTTTATATTTACGAAAAGTGAGGGAGAACGAACAAATCCGCAACTATTTGTTCCTTCACTAAGTTCTCTGTGACAGGAAATACAAAATCCAGACAATAATTCCTATTGATACGATTATATATATGATTTTATCTTTTCGTGACATGTAATGCGAGTGGTATTTCTCCTTATCTTACTTTCTAAATATATCTGTAATTACATACTAGCATACTGCTCAGAGGCAGTTTGTTTGACATTGTACAGTCGGAGAGCATTCAAAATGACAAAGATCGTGACCCCGACATCGGCGAAAATAGCGAGGACGAGGTTGCTGTGACCCGTGACAGCAAGAGCGAGGAACAGGACTTTGATGATGATCGCAATGGTGATATTGAACTTAATGATGCCGTCCATTTTTCTGCCGATCATGATGAGGTACGAAATGAGATCGAGCTTGTCGTTCATGAGAGCGATGTCGGCATTCTCTATTGCTACATCAGATCCACCCGCACCCATGGCAATACCGACAGACGCAAGCGCCAAGGATGGTGCGTCATTCACCCCGTCTCCCACCATCGCCACTGACTTGTATTTTTCCATGAGTTTCTTCAGCTCCTCCACTTTCTGCTCGGGGAGGAGTGAGGCATGCACCTCTTCGATGCCAACTTGATCTGCAACATACCGAGCGGACGAAGGATTGTCGCCCGTCAAAAGCACAGGTGTGATGTTAAGTTTCTTGAGCGATGCGATGATGCCTGCTGACTCTGGCCTAATCTCATCCGTCACGCTGATAATGCCGTTGATATTTTTCCCGTCACCAACGACAATCGCAGTTTTGCCTTCTTGCTCAAATCGTTTAACTTGTGCGATCACGTCAGCATTGACGGTGTGGTTCTCTTCGCTCAAGAACTTGAGGTTGCCGACGGTGTGCTCGGCGTCCGTGCAGACCATGCAGGTTCCTTTAGCGCCTTTTCCCGCAACCGCTTGGAAATTACTGAAGGTGTGCATTTCGAGCCCCTGCTCTTTGGCTTTCTTGGTGATGCTCTGTGAGATGGGGTGTTCTGAAAGCATTTCAAGACCGGCGATGCATTTGAGCACACCTTCTTCGCTATTGTTATTGAACGGGACAATGCTCGAGACGATAGGTTCGCCCTTGGTCAAGGTACGGGTTTTATCAAAAGCGATAGCTCTGACCCTGCCCATTTCTTCGAGGAACTTGCCGCCCTTGATGAGTACACCTTTCTTGGTAGCGTTACCGATCGCCGAGAAGACGCCGACGGGAGTTGAGATCACCAAGGCGCACGGACAGGAAATGATGAGGAGGGTAAGTGCTTCAGTGAACCACTTTTCAAATGGCAGATTGAGAAAGACGACAGGAATGAGAACCACCAAGAAAGCGGCCAGCATGACGAGTG
>JAGOSA010000028.1 GCA_018062505.1 Minisyncoccota bacterium | reverse complement strand
CTTGGTTTTCTTGTCATGCTCGTTGCGCGAAATACATCATGCAATCTCAATTGGAAAAAAATGCTCGGCATCGCAGTAGCTAGCGGCCTCATTATCGAGGTCATGCAAGTGCTTCTGCGTGTCGGCATATTTGATATTGATGATGTGATCCTCAACGCTGTCGGCTTTATGATCGGCTACGGAATATTTGTGCAGCTCCAAAAATGGCTGCTCTCGAAAAAGTATACGCAGATCGTCATTGCTGCAGTTTTGATTCTTACTGCTATTACCGGTGCGTTTTATTTTATATATCCGAGAAATCAGCCGGTGAATCCAAATGGTAGCGCAGGTGCTGGCCTTATCGAATCCGATGCTGCAAAAGGCGACGCGGCTGCCGGCACGAATCTCTGTGGTGCAACAAACGGCACAGGCGAGATCGCAGCGATCGGCAAAACATCTATCAGCCTCAAGCTCAATGACGACTCGATCCAAAAGATCGGCATCGGCAAGAAAACAGAAATCAAAAACCCAAACGGCCCGATTACGCTTGCTGATTTGAAGGTCGGGGATAGGGTGACGATAGTGATCACTAATGATGTGACTGCGGAGGCGATTTTGGTTTGTGGCAATAATTAATTTCGAGTTCAAAAATCTATGCCCAACAAATACCCGCAAACACCTGAAATCGAAATTGATCTTCACGGCTACACAACCGCCGAAACAAAAGACGTGCTCGACACACTGCTTCGCGAACGCCGATACAAAATCGTTCGCCTCATTGTCGGCAAGGGAAACAATAGTGCGAACGGTCCGGTGCTGCCGGACTTTGTGCGTTCTTATCTAACGGGGCGCAGCATCCGATATAATCAAGCTAAGATCCAGCACGGCGGGGCAGGGGCGATGGATATTTTCATACAGTAATTGCTTTTTCGGATTTTGCTTATTCCACACGCATATATATAAGTCCTTGCTATACTTATCAGTATTCATGAAATCCCTCAATCCCACCAAAACATTCTGGAACATCACGCCGGAAGCGACAGCGACTTTTTTTGAAACCGATATTGAAAAAGGTTTGTCGGGTGCTGTCGTCAAAGAGCGACTCAATGCATTTGGCAAAAACACAATCAGCACATCGAAGCGTACATCCGGACTCAAGATCTTTTTCAATCAGCTCAAAAGTCCGCTGATTGTTGTCTTGATTGCGGCCGGCATTATTACGCTTGCGATCTCGCACTATCGCGATGCGATTTTTATTTTTGTCGCAGTTTTCGTGAACTCAGCGCTTGGTTTTTACCAAGAGAACAAAGCTGAACGTGCGCTCGCTGAACTCAAGACATATCTTAAGCAACGTGCTCGCATCATTCGCGGCGGCAAAGAACACACAATCGATGCTGAAGATCTTGTTCCGGGCGACATTATCAAACTTGCGCAAGGGGATCGTGTGCCTGCAGATGCGCGCATTATTTCGGTAAATGATTTTCAAGTAGATGAAGCGGTGCTCACTGGCGAATCGCTTCCTGTTGTCAAAGACAGTAATAATGCTCCCGACGCTGCTGGTTTGTCAGACCAGAGTTCAATGGTTTTTGCCGGCACGCTTGTCACGCAAGGTATCTGTACAGCGATCGTTTGCTTCACCGGAAAAAGTACAGAGCTCGGACAGATCGCTTCACTCATTGCCCATTCCGAACACGAAAAAACGCCACTCCAAAAGGCGATCATTAATTTCAGTATTTACTCAAGCATTGTGCTTGGGCTTTTGACGCTTGTTGTTTTCATTGTCGGCATCATGGTCGGTTATTCGCCGCTCGACATGTTTTTGACGTCGGTCGCGATCGCTGTGTCGGCTATCCCTGAAGGCTTGCCGATTTCGATGACGGTTATTCTTGCGGTTGGTGTTGAGCGTATGGCAAAAAGGAAAGGTGTTGTGCGCAAACTTGTTGCTGCTGAAGCGCTCGGCAGCACGACGCTCATTCTCACTGATAAAACCGGAACGCTGACGATGGCGAAGATGGTGATGTCGCAGATTATTCCGGCGGCGAGTGAAGTGGGCGGGACTGTTGTGGATGAAGAAACACTGATTGAACGTGCGCTGACAAATGCCAACGTCTTGATCGAAAATCCAAACGACAATCCCGAATCGTGGCGCATCAATGGACGGATTATGGAAATCGCACTTGTCCGTTCGGCTGCACTTCGCGGTTTGACGCTTGCTGAAATTACCAAGAAAGAACATGTGATCGATTCGCTTCCATTTAATGCAGTGAAAAAGTTTTCGGTTTCGCTCGTGAAAGAAAACGGTGAGGCTGCCGGAAAAGATGGCGGACACAAATTGGTCTTTTTTGGTGCGCCGGATATTTTGCTCGGCTTTTCTTCGCTTGCAGACACAGAGAAAGAAAAAATGCTTGCGCAGATCGAAACACTTGCGCAGTCCGGTGAGCGCGTACTCGGTGTGGCCTCGTTTGCGATTGCCGATGCAAAAGATTTCTCTCTCGCTACAGATATTCCAGAGTCCGGCATTTCATTCAATGGCCTCATTACATTCCGCGATCCGATTCGTTCAGGAATCAAGCATGCAATCAAGCGCGTTCGCGACGCTGGTGTCAAAACAGTTATTCTCACTGGCGATCATCGCGGCACGGCAATGGCTGTCGCTCGCGAAATTGGCATGACTATCACTGATAAATCTGTACTCGACGCGTCTGAGCTTTCAAAACTTTCAGAAAAAGAATTGCGCAAGCGCTTGCCGAAACTTGCTGTGATTTCGCGCGTCACGCCTTTTGATAAACTTCGCATCGCAAAGCTCTATCAAGACATGGGCGAAGTTGTTGCGATGACAGGAGACGGCGTCAATGATGCGCCGAGTATCAAACAAGCCGATGTTGGCATTGCCATGGGTTCAGGAACTGAAGTTGCGCAAAGTGTTGCGGATCTTGTGCTCCTTGATGACAATTTCGAAACGATTGTCGCTGCGATCGAAGAGGGAAGACAGATTCTCGGAAACATCCGCAAAGTCCTCGTCTACCTTTTGTCGAACGTGACGGACGGTTTGATCTTGATCGGCGGTTCGCTCCTCACTGGTTTGCCGTTGCCGCTCAATGCGCTCCAAATTCTTTGGGTCAATTTCTTTACCGACAGTTTTCCGGCCGTATCATACGCATTTGAAAAAGAACCAGACGGCCTCAAGCACAAGCCACTTAAGCGTGGCAATATCAAGCTCTTTGATCCGGTTATGAAATTCTTGATCTTGGCGATCGGTATTGTGACGAGTGCGATGCTTTTTGTCCTCTACTACATATTGATGAAAAAAGGCTTCGACGAAACAACTGTCCGAACATTTATATTTGCTGCATTCGGCACATATACGCTCCTCGTTGCACTATCGGTGCGCAGTTTGGAGAAAAGTATTTTGTCCTATCCGCTCTTTTCAAATCGCTATCTCAACATCGGTATCATCTTCGGTCTTGTTCTCATGGCTGTTGCAATATACTGGCCGCCACTGCAAGGTGTCTTCGACACAGTTTCGCTTCCGATTGAATGGATTGGCGGTGTCGCGCTCGTTGGCATCGCGAACATTGTCTTGATTGAAGTTGCGAAATGGTTTTTTAGGATGAGAAGGATACAAAAGTAAAAGCATGCTCAGAAATAAAAAAAGGCCGCTCACGGGGAGCGGCCTTTTAGATTCTAAGCTTTTACTTTTAAAGGTTTTTCTCTATTGGTTAAGACTATCATCAGTGTGTTGAAGCACAACAAGAAGAGAGGGTAAGCAATATAGATTGAGTCATGTCCTTTGCAGGCAACGACGGTAATGATGTAGCCTGCTGCGCCGTACTTCCAAGCGATAGATCGCTCAGCGGCCGGATCATTCCAAGCATTGCTGATCGTCGGGATTGCAACAATGAAGTCTGCAACGATTGCAAACCCTGTCGTTAGCCAAGCATCTTTGGTTATTACGTAGATTACTGTGCAAGCTAATCCGAGTGATAGGCAAACCCAATCTATTTTTTTGATGTTGCCGTTTTTAATCGACATGATGCTAATAGTGAGGCAGCCAATGATCGACATGCACATGACGACCTGATTGATGGCAAAGCCTTTTTCGTCTACTTGCGATATGAAACTAGCTCCCATCAGGAGAGTCCAACCGATCCAAGTAAGCGGACGAGGTGTAATTGCTTTTGAGGCAACTGCACGCGCGTATGGGATAAAGGCAATCAGTATGAGAGCTGATGCCAAGAACCCAAGGACAAATTGAGCTGTTTCTGAGAACTGTGTCATTGTATGTGGTTTTGAAAGAGGTTATGTCAGTATAATAGCATAAATTACGATAAAAGTCAAACAATGGTAAGCATTAAAAAATATTGCTGTATATAAGTATTTAATTCATAATGTTCGCATGAATAATGACGCAGCCGCTAACGCAAATAGCAACGCAAACACTAACATCGATTTCTGGGAAAAAGTTCTGCAAAATCCGTCGCCAGTATATGCGCAACTATTTAAAGACGAAAAAGAATTCTTGCTCGCGCAGATCCCGAAAGACAGCTACGTTCTCGACATTGGCTGCGGCGATGGGCGCAACATTGAAAATATGCTCCCTGCAACAAAAAACATTGTTGGCTTAGACAATGATCCGAAAGCAGTAGAAGATGCCAAGAAGCGTTTGGCAGATATTCCTTCTGTTCAGATTGTTCAAGGCAGCGCATTCGATCTCTTTTTTGATGATGAGACTTTTGACGTTGTCATCTTAATGGTTGCACTCGGTAACTTTGAAGACATGAAAGCGACCGCACTCGGCGAAATGAAGCGCGTCATGAAAAAGGGCGGCAAAGTTCTGATGAGTGTCTATAGCGAGAATGCATATGACGAGCGAATGAAAATGTACAAATCTCTCGGTGCGCCAATAGTGGATAGTGATGGTAGTAAAGTTGTATTCGACGGACTTGTTGGCTCTCGCGTTTCTGAACAATTTTCAAAAGAAGAAATAATGGCACTTGCAAAAGAAGCTGGCCTTACTGTTTCAACTTTTCAGATATCAGGTGACTTTGCGTATTTGTGCGTGCTGCAGTAATGTTCTGCTTTAATATTCTAAATTCACAGCTAAACTCGCCAACTCCTTGCTATACTTACCAGCATGAAAAGAAACATCTTGGCTAAAGTCGCTGTGCCTATTCTTGTATTTGCATTGATCGGTTCATTTACTTTTGTTCCGCATAAGGCGCGTGCTGTTTTTAATGGTGTTTTGCCGGTGGCAAGTCTAAATACGACTCCTGATCCGGTTATTATCGGCATGACGGGTGACACACTTTTTGCTGGTCAATCGACTGCGGTAACATTTACCTTTCCAGTTGCACCTGAGGCTTTTACGACGAGCAATATTACAGCGCCAAATGGTACGATCTCAGATCTTCAGGTAACTGGTGACCCTAAAGTTTACATCGCTACTTATACGCCAGATTTATATATCAATGATGCTACAAATACTATTTCAGTTAGCGACAACATTGGTTCGACGACCTATGCATCTGGCGGCAGCGGCCTTGTCGGTATTTCATTCGACGGCACGAACATGTGGGCGGCAAATGGCAGCAATAGCAACATTACTAAATTCACCCCTCTCGGCGTTGCCACAACGTATGCGAGTACCGGATTGCAACCATTCAGCCTGGCTTTTGACGGCACGAACATGTGGACCGGTAACAATGCTGGCGGCTCAGTGAGTAAGGTGACTGCAGGTGGATCGATAACGACCTACTCAAGTATCGGCAACAATGTCTACGGCATTGCATTTGATGGCACAAACATGTGGACGTCGAACTTCAGCGACGCTAGTGTTTCCAAAGTTGCACCAAACGGCAGTAAGACAACATACACTGGCACCGGTACAAATCCATGGGGAATTGCATTTGATGGCACAAACATGTGGACAGCAAACTACGGCCAAAGCACAGTGAGCAAAATTGCTGCAAACGGAACGATCACAACATATCCGGTTTCAGGAATGTCTGGCCCGATGGCTATTGCTTATGACGGCACATATATGTGGACAGGAAATGTGAACAACGATACTGTTTCAAGAATCAGCAGTGACGGAACATCAACGACCTACAGTTCGCCGGCGAGCATCTACGGCCTTGCTTATGACGGCATAAACATGTGGGGCGTAACATACGGCAGCGATGCCCTTATCAAGATCGCAGTAGATGGAACAATGACGCGATATACATTTGGCGGCGGTATGGGGAATTTTGCTCGCGGCATTGCATTTGATGGCACCAACATGTGGACAGCTAATTACTCTGGTACTGTTTCTAAAATTACTAACATAGGTGCGGGAGTATCAGCGAATTTTACTGTCGACACGCGCACTGCGCCAACTTTGCTGACATCTGCTTCTTCAGGAGTCCAATCAACTTCGGCCAATATTAGCGGAAACATTACAGTTACTGGTGGCGCTGATCTTACTGCTCGCGGCTTCCATTACGGAAAGACGACAGGCTACGGCTCGACAGTTTCTGCGAGCGATACGCTTGCTACTGGCAATTACTCGACGACAATTACTGGGCTTGAGTGCGGCACTACGTACCACTACAGAAGTTTTGCAACAAATAGCATTGGTACCGAGACAGGCTCTGATGCTACGTTTACGACACAGTCATGTGGGGGCGGAGGTGCTGCGCCTCACGTAGTTGCGGCTGCAAGCGAAAATACTCCACTCGATTTTTCTGTGCTGAGCGCTACTGCTTCTCAGGCTACTATAAAGATGAATGCAAGTGCGGCTACTGTCACTGGCTTTATTGCTTCAACTGATCCGACTTTTTCCGGCACATGGATCAAGCCATATCCAGCAGATGGCATTGCCACAGTTGATTTGTCTGGCGCGACTGGGAGTGCTGCATCACAGTCTATTTATCTTAAATACGTTTCGATGACCGGACATCAGTCTGATGTTATGAGCCGCCCATTCAGTAAAACTGGAGCTGGAGCAGCTTCGACTG
>JAGOSA010000001.1:35433-89521 GCA_018062505.1 Minisyncoccota bacterium | reverse complement strand
ATCACCAAGGCGCACGGACAGGAAATGATGAGGAGGGTAAGTGCTTCAGTGAACCACTTTTCAAATGGCAGATTGAGAAAGACGACAGGAATGAGAACCACCAAGAAAGCGGCCAGCATGACGAGTGGCGTGTAGTACTTGGCAAACTTGTCGATGAATTGCTGTGACTCGGATTTCTTGGCTGCCGCTTCGTAGGTGAGCTTGATAATTTTCGAGAGCGTCGTGTCCTTGGCTTCTTTGGTGGCTTTCACCTCAAGGTACCCATGGCCGTTCACGCTTCCTGAATAGACGAAGTCACCAATATACTTGCTCTTTGGCAATGGCTCACCCGTGATTGATGATTCATCGATGAGCGATTCGCCGGAAACGATCGTGCCGTCGAGAGCGATGTGGTCGCCATTTTTCACGATGAAAATGTCACCGATCTTCACGTTTTCTATAGCGGTTTTTTCGGTATTGCCTTTGAGGGTGACTGACTTGGGATTTTTGTTCACCAATTCCTGAAGCGCCGACTTGCTCTTGTCGATACCAAAATCTTCGAGCGCTTCGCCGAGCGAGAATAAAATGACGATGATCGCCGCTTCCTCGAATTGACGGAGATACAGTGCGCCGAAGACGGCGATAGTCATGAGGAGGTTAATGCTCGAGAACTTGAGCTTGAGTAAGCTCTTGAACCCTTTAATGAATACCTTTCGTCCAACGACACCGATGAGGATTATAAAGAGCGGCGCTTCGACGGAGAGCGGAAAGTGTTTGTCGGCGAATGAGAGAATTTCAAAAGGAATGACCAGTGCGAGCGCCAGCAAGAGAAACCTGAACTTTTTATTTTTGATTATTTCTTTGAACATTGTATTACTCTTCAAGTTTCCAGCCACGCAGTTTGTAGTATTTATCTCGGGGTGTGGCTTTCAAGGGATCAATACCGTTCTTTTTGCAAATCCTGATGTGAACGGTGGTACCCAGAATAGCAATGGCAAGTGGGAAAATGAGGGCATAGTGGCCGATGCCAAAGTAGAGCGCGACAGTGATGCTATCCAACACGAGCCACTTCACTATTTTCCTCCATGCAGGCGTGCCGACTTCAAAGTGGCCGAAAAAAGAGCTTGCGAGAAGCTGGATAATAATCAAAATACCGAGTTCTATCTCAATTCCCATATATAGTAATGACTATATCAATATTTTTTTATTTAGACTAACGAGATCCCTCTCGGTCTCCCGAACCTCGCACTAGCGTGTGAAGCTCGTCGGTCTAGAACCAAGAGAGGTGAGACCGTATAAGGGTATTCTAGCACTTTTGGCGGCGAGGCGGTGAACCCTCTCGGTCAAGGGTTAGTTTTTAGAAATGAGACAAATGAGACACAGTTTGAATTAACTAAGAAGGTAGCTGAAGAAAGTTTGGGTTACGAAACGCAACATAAAAGGGACCGCTGCGCGCTATGCAAACCCCTTCTTTTGAGACTATAAAGCACTCAATCCAGTGAACTCCATGAAATAATGTGTGTTCTGTTCTGACTCTTTCGCCGGGGAAAATTTCTCCACGAAGACCATTCTTTTGACTTGCATGCATGCCAGTATTAACTACTTGCCAGTAAATATCGTATGGCATCGGGGCATCGGTTGTCGCAGTGTAATCAATTTCATGCCAAGTTGGAATAAGTGTCTTAGAATTTACAAAACCATGAGAGCGTCGATTTATTTTTTTATCGTGCGGGCCACGGAACCAAATTTCAGCTTTAATTTCTACAGAGCATGGGTATGTGCCGTAGTCGACAATACCTTCATCTGACAAATCCTGTCGATGAGAAAAGTCTGATAGCGCTAAGTCGCGTGAATTCTCTATTACGACTGGAGTAATATTTTCTTTAGAAGTATCGCAAAAAATACTTTTCCAATCTGATAGATTATTTGAATCTTCAATTTGTTCATAAGCACCTTCTGCGGCATATACAACTGCAGTTTTTGCTGTAGGCTCCATTAGTTTAGAAACAATATTGTTTGTGTTGGCTGGATCAATAATTTGGATCGAATTAAAACGATCTTTCATTGCTTCGATCACTATTAGGAACGATTTTTCAAGATCATCTTTTGTTTTGCTGTCATTTAGAATTTCAACGATAAACAGTTCGAGTATAAATGTTTTAATCTCTATCTTGTTTCGATGTGCCCAAATTTTTGCGAGACGGATAACTGGAACACATCCGCTATTGGCGATGTGGCTAATGTGAGTTTTAAGATTTGTTTGGAGTCGTTCTTTGTCGCCTTCGGCAAGGTGAAGGAAAACATCATTTGTGCCCTCGATGAATCTTCCTGGTACAACATCAATGTGGTATCCACGAGGGCTATTGGAATCTTTCAGATCTAAGATACGTTCAGCGGAAGCTTTGTCTTCCATCATATATTTTTCACCAAGGTGATCTGAAACGTCTTCACGGATTTCTTTCAATGTGCGTTCGTCGGTGCTAGGGAAGTAACAAACAATATCTAGATCGTAGTTGTCGCGAATCATTGTACCTTTTTCCTTTGAACCAGCATATTTTATCTTTGGGCTGTCTCCAAATTTAGCACGCAGGAAGCTGGTAACTTCTTCTTTGTGTGACTGCAGAGTTTCTTCTTGTTCTTCCGTTAGGTTTTGAGAGACGAGCAACTCTTGAAGGTAATTGTTTATGTTGTTCATAATTTTCAACTAGTTAATTTTTAATACTTCCAGCCAGCCTCCGGCAGTCCTGTTATAATCGTGAACTATTACCCTAGGATCAATTTTGGGCATAATCTCTCTGCCGCAGTGAATGGCGATAGGGGCGGGGCATGCTGCAAAAAGATTGATTTCCGAAAGTCCTGAATGTTCTTTAAGGATTAAACTCAAAAGCTCTCGGTATGTTTTTTTGAAAATTGTGTACACTTTCGGCATTTTTCAGAATAGAATAGCCGGCTTTGCCGCCTTCTGGTGTCAGCAGGTATACGCTCGTGTCGTCGGTAAAATTCGGCGGATTATCGGACATAATATTTCCGCTCACCGAAACGACAAGAGAAACTTGGTGTGGATCGTTGCCGTTTTTAATTTTCTCGTAAGTAAAAACAAGAGGGTCTTCATTGTCTTTCCATTTCCAATCTTCCGTGTCTCTGTGCCTTTGATAAGCATTCAGCGCAATCTTGTTTCCGAGCTTCGATCCAAGGAATACGAGAATTGGTATTGGAGCGAGAGCAAATAGGGAAATGTGCTTAATGGGCAATGACTCTACTCCTGCCGAAAGGAAAGCATCCACTTGTTTGTTTATGTAGTCTTTAGCGACACTATAAAATGCCGGATCTTCTTGGGAAAATTGAGTAAGATCCATAACACATCCTTTCGCATCAACAGGGAAACGAGGCGCTATTGCCATTCGAACATCAGCTGCAGGGATATCCACCGCCTGGCTCCCTATGATTGATTTCAGTTGAAGGATTGAGGTTTTTAATTCTGATTTTATTTCAGTTTGCTGAAATACCCTCTCCTCGTGCTCGTGTTTATACTTTTTAAGTAGTTCGACAGTATACGATTCAGGTTTTGTGTCCACAAGGTGGTGGCACTCATGGCAAAGAAGCATTAAGTTTTCTGGGTCATTAATGTATTCTTTAGTAAGCAATTGGCTCGCTCGAGGACCTTGTTTGCTGTATGCGACAATGTGGGCAACTTGTGCGTAATTACCTTCGTCTTGAGTAAGAGAATGTTTAAAAAGATATCGATTGCATCCATTAAACTGACATCTCCCACCAGAGCGGACAATTAAAACATCCTTAGTAGGTGATTTAATTTTATCTCTTGAAATACGTTTGACGGATTTTCCGGAATTTTCTGTTGTGTGCATGAACTAGTGAAGATCCGATGGTAGTACTGAAATAACTACGCCTAGGATCTTGCAATTATCTGTTAAGACAATTGGCTTGTGTTCTTTGTTGGATGATTTTGGTCGAAGAATAACGTACTCATTTTTTCTTTCGAGAATCTTTACGGTCGCTTCGTCGTCAATGAGAGCAACCACTCGTTGGTTGTTTTCAGCCATGCTTTGTTGCCGAACGAGGAGAATATCACCATCATTGATGTCGGCGAGATTCATGGAATCTCCCACGGCACGAAGAAGGAAATATTTTGATCCTGGTTTGGCAAGTGCTGTTGAAACAGATATATAGGCTGTAATGTTCTCTTCTGCAAGCATGGGTGATCCGCAGGGGACTGATCCGACGAGTGGAACTTTTACTGTCGTCACTGAGTCCTGTAATTGGTCAATATTTGATGTAAGCAGAATTTTGTCTTCGATCTTTCGTATCAAACCAGCATGAATAAGCCGATTGATTACCAAACTTGCCGAGCGGGGTGACTTATCTTCGGTTACCGTGTTTATCTCACGAAGGGAAGGACTCTTCCCAAAGTGAATAATGCGGTTCCGGATGAATGTGAAGGCCTTTTTATCCTTCTCACTTAGTGCGGTATGCATGGTAAACAGTAGTATACAGACAGGTAAACAAAAATGCAAGTGGATAATGAATATAGAGGTTACTGCACACCGTGCAGTAAAAGAATATCCACAACTCATTGATTGTTGATATTCCTTTTGCTACGCTTCAAATAGAAGCTCGGTGGAGATGTTACGACTAACTTTTCCAATGGAGGATACACTGGAACAGATGTCGGTATCGGAGTAGGGGCAAGACTAAGCCCTATTGCTATTCCTATTACATTCAGTGGGGGTGTAAGTAAAACATATCCAATTTTTCAAGGTAATATTTCTAATGTGATTAATAACTTTAAAAGTAGTGTAAGTTCTGCAGGATCTTCTGTTGGTCGGGGTATTAAAAATATTATCAATAATATAAGAAAATAATAATGTCTAATAATATAAATCAAAATAATAAATTTCGTGGCGGGGCATGGATTGGCTCTTGGCAAATAACTTGGCCGTTTATTACATTGGAAGTTCGGGAAGATCAGCTCATCTTAAAAAATTCCCTATTCAAGAAAGAATACTATTTTACCCGTGACTCAGTCGAAAAAATCGAGGTAAAAAAATATCTACCAATAATCGGTCACGGCATCAACATTGTACTCCGTGATAAATCTAAGGAAACTAAATATTATTTTTGGTACTGGAGCTTTCGATTTGATAGTTTGATTGATTCTCTTAAAAAATTTGGTTGGTATGGTGCAAGAGTTTAGTAAAAAATGAATAAGAAGATCTAAAAAATAATGCAAGATAAAATAGGAGATATATATCAAATAGTAGTTTTAATTATGTTGATAATTGGTAGCATCATTGCAATCATCTACAGAAAGAAAATGTACTCACTTCAAAAGAGCTATTTATCTAAACGTAAAGATTTTCTAAATCAAAAAGTATTAGAAAGTATGGAAGCCAGATCGGATAAAAGTTCCTATTCACTGATAATAATAGTTGCTTTGATAATAATGCTTGGTGCGATAACACAGTTATTGATTATTATTCTCTAATGTTTAATGATATAAATCGAAATAATAAATTTCGTGGTGGGGCATGGATTGGCTCTTGGCAAATAACTTGGCCGTTTATTACATTGGAAGTTCGGGAAGATCAGTTCATCTTAAAAAATTCCCAAATAAAGAAATAAAATGACTAAAAGAACCAAAATAATAATAATAATAATAATTGTATTAATCACTTTACTAGCCATCGTCGCCATATGCTTTTCTACTCCAAATATAAGAAATTATATTTTTCCTAAAAAATTTGACTCAATTGAATGGGTTAAATCATATGAAAGATTCCAAAGTTCCAATGTAGATGGCAACTCTGCATACCGGGAATTATCTAACCGAAAGAAGATGGCATATTCGCTCATAAGATCAGCCAATCTAATTGGCAAGAATAAAGAACAAGTTAAAGATCTAATTGGTATCGATGATAATACATACAATGCTTCCGTGTGGCTATACTGGATAGATTTTACGGCGGCAGATAATAAATGGCTTAAAGTGACTTTTGATGGAGAAATAGTCACAACTGTATCTGTTTACGAGGACTAATTGAATTAATGAAAAAATATATATCAATTCTCATAATTATAGTTTTATTTGCAGTTGGCATCATTGCATATAATAAACACGATAAAAATATTGCCATTAATTGTAGCTCGAATCAGTCAGAAATTGATTCGTATGTAAGTAAGGTTCTTGCTGAAAGTGGTAATTATAATGTTCAAGAAAATGAACTAGACAGACAAGCTACAGATGGCTCATATAGAAGAATTTTTACTGATAAGAATAATGATGTGGTTTTGATTGAAGATAAGCATTCCGGGGAAACAGGATTCAGAACAGTCTCAGTTGTTCTTAAGGACAAAAAAGTGGTAAAAGTCATTGATGAGCTTACTAGTTATAAAATCGCGCCGATAGAGGATCCTGCTTCAGTTCCAACTATGACTAAAGATGAATTCTATGTCGTTAACAGTAGCATTTGTACATGGTACAAGGAGGGTAAATTAACCGACCAAATAACCTCGCCAGAAAAGGAATATATAAATGTCATTAACGGGATAATTCTAGATGCTGAAAATGTCGCGAGGAATGGTGTGAGTAGTGAGTCGCAATAAAAAATGAAAAGGCCGAATCCGAAAACAAAAGTCGCCAATTGGCGACTTTTGTTTTAAAAGTTCGATATTAGAAAGGGATATCCCTCTCGGTCTCCCGAACCTCGCACTAGCGTGTGACCCCGGCAGGAATCGAACCTGCATCTTGAATTCCGCAAACTCATGTCCTATCCATTGAACGACGGGGCCGTCTTTCTTGAGCGCGACTATAAGGCTCGCGCGGAGATACTATACGCTAAACACCCCATTTCGTCTAGAATCCAAGCTTCTCAGCCACAGCATTTGCTGGTGGTTCGCGAAGGTCTTCCTTAGGAATACGCTTCTCGAGCATGTCTTCAAGTTGCTCTACCGAGACGTGGTCGGCGACATGGATAATGAGAATAGGCAAAAAGAAGCGATCTGTTCGCACAATCAGCAAATTCTGGTCTTTCGCGTTTTTGACGACTGCAAAGCCTTTCATTTTATTTGTCTTGTAGCTCAGTCCGCTGACGGTTATTTCTTTTTCATTGATATGTATAGATGTGTCGTTCGGCTTGTTGAGGTTTGTATAGAAAAGCAATCCGCCGCCAAGGAGAATGAAAATACCAAAGAGCGCATTGTTGACGAAGAATGCTGTTCCGGCACCGACGAGCGTAATGATGCCGATTGCCCAAAACCAGTCTACGCTTCTTTCTTTGTGCGATGCCGGCATAATCCAAGTAAGTTCTTGCATGAGAACATTTTACTACACTTTAATGACAAAAGCGCCCGATGATGGGCGCTTTTGCGGGGAAAACAAAACTTATGAGAGGTGCTTTGAAACGAGCTTTGTCATTTCGAACATGTTGACTACCGCCTTGCCACCGAAAACCTTTTTGAGGTTTGCGTCAGCGACGATGTTACGCTTGTTCTTAGGATCCTGAAGATCGTTCTTCTTGATGTAGACCCAGATAGCCTTAACGACTTCTGAGCGAGGCATTGGGCCCTTACCGACAACGGCTGCGAGATCTTCGCTGATTGTCATAGGCTTCATGAACGCTGAATTCGCAGACTTTGCTTTTGGTGTAGTTGCCATAAATTGCTATTTATTGATTACTTAGTAATAACCCACATATAGTACCACGTTTTAGGGGCTGACAAGGGGAAGGGGCCTCCTAGCAGGGGAAAACTGGCTTTATTGACAAAGTAGCATATTGTGTGCTATAATATAGCCAGAACCCGTAAATTTACATAAAAATGATAGCAAATAAACGTCTACCTAAAATCTCCTTAATGGGAATAGTAAATATAGTAAGTAATTGCTTACTTGTTTTTATTGTTGTTGGCACCATTCTCTATTATCTTGGGTACATAACTACAAAAGTTGGACCAATGATTATACAGTTAGCTACTGCAATAACAGGCATCGTGTTTTTGTTTAAAGGCAACTACCACACAAAAGCAAAACAAGAAAAAGATCCTGCAACATACAATTTTTTAGTGCTCTTTTTGACAAGCTTGAGTGTTTTACCAGCAGTGCTTATTGTGCAATTGCTGCCACTGAGCGATAGGGGCATGCAGTATTTAACAGCAGGGATTATTGCTGGGTTTTTGCTTCTTGTTAGTTGGAAAATCGACAAGAAGCGTTTGAAGTAGAATGAAAATTGAAGTACGAATACAAAATGTCTGATCATAACGATCAGACATTTTTTTTATTCCATTTTTAAATATGTAGAAACTATTCGTACCTCAGAGCATCAATCGGATTCTTCCTGCCGGCCTTGCGGGCAGGGTAGATACCAAAGATCAATCCTGACAAAGTAGAAACACTGAGAGCGAGGAGAACAGCTTTGATAGGGAAAGCGAAAACCCAGTCGATGTCGGCAAAAGTTGAGATTGCAAAATAGGTAATGCCGACGAGTGCTGCGCCAAGAGCGATACCGATCAGCCCACCGACGAGCGTGAGTAGCATAGACTCGATCAAGAATTGCTGAAGAATATCTTTGTCAGTGGCACCTACTGCTTTTCTAAGTCCAATTTCGCGAGTTCGCTCAGTAACAGCAACGAGCATGATGTTCATGATGCCGATGCCGCCGACGACAAGCGAGATTGAAGCGATGGCCGCAAGGAAAAGTGTGAGCACCGAAGTGATGCTGCCGAGAATTTCCAAAATATCTTCCTGAGTTCTAATATCAAAGTCGTCTTTCTTTGATTCTGTGATGCCGTGATTTTGTCGAAGGACAGATGTGACGCGGGATTTCACAAAAGAGAGCTCATAGTCAGCATTGCCTTTGACGATGACATCGTTGAAATAGTTGATGCCGAGCATTTGTTTCTGGACAACTGAGACAGGCAAGATGACCAAATTGCCTTGGTCGACACCAAATGCGCCAGTGCCGCCTTTTTCCAGTATGCCAATTACTCTAAATGAAATGTTTTTGAGGCGGATGTTCTTGTTGGTTGGCGTGACGTTTGGCCCAAAGAGTTCTTCTGCTAGATCAGGTCCGAGGATTGCAACGTGGTTCCCTGAATCAATATCTCCCTTGGAAAAAGCGCGGCCTTCTCCGATATCCATGTTTTGGACGCTGAAGTAGTCTTCGGTCACTCCAACAAAGCTAATCGTTTTGTTTTGCGTTGCGTATACGATTTCGCCTTGGCCGCGAACTTCACCGGCAGCGCCAACGACGGATGGCTCGCGGTAGAGCGCATCAATGTCGCGCTGTACGAGGCTTGTAATGACGATACCTTGCGATGAAGCAGGAGAAGAGAAGCCGTCGCCAGAAGGCGCCCCTGGTACGACGTACATGAGGTTAGAGCCGACGCCTTCAACTTGCCCAATGATGAGCTTCTGTGCCGATTCGCCGATCGACATGAGGAGAATGACCGAAGCGATGCCGATGACAATACCGAGCATCGTCAGGAAAGAGCGCATTTTGCCTTGCGTGAGCGATCTTGTTGCAGTTTTGAATGCGTCTCTGTATAACATGGAAATTTATTTTATATTTGATCGAAATTTTAACTTTAATTCAGGTTTATTTAAGTGAGGCCTTATTTGAGAGATGCCAGCTTGTGCTTGTGCGACTTCTCGACGACTTTGTCGCTTTCGACCAAGCCATCTTTGATGCGGATGATACGGTTGGCAAATTCGGCTGTCTGCGTTTCGTGCGTGACGAGCACAATCGTGCGCCCTTTTTCGTGCAGCTCTTTCAAAACCTCCATGACTTGCAAACCAGAAGCTGAGTCGAGGTTTCCCGTTGGTTCGTCTGCAAAAATGATATTCGGATCAGTGACGAGTGCACGGGCAATAGCGACGCGCTGCTTCTGTCCGCCAGAAAGTCTGCCAGCCTCTGTCAGCAATTTTTCTTCGAGTCCAACAGAGCGAACTGCATCTTCTACTTTCTGCTTTCTCTGCGATGGAGAAATGTCTGACGAATAGAGCAGCGGAATTTCAACATTATCGTAGACAGTTTGGCGCGATAGAAGATTGAAAGACTGGAAAACGAAGCCCATGTCTTTGTTGCGGACATGCGCGAGCTCTTGGTCGTCCATTTGATCCATTTTGCGTCCGATAAATTCATATGAACCGCCAGTTGGGCGATCGAGAAAGCTCAAAATGTGGAGGAGCGTCGACTTGCCAGAACCAGACGGTCCCATGATCGACACGAATTCTCCTTGCTTGATCGAAATATCAACGCCGCGAAGCGCAAGTGTCGGCACTTCTTCCTGCAAGTATTCTTTTTTGAGGCCTCGCACCTCTATCATTTGCATATTATTTTTGCTTGAGTCCGATATTCACGACTTGCTGACCCTCGCTGACACCAGAAGTGATTTCGACATTGCCGTCTTGATCTTGGAGGCCAAGAGTAACTGGCAAGTCGACTGTCTTGTCTTTTCCTTTTTTATTTTCATCGAGAACTTGGACAAAGACACCATCGTCATTCTGCAAAATCGCATACTGCGGCAAAATCAAAACATTTTCTTTTGAGCGAGTTTTGATGTCGATGTTGGCAGTGAGTCCGCTCTTCATTCTCGGATCAGCAGTATCAAATGAAATCTTGATCTTGTAGCCGACGACGCCATCAGTAGAAGTCTGCGCTGGATCAATATAGAAAACTGTTCCGGCAAATGTTTCGCTAGGGAAGGCGTCAAGCGTCATCGAAACACTGTTGTCGATCGCAACTTTACCTATGTCGATTTCGGAAATGAGGGCATTTACTTCGAAAGCGCTGTCGGAAATGATCGAAACGAGCGGCGTGCCAGTTGTTGCGAGCTGTCCGACTTTGGCATCGATTTTAGTAATGACGCCATTGATCGGAGAGACGATTCTGTTGTTGCTGAGCTTTGCGTAGGCGCTCTGTAGGGCAGCCTGCGCGCTTGCGACTTGCGCCATCTGAGCTGAAATGTCCTGCGGAGTCGAACCTGCGCGCTTGAGATCGAGCTGAGCTTGGAGCTGGTTGATGGTGAGCTTTTGCGAAGAGATGTTTTGCGAAAGTGTATTGAGATTTTTTGAAGCAAGGTTGACGGCACTTGTTGCGGCAGTAACTGCAGCTTTGTACGCAGCGAGCGTTGTCGCGTCGATGTTGATAGACTGGTCGAGGCTTTTCGCTGCAAGGTCGAGCATTGTTCGGATAGTTGAGAGGTCAGAAATATTTTTGCTGAGCTGCGACTCTTGTCCGCTTGTCTGCCATGAGTTGAGAGTGACAGATGCGGCAATGCGGCGAGTGATCAGCGCGTCAACAGGCGAGCTTGTCGAATAAGTAAGCTGCGGCTTTTGCGTTTCGTCGTCGTAGAAAAGAGGATCGATCTGCGCACGGACAGCGTCGTTTGCTTTGGCATATGAATCGTTTGAAGTGTCAGTGATGCTTGCGTAGAGGTTGTCGAGATCTTGCTTGGCTTTGTCGAGTGCGGCTTGCGAAGAAGCAATATCCTCAGGGCGAGAACCTGCTTGAATTCCTTCGAGCTTGGCCTGTTGTGCAGCAAGGTTTGCCTGAGCCTGATTTGCTTGCGCGCCGAGGTCGCTTGAATTGAGCTGCGCAATGAGCTGGCCTTTTGTAACTTTTGTGCCGACAGTTTTGTCGACGCGAGAAACGATGCCGCTGCTGCCGAAGCTGAGGTCGACGCTTTCGACTGGGGAAGTATTGCCAGTGATTGAAACAGTTTCATTGATTGTGCCTTTAGTGACGGCAACCTGCTGGAGGTTTTCCTTTTTGCCGCCGCTCACAATAATGATGACAACGATGATGATCGCCGCAATGATAGCTATTCCTTTTTTGGTCTTTGCAAAACTGCCGAATTTCTTAAGTATTGTTGAGAATTTTTTCATAGTGTTGCTCCATTATAGAACAAAACAAGAATCGGTGCAGAGAATTTATTATTGAAATTATTTATTTTTAGAAATTAGCTTTCTGGCAATTTTCTGACTCGCAACTCTGCTCGGCATACTCAAATACATTTTTCGCTCGGCAGGCGAAAATTTTTCGATTGCATAGCGAAGCATTGTGCGCGGCATATCTGGTCCGTACTGATGGAGAAAGGCGAGCAGGGCTTCGAGTGAAGCGCGCTTACCGACTTCGCGAAGCATCCAGCCGGTCGCTTTGTGGATGAGGTCGTGTTCTGGTTTGCCGTTCGGCAGCTGGAGGAGAAGCTTGGCGATGGCGATTGTTTCCTCATGACGTCCGCGATTGATGAATGCCGAAGTCGAAACGATTGCAATGCGTCGACCCCAAAGCAGTTTTGATTTGGCGAGCTTCGTCAGGATTTTCATTTTTGTGGCTTCGGCAGTTTTCTCGGTGAGGTTGAGCAAGTAGTCGCCGACAATGTATCCAGCGCTTGTGTCGACGAGATCCCAGTTGTTGATCCATTTTGTATTTTTGAGATAGAGGTTGAAAATCTGCTTTTTGATTTTTGCCGCACCTTTTTCATCTTTTATTTTGTCAGCATTTTTGTATTGCCCAACCAAAATAATGAGCGCAGTCAGGCGGAATTCATGTTCCTTTGATTGTAGAAGACTTTCGACGTCTGAGAGGGGAAGGTCGGCGTACTTTTTGGCGATCGTGCGCTGTGCCGGAACAGTCAGCCCGAGAAAAATATCGCCTTCGCCGTACTGACCAGCTCCGGTTTTGAAAAACCATGCGCAAGCTTCCGCGCGCTCAGGTGTTCCGAGAGAGCGGATTTCTTTTTTGAGTGAGGAGAGGGAAAGGATCGATTTCATTTTTACTTTAACTTTTGTTCAGATTCTTCTCATCATTCTTTGGTCCGTATTTTTCGAGGAATTGTTCAATAGGCATGATGCCGCCTTTGATTTTATATTTTGCCCTACCTGTTTCCAGAAATGCTTTCATTTCTTCCTCTTTAATATTTCCATACTTATCATAAAATTGTCCCCAAAAAGTTTCGCCATGGAGATGTTCAGCAATGTCGTGAGTAGAAAAACCCATTGCTTTTGCGATACCTGTATCCATTAGCCAAGAGTCGGCAACGATTGCTTTTATATTTGGGTGATTTTTTATTATTTCAGCTGCCAACTTGCGCAACGAGTCTTGAGAAGAAGAATTTGAGGTCGGATCAATGTGATCAAAATGGAGCAATAGAATTTCGTCTGTTTCGAGTATTCCATTTCCTTCAAAAGTTTCCCCAGCAGGTCCTATAATATAGCGAATAGCACCTTCGCGTGCTCTCCCAGGCCCACGAGGTTCGTGCGACGGTAAATCTACTGGAACATTAACCAGTTCATTTTGAATAATACTATCAATGCTGCCAGTCCATGCTTCTGGATTTCTTTCATACTGCTCTTTAATTTTTCCGAGAACCCCATCGTAATAATGCATATAGGCATCTTGATCTTCCGATATTCCTCCAATGTGTTTTTCAAAAGCATCAGCAATCTTACTGCCTACATCGGTAACCGCATCGAGTACCCCTTCGAAACTTTCCCCTCTGTCGCCCCAGTCGGGGGCAGGGGTTTTTCCTTCCCAAATTCTTGCTGCGTACTCAAGCTGGAAGGGAAGTATCTTCTCTTCGAAAGAAAGATTTTTTGTTTCCTGATTTTCAGGTTGGCCTGATTCTGGTTGCGAATTCGATTGCTGGTTTGGGTTTTCTTGTGACATATATTGTCTGCCTATTTTACCACAGCCGCTTTTGCCACAGGAGCATGTTGCTAAACGAGAGCTGGCATTCTACACTTACAGCATGAAAAAATATCATATCTTCCTGATTGTGGCTTTCTTGGCAGTTTGGATTTGGGCAGCGATCAATCCGGTTTTCCCTCATGACTGGCTGCTCGAGAATTATCTGGTATTCATTTTTGTGCCAATCATCATTGGACTCGGCTACTTTTTCAAACTTTCTAAAGTGTCTTACACGCTCCTCACTGTTTTCCTAATGCTCCACGTTATCGGTTCGCACTATACATACGAGCACGTGCCATTTGGAAATACCTTGCAGGAATGGTTCGGTGCTTCTCGCAACATGTACGACAGAATGGTTCACTTCCTCTGCGGCTTCCTCTTGTTCTATCCGATCCGCGAAATGTTCATGCGCTTGGCGAGGGTAAAAGGTATTTGGTCATACATTATTCCGATCGACCTCTGGGGTTCGTTTTCTGCCCTCTATGAAATAATCGAATGGCGCGCAGCGGCGAGTGTTGATCCTGCAGCTGGCCTCGCTTTCCTCGGCAGCCAAGGCGACATTTGGGATGCGCAAAAAGATATGGCGCTCGCTCTGTGTGGTGCAGTTCTTGCGGCGCTTGTCATTTTCTTGATCAACATGAAATACAAAAAAGATTTCTGGAAAGATATGAAAGATAGTGTCCGCCGACATCGCGGCGATCATGAACTCGGAGAGGTAGAGCTCTCGCGAATGATTAAAGAAAAGCGCGAGGAGGATAAATAGCCCTCATTTTAGGAATGCGGTTTTGCATTGATCCAAAGCCCTTCAAACAATGCCGACATTGTGTCTGTGTGCTCTTGCGACGTCACCAAAATCGCGTAGCAATTTTCATATGATGAAACGTACAGTGTTTTGTCGTCGAACATAAAGATCGTCGACTTGAATTTTCCTTGCATAACATCGGGGAGCATGCGAACTTTCGAAAGATCAGAATAGTATTGCTTGTAGTCTTGCGATTTGATTTCTGCTTCCCAAAGATTGCGCGTCGTAATGTTGCGGCTCCGACGCTCTTCGATAAACTTCCGCAGAAATGGCTCGCCAAAACCCCAAAAGAATGTGTGCTCGGGAACGATGAGGCTGACTTGTTTGCTTTTGGAGTACATGACATCCATGACGACATGCTTCACAGCATCGATGCCTTCGTAAAATGAGACAGCAGGCTTTTCTATTTTTGTGCTCGGCGAAGAAATGAGATTGGGAATGAGTTCGCCAATCTGTTCGGTGAGCGATGCGGCTTCATCTTCTTTTTCTTTGGCTATGGCAAGCAGACGCTCAAGCGGGGAGAGCGTAAAAGTAAAGTCGGCAAGCTTGCCGGACTTCGAAACGAGGCCACGTTTCTCGAGCGAGTTCAATGCGTAGTAGACAGTCGGGCGCTTCATCTTGGTGGTCTTGATGACATCGAGCGCCGTTCGAGCGCCTGCAATCATGCGCAAATACACGGTCGTTTCAGACTCGGAGAGGCCAAGCTTTTGGAGGTATTTTTCGGGTTCGTTCATATGTTTTGTTGCAAACTGCTGGTTTTTAGCTATTTGTCTAATCATTATTATACTGTATTAAACAAAATAGCAAGTTGGCGTAGTGTTAGGGAAACTCATTTAAAACCGCACAAATGGAAATAGACTATCTATCGAACATGCTATCCGCGTCGTCGGCCGCAATTGTTGCTCTAAAAATCTTCGGCCTTTGGCTAGTTGCTGACTTCATTACTGGAGTCGTTCATTGGTTTCAGGACACGTATGGCAATCCGAATTGGCCAATTCTTGGAAAATACTTAGTTGCGCCGAACTTGATTCATCACAAAACGCCGCGGCACATGCTGCAGGGAAGTTACATCTATCGCGTTGGTTCGTCGATTGTTGCGGCGTGTATTATTGCGCCGGCGCTTTGGCTGCTCGGTTGGCATTCATGGGAAATGGTTGTCTGTCTCTTGATGGCGAGCCAAGCAAACGAAGTTCACGCAATGGCTCACAGGACAAAGAAAGAGAATGGCAAAATCGTTGCGTTTCTCCAGAAGCTCGGCATTTTCCAGCGCCGCAAAAGCCACGGCTGGCACCACGAAGCGCCGTATGATACGAACTTTTGCGTCATGACTGAATTTCTCAATCCTGTTCTTAATACGATTCGATTTTGGTACTGGACGGAATGGTTCTTGCTGAAACTTTTTAGGATCAAAGTGCTGAGAGGTGCTGCTGTAAGAGGGGGAATATGAAACCCTCAAGAAATCTTAATACGCAATAAAAAAATCCGGCACATTGTGTCGGATTTTTCTTTAGTTTTATTTTAGAAAATAATAATCTCGATTTGCTTCTCCATTTACCAAGCAGAAATGATGAGGGCCATGACTGCCATGACAGCACCACTGCTGATTGCTTCAAAAGCCCAGAGTTTTTTTGAGCGCTTCATCCAAATGACGTCCATTGAGCTTGATGTGACGAGGAATCCAAGCCAAATGACAAATGCTGCAACGAGACCAGTTTTTACTGTTGCGCCCCAAAGGAGCGATGATGTGAATGCGAATGCGTACATAACAGCAAATCCATATGCTGTTATGATGTAGACGACGAAGTTTGTAAGCATTTGTCCGTACATGTCAGAGAATTTCTCTTTGCCTGTTGGCGTGACGTTTGCGAGCTTCATCCAGAGCTTGCCGAAAAGCGGGCCATGGAACATGAATCCGACGATAAATGCTGCGACCGCAGCGACTATAACTGCAAGGTGATTTATTGGTATCATATGCGCTTAGCTTAGCAGAAATGGGGGAATGTGTCAGCTACGATACTTAGGGGCTAACTTTACAAGAAAAATGAATAATATATAGTTCTTGAATAAGTCTGTAAAAAATAATATTAAATGAACACTGAAACAGAGTTGGTTGAAAAAAATAAAATGGATGATTTAAATGGGAATTGTAAAAAATGCGGGCATCTATTCGATCCGCACGTTGTTATTGCATACGATATAAATGATTTCTCAAAAGGTGGGGAAATAAGGTGTCCTGTTTCAGGTTGCGATTGTTTTCACACCACGAGTTTTGATTTTGCAGAAAAAAAATAAAGCATTATGAAAAGCATTTCAAAAACAATTCCAGAATATAATATAAAACAGACGCCGACTATTAAAAAGATTTGTGCTTTTTTGAGCACTACTATCGACAAGCATCTCAAGAAAAGCGAATCAAAGATTTGGCATGGTTCTCCCGTTTGGTTTATCGATGAGAATCCTATCGTTTCTTACTCTGTCCGCAAGAGCGGCGCTGTCGCACTGATGTTTTTCAGTGGACAAGGTTTTGATGAAGCTGACCTCAAGAAAGAAGGGAAGTTTAAAGCTGCTGAAATATTGTATATGGATGTAAGTGAGATCAAAATTACGCATTTGAAAAAGTGGCTCAAGAAAGCCGAACTGATTCAGTGGGATTACAAGAATATTGTGAAAAGGAAAGGGGTTTTGAAGAAAATGTAATAAAAAAAATACATGAGTAATCGTGTATTTTTTAATGCGGAGGCGGTGAGATTCGAACTCACGGACCGATTGCTCAGTCTCCTGTTTTCAAGACAGGTGCCTTCAACCACTCAGCCACGCCTCCGTGCGTGTTTTTTATTTACCTTCGTTTGCTTCGCTATCTGCGCCGCCTGCAATCTTCTCATTTTTGAAAAGGTCGCTCGGCTTGAGTTTGATCACAAAGAAAAGGTAAATGATTTCGATAATGCCCAGGGTTGAGATGATGAGCAATATCACGAACCACATCCTGTTGTCCCTGCGGCTTGCATGCCAGAGGGCCAAACCTTTCCAGAAAAAGATCCAAAGCACAACTAAAGCGAATATCGCCAAGCTCTGTGGGTCTCTAGTCTGGAGGAATAGATCCATGGGGAAATACTAGCTTAAAAAAGCCTTTTCGACAACCGGCGACGCCCGCGTAGCGTTGTTCTGTCTGCTATACTGATCTCATGAAATACCTCGGCATCGACTACGGCACAAAGAAAATAGGCTTGGCGGTTTCGGATGAAAACGGCAAGATCGCATTTCCGTACGCCATTATTCCGACTTCGGACAAGGACAAACAGATTGAACTCATCATCGCCAAAGAGAAGATTGGCGAAGTTGTCATAGGGAAGTCTACTGACCTGAAGGGGCAATCAAATAAAGTTCAAGAAGATATTGATGGCTTTGCGGCCATCCTCGGCATGCAGTACGGTTTGCCCGTTCATTTTGTCCAAGAATTTTTCTCATCGAGTGAAGCGCGACACTTTGAGAAGCGCGCAGGAGGTAAGCAAGCCGAACATATCGACGACAAAGCGGCAGCTATTATTTTACAGAGGCACTTGGATACAATACAATTGAAGAACAAATAATATGAGTGATACTGAAAATACAACCGAAGAAATAAAAACAGAAGTGACATCCGAGCCAGTTGTTTCTGCGTCCGAACCTGTTGTTGAAGTTGCGAAAAAAATCAGCATCGATGATGTGTACAAGCTCGAAATAAAAATCGGCACCATTCTCGAGGCGAGCGCTGTGCCTGACGCAGACAAGCTCATTATGTACAAAGTCGACCTCGGCGAAGCTGAGCCTCGCACTATTCTCTCTGGCGTTCGCGAATACTTTCCGGAAATCGAAACGCTCATCGGCAAGCAATTTCCAGTCATTACAAATTTGGCGCCACGCAAAATCCGCGGCATCGAATCAAATGGCATGATTCTCTACGTCACGGGCGATTTGGAAAATTTCACGACGCTTGAGCCTGGCAAGAAGGTAAATGCTGGCGTTTCAGTAACGTAATCAAAAAATAATTTCCGTTCTTTATGAAAAAACAAACTAGCAAAATCAAACTTCCTGTCTCCGGCAAAAAAGCGGCGCTTGGCGTTGCTATTGAAGACCATCTTGTTTCATACGTCGAAGCGATTGCGACATCTCGCGGCATTTCTATTTCGCGCTTTGGCGAAGTTGCCCTCGAATCCGACAGTGGCGACAAAGATTCACGCGATGCTGAACTTGCGCACATTTTTGCAAACCTTCATCGTCGATCAAGTACTAAAACATTGCAGATCGCGCTTCCAGACGGCGCTGCAACTTTTTTCGAAATGACACTCCCTGAGAGTGATCCTTTTTTGCTCGAGCACATGGTTGAAAGGGAAATCAAAAAAGCGATTGGTGATCGACATGATTTTGTTATGCAGACCGAAATTCTCTATCGGGAGAAGAATAATACGAAAGTCGCTGTCACGATGCTGCCGCAGCCGCCGATCGACGACATGAAGGCGATTGCCGAAAAAGCGAATTTTAAGCTCAAGTATGTTGGTCTCTCAACTGAAATTGTCGCTGAGCTCATCGGCCTCGACGATGCAGCAAGTATTGTTATTGCGATCAAAGCGCACGAAACATCGATCACTATTTTGTCGAAAGGTTCGCTCGTGCTCGAAGAAGTTGTTTCAACTGGAACAGATATTTGGATACAAAAAATAATGGAGACATTTGATGTCGAAAAGGAGGCCGCGGCCGAAGCGCTTTTCTTTGATGGCATCTCTCTCACGACAAATGATGGGATCATTCAGTGCTTGCGCGGCGAATTCCGCAAGCTTGTCGAAGCCGCCGAAAAAACATTTCTCTACTGGCACGTTGATTGCCGCAAAGAAAAAGAGTGTCGCGTCCACCAAGTCACGCTCGTTGGCCTCGGCGCAACAATCCCAGGTATGCCAGCCTACCTCGAAGCTTCGCTCCATATCGAAACGCGCACTCCTGAACCTTTCAAAAATGTGCCGCTTCAAAATGAAGTCCCTGAACTTACTCAAGCAGAAAGCCTCAAATACTTGCCAGCGCTCGCGCTTGCTTTGCGGGGTCTCCATAAGTAGTCTCCAGCAAAATCATCGTGATATAATCTAGAAGTAACTTATTATCTAATTATTTTCATCACATGAGCACATCTTCAGACCTTGATAGCGTTAAAAGAGAAATTGAAAAGGAAAAATCTGAACTCAATAAAAGTGAGCAGGAAAATACTAAATTCAAAAATGATCTGCAGGCAAGCAAGCAGGACTTTGCGAATCTTGAGGGAGCTTTGCGGACAGCGGAAGCATTGGTCACAAAAACCAAAGCAGAAATAAGCAAGCTTGAAGGCGAACTTCGCAATGCAGAAACGCAAGTCACAAAGACAAAATCCGAGATGGAAAAGAAGAAGCAAGAAATATCCAAGAATGAAACTGGTGTCAGAAACACCGAAGCTGAAATCAATAAAGCTCACGCTGAAATGTCTAACCACGAAAGGAGAATCCAAGAATTGCAGCAAGCGCTTCAGTCTATCGTCAATAAAAATTAGTCCGCCAACTATCTCTTTGTGCCCCCGCGAGGAATCGAACCTCGAATAACGGCTTAGAAGTCCGCAGTTATATCCATTTAACTACAGGGGCTAGCGAGGAAGAAAATGAGAATGCATTCTCATTTTTTCCGAGCGACGCCCCTGCACGGAGTACGGGGGCATGGTCGGATTATATCATTCTCTTCGTGTGCGCGATGCAGGACTCGAACCTGCGACCTTTCCGGTGTAAACGGATTGCTCTACCAACTGAGCTAATCGCGCGCGATCGCGTATTTCATTGCGACAGGCAAATCATATAGTATTTGGGGTTTTTTTCAAGCCCGCAGCCAAATCGCACAATCATAGACACTCTCTATATTTGCCAGTACTATAAGCCTATGCAACCAAACCCAAGCAATCAATTCAATAATCCGCCGACAAATACTTCCGGCAGCAACGAAGGCGGCAAAGTATTTGCGAGCGTCGAAGCGCGACTCGTCGATCAAACTGCAAGCCGAATCGCCAAGAGGGTAGAGCTCGGCAAAGTCGATTTCTCGGATTTTACATCTGAAACTGAAATTGAAACATTTCTCCTCCAAAACGGCCTGATCAAAGATGGCATTCCTTCAAAAGATGTCATGACAACGCTTCGTAGCTTGGGCGTCATTACTATTCCTGAAATTGTGCCTGAATCTAAAAATAAAAAAGATAAAAAATCTGAGCCAGAATTTATTCCGATCAGCATTGAGAAAAAAGAGCTCAAGATTGTTGAAGACGAAGAAGGCCAGCGCCATTTCTCCGAATACCAAGAAGAAGAAAAGCTGAAAGAAGAAAAAGATGGCATCTTCGATGATGAAGCTGAACTTGATGCACTTTATGCTGACGTCCAAAAACTTGAAAAAGTAAAAGGCATGGAGTCAGACGATTACTATTATGAATTTGCGAAAGCTGGACTTATCAAAGGCGGCGAAGCAGAAGTAAGAAAAGATTTGGCAAAATTGGCAGAAATCGAATCTGCCTTCGGCGACGAATCTCAGGAAAAATCGAAATCCAAAAAAATTGCTTCAATGACGGAGATCGGCCTTGAGTACGGTGTGACTGACCTCAACTGGTACGGCGACAAGGTAAAAGTACTCCGCAGCTCGAAGTTCGACGATGTTCGTCGCGGCGTTGACGACGTTCTTGAAATTCTCAAGGAAAATCCAGAAGGTATTGATGTTTCATACGGCGGGGTTAACGAAAAACTCAAGGAAAGTGCCGAAGGCAGTAGCTTTCTCGGTCTTGGTATTGATGTCACATACCGCGGTCTCTATAGTGAACAATATAAAAACAAAGTTTTCAATTTGCTCAAATCGATCAGAGATGGCTACAAGACAAAAGTAAAATATTTTAAAGATCATGCTGGAAATATGACTAAAGAGTTTGCTGTGCCGAAGGCAATTCTCTATTTTGATTTTGGCGAGGTAAAGAAAATGGCGTACATGCTCAAAAACATTGACGACGAAAGTGTTAAACAGAATTTCAAGAATAGTCCGATGAAATTTGACGTCATGAACCAAATTATGGTCCAATGTGATATCATGGCTCGATTTGCAAGAAAGCACGGCAATAGCATTGCTGATGCTTACGACGACGTTCGCACTTCGATTGAAGCGCTCGCTGGCGACAATGCTGAAATCAAAACGATGCTCGCTGTTCGCCACGAAGACAAGACATCGAAACATCTCAATGAATTGATTGCGGAGTTTGAAGCTGAGAATCCAGCAGACCAAAAAGCGGCCGCCTAGTATTTCTCAAATATATATACAATGCTCGATATTATTTACGAAGACAAAAAAATTCTCGTCATCAATAAGCCGTCTGGCCTTCTTGTGCATGGCGACGGCCACAATTGCGAAGAAACGCTCGCGGACTTTTTGCTCAATGAAAAGAAAGTCAAAAGAGATGTTGGCGAGCCGCTTGTCATCAAAATGAATAAAAGTGTCGTCGTTGATTGTGCGCTTCCTTCGCATGAATACGTTGGCAGCGAACTCAAGATTCATCGCCCTGGCATCGTCCATCGTCTCGACAAAGATACTTCCGGAGTCATGATTATTGCCAAAGACAATGAAACTTTTTACATGCTCAAAGAAAAATTCCAAGATCGCACGATGAAGAAAGAGTACTTGGCAATCGTTCGCGGCAGCTTTAAGGAAAATATCGGTTCGATCGCTGTTCCGATTGGCCGCTCAAAAAATGATTTCCGAAAATTCCTTGGCGGCAGGGGAACGCGCGGTGAACTTCGCGATGCTGTTACTGACTATCGTGTGCTTGGCAAAACTCGCGGCAGCGCAAGCAATCCCTCGGACATTACTGAGTGGAGTCTCATTCTCATCAAGCCGCGCACAGGACGAACACACCAAATCCGCGTCCACATGAATTTCACCAACCACCCAGTCGGCGGCGACAAGCTCTATGGCGATGAAAAGACGATTGCGGCTTTTCCGAGGCTCATGCTCCATGCCGCCAAGCTTAGCTATGTAGATAAAGAGGGAAATACAAGGGTTTTTGAGGCGCCAGCGCCAAAGGAATTCAAGGATGTCGCCCAAGTTGCGCAGGTTGAACTTCCATGCTAAAGTAACGGGCATCTATGGCAGTTAAAGTAATGACACCTATAAATAGCGCTGACCGCGAAAAGCTTGAATTTTCTTCAGGCGATACTGTTCGCGTCTGGTCAAAGATTGAAGATAAGGGCAAGGTCCGTCTTCAGGCCTTTGAAGGCCTCGTTTTGGCCCGCAAGCACGGCACAGAAGCTGGTGCGACGTTTACTATCCGCAAGGTAGCAAGCGGCGTTGGCGTCGAACGTGTTTTCCCGCTCTACTCTCCAACAATCGACAAGATCGAAGTCGTCAAACGCGCTCGCGTCCGACGCTCGAAGCTCTACTACGTCCGCGAAAAAGCAGCTCGCGAAGTCGCCCGCAAGATGAAGATGTACACACTCAAAGGCAAGCACGAAGAGGAAGTCATCGAAGCAAAGGAAGGGAAGACAGAAGAAGCTGCTGCAGAATAAGACTCCTAGTGAAAAAACCGGTATTGCCGGTTTTTTCTTTGGCAGATTTCTACCTTCTTGATAAAAGCCGAGGAATCTGTATACTACAAAAGCAAAATCGATAGTTTGCAAATAAGCAGCAATGGGCAGAAAGCATGCGCGGGTGGCGAAACTGGTAGACGCACTACCTTGAGGTGGTAGCTCCCGCAAGGGAATGGAAGTTCAAGTCTTCTCCCGCGCACAAAGTATGGCAATACTGAAATATGGCAACATATAAATAAAAACACGGCTAATCCCGTGTTTTTATTTTCTCCAATCGAGCAGGGGCGCTATAATAGACGCATGCAAAAAAATGTTCTCGCAACGCTCCTTGTATTGGCTGCAATTGCCGTCGGCATTTTTTTCTTGACGAAGAATCGAGCGGTGACAGTTTTGCCGAGCGATCAGGCAAGCGAAACCATTCCTGAAGTTTCAAGAGATATTATCTGGAATGCATTCACGTTGAATGGGGACACCGTTTTCATTTATCCGTCCGATTGGACTTTTGATGAAGAAAAATCGGGAACGACAGTTGTCGGCTTCTCTGTTACGTATCCGATTAGCTCGAACTCTGCCGACATGATTTTAGCGGGAGGTCCTTGTCCTGCTGTCGTTGACTCGCTCGACGCTTGCATCAATGGCATCTGGCTTCGCACTGAAAGCCAAAATCCTGTCGTGCTCAGCGTTTTTGAAGATATGAAAAAATTCGGCGAAAGCAGTGCCGCAAAAATCTAGTTTATGTTAACCAACGACCTAATCGCATACATTGAAAATGAAGTGAAGCGCGGCGTCTCGCATGAGGCGATTAGCGAGGCACTTGTTGCTGCTGGCTGGAAAGCGCTCGAAGTTGCGGATGCGCTTCGGGTTGTGACTGAGCGTATGCACGGAGGCACTTCCGGCATGCCATATGTTGCTCCTGTTGCGACGTCGATTCCGCAAAAGGAATCAATCAATCAAGAAGCCGTCCAAAACGTACTGCGTGATCCAAGCAAAGAAAGCGCGGTTCATACTCCTCCTGCGCAGCCAATTAATCCATCGGGCGATCCAGCACACTCAATATTACAATCTGTTCCAGTTGGCGGATTAATGCCTGGGTCCGGCGCTGAATCTGTTTTTCAGGAAGTAAAAATTACGGAAAATCGCACAAAAGATGCTGCCAAAAAGCCGGAGCACCACAAACTACTCCCAATACTTGTTGTTTTTGGATTGCTTATACTCGGCGGGGCAGCTTACTTTTTCTTGTCGCCAATCCTGAATGATCCAAGCAAAAAAATTGCTGAACTTTCTGCGCAGACTGAGGTGGCGAAATCGATTCAGTATTCGGGCGAATACGATATCAGTGCGCCAGCCGGACTTCTTCTGTCTGACAAAGTTCTCATCAGTACTTTTGGTGGTATTGGAGGCAGGCAGACAACATCAACCATGAAAGGCGCATATATGGGCGTTGATGACTGGTTCGATTTTCGCTCCAAGAAAAATGAAGTTAAATTCGTCACCAAGATTACTGTCCCTGGGAATAATCCTGTTGATTTTACTTCGACGAGCCGACTCATCAGCAACGCTCTCTATGTGAAGCTTTCGGAAAGTTCGGCGATCTTCGATAGTTCTGTCGCTAATCAAGGAGCAAACTGGGTTCGATTCGACGAGGGATCTGAAGTGCCAATGTTTGCGTATGGTTTTTTTGGCGGAGCTTCTTTGTACAATCAAGGTTTTTCGAGAATGCTTTCTCAGTACATAAGTGCTGCTGTGCCAACCGGATCAGTTGAGCAGCCAACTGGAGATACTATTGTTACGGTTAGCTATCCAGATGCTTTAGTAAATTATTTCACTTCAATATTTATTACTGGCGACAAGCTCGGCATCACTGGCAGCATCGGTCCGAAATATCCGGCAATGTCCTACACAGAACCGCCGACAGGCGAAGTGACGATTGGTCCAGATGGTAAAGTGAAGAAGGCCACATTTGTCTTTGGCTACAAAGTAAAAGAGTATACGGTTCCAGTCCGGGTTCGTTTTTCTCTTTCGTATGACCGATTCGATCTTCCTCCGACAATCAATATTCCTTCGCTCGTCGTTCCTTTTGCAGATCTTTCAAAAAAAGATGCAGCTGCCGATCTTCCTGAAGGATTGCAGGGATTTTTCTCTGATGTCCGAACGATTGCAAGCGTCTACAAAGGAATTAACCAAAGTTCATACAAAGGTGTCTGCATCAAGAAAGGGGAGGAAACCGAAAACAATACTGAGTTGACTATTCCTTTCATATCGAGCAAAGTACTGGCATCGGGCTACCAGCTGCCAGTCTGCACAGATGCTGACACTGCTTGGAGCTATGTCGTGCGCGATGTGTCTGGTAATTTCTACTGCACAGACAGCCGAGGCTTTTCCGGCAAAGCAGCTCGTCAGCCGCTCGGAGATAAGTGTAACTAAGCGAGATGAATTGCTAATTAATTTTATATAAAGAAAATATGAATCACGACCTACTCAAAAAGAAATGCCAGTCCTGCGAAGGGGGAGTTCCGCCGCTCACGCGCGAAGAAGCTGAAAGCTACATGACAGAAGTTGTCGGCTGGGAGATGTCTGAAGACGGCAAAATGATTTCGAAAAAGTTCCAATTCAAGGATTTCGTCAAAGCCATGACATTTGTCGAAGGCGTTGCCGACGTCGCCGAAATGGAAGGCCACCATCCGGACATTCACATTTCCTACAATCGCGTAAAGCTCGAGCTATACACTCACTCGATCAAGGGGCTTTCGGAGAACGATTTCATCGTAGCGGCCAAAGTCGACCAGATCCCGCTTTTCTAAACGATTGGGTCAAAAACTGGCTTATTTAAGCATTTTTTGCTATAAATCACGGGCGGGGTTAAATCCTGCTACCACATGGAGCCTATGGTGTAATGGTTAACACTGGAGTTTGTGGAACTCTCGATTCGGGTTCAATTCCCGATAGGCTCCCAAAAATAACGAGCGTAGCGACTATATTTTTGGAGAGTGCCGGAAAGACGTAGTCTGATCGGCCTCCCACTAATTATTCTAGATAATGAAAATGTTACTATATCTAATATGGAAAACTGTAGATTCTGTAGCTTAATAAAAGGCGAAGGGCAGGTGCATAAAGTATTTGAAGACGATCAATGCTTGGTTTTTATGGACAAACACCCGATCAACCCAGGGCATGTGTTGGTTATTCCAAAAACTCATGTCGCTGATTTTTACGATATGGAAGAGACAATCTATAGTCATGTTTTTCTTGTGGTTAAAAAACTTTCACAAGTAATTAAAAATATATATTCTCCTGATAAAGTTGGTTTAGTGTTGGCAGGTTATGATGTTGCGCATGCTCACATACATATAATTCCAATGCATCATCCTGACGATATTACTTCTCGTTCTTATGAAGGAGGAGCGCGTTCAAATCCATCTGAAGAAGAACTTGCAGATGAAGCAGGAAAAATAAGTAAGTCTGTATAATACTATTAATGAGATCTATCCTTTTTCATTGCAAAAAGTTTAATGCAAACATCAGCGGGCTTTCGACTCGCGGCGTAGATGTTGCGCCTGAAGCAATTACTCACAATAGTTTTGATCACGAGGAGTGTATCGTTGCTTGGATCACTGTCGAGCAGGAAGATGATTTCGAGCACGTCATTCCAAAGATTGCCAAAGAGATAGAAAAGTTTTGCCTCGAAACAAAAGAGAATCGTATTGTGCTTTGCCCGTTTGCCCATCTTTCGCACAAGCTTGCTCCATTCAAAATTGGCATTGCCTTTTTTGATCAGCTTGAAAATACTTTACTTGCCGAAAATAAGTACGAAGTCAGCAGGGTTCATTTTGGGTCGGACAAAGATCTGCTGCTGCATTTGTTTGGCCATCCTGGCAATGCAAGGTATCGAGAATTTTAATGTATGAAAATCGGCCTTGATTTTGACGGAGTAATAGCAGACTGCGGCAAGCTCAAAAAGCTTGGCGCCGAACAAATGTTCGGCGTTTCTATTCCTGAAGAAAAATTCAAGAAAGAGATTGTCGTCGGCGAGGGCTTGCTGACGCTAGAGCAATACCGAACCCTCCAGAAAAAAATATACGGCACGCGCGAACTTGGACTGCAAGCAACAGCTGTTCCTGACGCAATAGATTTCATCCGCAAATTGCAGGCAGATGGCCACGACCTTTTTATTATTACGTCGCGCGCAACAGACGAGGAGCTTGGTATTGCAAAAGAGTGGGCAACGATTAACAATCTTGATATTCCTTTTTACGGATGCAAAGAAAGCAAATTGCCGACATGCCAAGAGCTCGGCATCGAAATATTTGTCGATGATGATTTGGATAAGCTCATATCTGTTGCCCCTGCAGTCAAACATCTTTTTCTTTTTTCTTGGGGATACAATGAAGACATTGACGAACATTCAACCGCTATTCGTATTTATGATTGGCCAGAGCTGTACAGCAAGATAAAGACTTTATCTAATTGATCTTTGGGCTAGATAAAGGTAGACTCTTTCACAACAAAGCTCACTAAAAACCAAACATATATGAAAGATCCAATACTCAGGGATGAATTCGAATCCCGCACTGGGCTGAAAATGCCCATTTCCGCTTTTGAAGTGGATCGAATAGTTCCACTTCGCGATATTGTCACCGTCGTAGAACTGAAGATAATGCCAGAGCCATACCTTGAAGGTTTGCTCCGTAACGTTACTTTGGAAGGCGATGCATCAATACAGCCCTACAAAGATGCCAAGATCCAGCACTACCGCTTGGATCCAACAAACCTCAATGTTGCTCAAACATTTGTTGAGCGGCAAAAGTACCAAAGGCTTATCGAAGTTGTCAGCGATTTGTTCAATGGATTTCACATCAACAGGGGTTTTGCCAAATGTACGGCACTCATTGTCATCGGAAAGACTGCCTGCGGCAATCTAGCTGTTGCGCACTATCTTCCGCCCTTGGTAGAAATGCATACCGGCCAATCATGCTTGATTGACGGAACGCATCGCAATTATCTTACGGCTTCAATTGGGACAACTATTGAATCTATCATTCTGAGCAATGTCTATGAGCCGCCATGTCAGTTCGGCTGCTGGAAGGACGTGAAGATTGTGAGCGAAAAGCCGCCGCGCAACGAGAGATACGTAAACCTCAATGTCGGTCTCTTCCGCAATTTAGGTCATTGCGGTATTGATGGCTAAACTGCTTTAAACAACTCTTAGGTAAAAGCCCCGCAATGCGGGGCTTTTCAAATGTGCCTTTATTTCCATATGGTATAATAACCTGACATGAAAAGGTTATTAAAAATCGGTGCGATCGTCGGAATATTTGTATTAGCGCTTGTTGCAAACAAGGCGTATTCTGTCGAACCGGTTTCGTACTATTTCAACAATGCCGTGAACCAGTCTCCATCTGAACTCGGCAACTACTGGCTTGATTCCGACGCAACTGACCCAGCACTAACGTTGCCTGACTACGACAATCTAGACGAACTTCATATTCTTCCCAGCGCAACATTCGACGGCGATGCTCGTTTCTATGGTTCTGGCGGAAACGAGGGAACTGTTACCGGCAATGCAACGTATTATGACAATGGCCCTGGTAGTGACAACATAGGAACTATTCAAGGTACAAAATCTATTGTCTATCAAAACGAAACAACGACAAACTTTAATTTTACGACAGACGACCCATGGATAGTTGTTGCCGACGCTGTCGAGCTTGATATCACGGAAGCAACGTATGACAGTGGAACTACTTTTACCGTAGAAAATAGTGGAAGCTATATTTATACAAAAAAATACCGAGCGTATGCGGACACTCAAAAAATATACATTGAGTATCGCCACAATCTGGATACTTCATCCGTTCCGAGTGTTGGCGATTTTGCGATAAACGTAAACGGTGAAGATGTTTCTGTCTCAAGTGTTGCCATAAATGGCGTGACGTTGTCTGTACAGCCAAATGTTGCTTTGGATCCCGGCGATGCTATTGTTTTTTCATACACACCAGGCGCAACCACACTAAAATCACTGATTGGATTGCAGGAACAGGCGGCTATTGTTGAACTACCAGTTGAGTATGCGGTGCCGGTGACTGCTGGCTATAGTCCAACTTTTTCGAGAAGCTACGGCACCAAGCTTTTTGTCTTAACTGCTAATGAGTCTAGTTCTGACGGTAAGGTTACTGTCATTGATACTGCGAGTGACGCTGTACTCACTACAATTTCATTGGCAAGTACAGGATACAATCTCATTATTGCCGAGAAAAAACTGTATGTAGTAGAGGAGGGTAGTATTGAAGTTTTTGACATTGATACATATGCACAGGTTGAAGTAGTCACTGTCGGTGTGTCGCCATCGCTCATTCATGTTGTTGGACAAAAGGTCTATGTTGGTAACTATGGCGAAAATACCGTTTCTATTATTGATACAAATTCTGACACAGTTACGACAACACTAACAGTCGGGAATAACCCCGCTGGATTTACTCAGGTTGGCACGATGCTCTACGTCAATAACAATAGCTCACATACTATTAGTGTCATCGATACGATTAGCGAAACTGTTGTGGATACAATTACGTCGATTGGTTCTCCTTATTACAGTGTTGCTGTCGGTTCAAAATTGTACGTTGCTAACAATAACAATCAAAATCAAGTGACCGTTATTGATACAGTTACCAATACGGAGATAGACACTATACCAGTTGGAGCAACCCCATATGCCATCGTGGCAGTCGGCACAAAAGTCTATTCGACAGGAGCTAGCTCGGGAACAATAAGTGCTATCGATACATCCACAGATACCGTTGTCGAAACAATACCAAGTTCAAATGAGCCAGTTCATATGGTTGTTTTAGGTAAATACCTCTACGTTATGCGAAGCACTGGCGGGGCTGTCGATATTGTCGATACTGAGACTGATGCTATTGTTGCTTCTGTTGACACAGATAGTGTGAGTGCAGGCTATGCCGCAGTTGTTGGGGACAAGGTATACATTTCGATCGATAACAGAATGCTTGTCTTAGATAGTTCGCAGCTCCCGCATGCGATTCCAGCACTTCTATCTTTTACTTCTACTGCAGCCTCCGGTACATACACTACAGGCCAAACAATAAACATCACCGCAACGTTTGATCGAAATATAAAACCCGGCTCAACAATGACGGTCGCGCTCAATTCCGGCGGTTCAGCGACACTTTCAAACGTTTCCGGCTCAACGCTTTCGGGAACGTACACAGTTGGCTCCGGGCATCGCACACCGGACCTTGCTGTTTCGTCGGTTACAAGCGCATCGGTTACTGATTTTGCAAATACGATTACACAAACTGCGTACGACATTCCTTCATCACAAGGTTCATTTGTCGCTGAGAATTCATTTATCACAAGAAATATCGGCGACTCAAAAAATATTGTTATCGGCGGCTATGTAGAAATTGAAGTAGGGGACAATCCATACCAGGCGTCTGCGGCAGTAACCGTTGATGCTGTCGACTATTCATATATTGCCAACCAAGGCGACGGCACTGTTTCGGTTCTTCGTCTTTCAGATAATACCGTAATCGACACTATTGATGTCGGCGACGAACCGTATGGCCTTTCTGCTGCAACTGTTTCCGGAACAATATATATGTACGTTGCAAACACCGGTTCTGATACTGTTTCGGTAATTGATACAAGTACCAACACTGTTGCGACGACTGTTTCTGTTGGCTTGCGTCCGTACTACGTGACGACTATCGGCACAGAAGTCTATGTCACAAACGGCGCATCGAATACTGTCTCAGTTATTGATGCAACAAATAATACAGTCACTGCAACTATTCCTGTCGGCGCATATCCTCGTGGTATTAAGGCGCACGGCACTGATCTCTATGTCGCGAACTTCGGCGATCAAAATTATTCAGGCGGCAACTCGATCACGGTTATTGATTCTACAGATAATACAATTTCCGATACGATTTTATTGCCCGGAGATTCAGAAGGTCCTCGTGGCGTCATCGTACTTGACGATATTGTTTATGTGGCAAACTACAGATCGCACAATGTTTCTGTTATTGATACGGCGACAAACAGAGTCACTGAGACAATCGATGTCGGCAATGGTCCGCGTGGTATGGCTGTCGTCGGCACAAAAATCTACATTGAAAATTTTGATGATGGCACTATTTCGATAATTGATTCGAGCGACAATACTGTCGATAGCACTGTCGTCGTCGGCCACTCTCCGGCTGGCATGGGTGTATACGGTACTGACATTTACGTTACGCGTTTCCAAGACAATTTGGTTTCGATTTTGGATACGACAACCGGTTTGCTCGAGACGATTCCTGTTGAAGAAGGTGGTGGTGGAGGCGGAGGGGGGAGTTGGGGTTATTCTATTCCAATTCCTATTCCGATAGATCCAAATGCTCCAATCGTGCCGCCTATTGTTCCACCAATTGTTCCGCCGGTTACAAATCCAGATCCAGAAACTCCAACAAGTGGAGCGGCAGATTTTTCCAAAACATACCCAGCTCTCTTTGCCGAAACCAGAAACCTCAAAACAGGCATGACAGCTAAGTCTATTCTTGAGCTTCAGAAATACTTGAATGCACACGGTTTTGCCGTAGCAAAAACAGGTGCTGGTTCTGTAGGCAAGGAAACTAACTACTTTGGTCCAGCAACCAAGGCTGCCCTCGTCAAATTCCAAGATGCCCACGCTAAAGAAATCCTTATTCCTGTGGGTTTAAAGAAGGGAACAGGTATTTTCGGGCCAAGTACGAAGAAGTACATTTTGCTCAACCCGTAGCCACAGCGCATCTGCTCAGTTAGTACTCGCTCAAAAAATCTTGCACTTTCCGCCGTTCATCATTTGTTCGGCGGATTGCTGTTTGTAGTTTATTTGTTAGCCTCATGAAGTAGTTGTCTTCACGAAGTGGTAGTTCAGCGATGGCTATTGCTGCTTTGCTGAGGTCCTCGTTCATTTCTTGGAAAAGCAGCGGGTAGGTTTCATTCCAAAAAATCGACAGCAGCAAATCTCTATCTACTGAAATTGAATACATTTCTCGGCGTGGGTATTTTGCGCGGAAGGCGGCTAGTACCCGAGAAGCTGCTGGCGTAATATGGCCGCGTGCGAGATCGTCTATCAGGTCTTCGGCGTCATCGCTATTTTGCTTCGCACGCAGAAAGTACCTGAAGAAGTTGATTAAAGCTTCGCTATTGTTAAAAAGGCTAAGACCACCTATAGCTATACCGATGGATTTAGGCATCAGTTGAAATTCTGTTTGTTGATTATCTTGCGGTGGGAATGGGATTCGGAAAGCGTCTTTGGTTGCCTTGGCTCTTTGGGATTGCTCAAAACTGTATGCTTTGTCTATTTCGTTCAGCAGCTCTTTTGCAGTTCGCATGTTTTCGGCACTAAGGTTTTCTGCAAACAGCATATTCATTTCGCGCAGGCAAAAGTTTGCGAAGGGGATCATGCTAGCTGGCGCATCCTCGTCCATGATATCGTCCATGATTGTGTAGCCGATCCAGCCGAAGAGATTTGCTAAAGACAGAGCGGATAGCTCTTGCTGTGCTACTTCTTTCTCTGTATTTGCTTGCGTAGAGATAAGGTTGTGGTTCAAGAAAAAAGGAAACAGAATGCTGTCTCGAATCCAGTCATGCGCAAACATCTTGGCGATCCATTTTTCTGCGAGTATTTTATATTCTTCTGAAATAGCCGAAGCACGATTAGCGAATTCTTCGGCGATGCTGTCTGCCTCAGCTTGAAAATGTTTTGGTTCTGTTTGGGCAGTCTGGCTCGGCTTAATTTCTTTTTTCGCCGACACTAACAATAGAGATAAAGCTTCAATGCAAAGTGCAGTCGATATACTTTCTGATCCGTGATACCAGCGATCTTCTGGATTTCTGCGCTCGAGGTAGAATATTTCTTTTTCCCAGCGGCCGCTCTGCTGCGCCTCGACGATATAATCGATCGCTTCATTTTCGCCCGTAATATTTTTCCCAAAATTGTGAAGGGAAGAAAGCGCGAGGGCAGTATGCATGGGAGAGCCCCACGTGCCGTCTGCTATTCGTTCTTTTTCAATTGCTTCAACGAACAGTTCCTTTTTGTCGCCACCGTAGCCGCGAGAAATAAAATATAAGAGCACGAGTGGAGAGAGGTAATATGCCGATGAAAGCTTGCCTGACAGTACTGCTTCCTCAAAGTATTGATTGAGATTCTTGAGCGTAATGCCGAGTAGTGAAGACATAAAAGCAATGTTTGCATTGACGCCAATGTCGCAGTCTGCCCATACGTCGTGTTTTTTGAAATCGTTCAGCCAAGTATTGTACGGGCCGCCGGCCGATATTTCGGCCATAAGCAATGCATGGACTAGGTTTGCCAAAGCCTCTCCGTCCAAGGATTCTGGCTGCCAGAGCTGCAGCGATGCAACGGCAAGTGCTGTGTCGTCCATATCTGGAGGCAGGGTACGCCTTTTGTCATTGCCTGTTTCCCAGTAGTTCCACGCAAAAAGCGTTTCGTCTTTTTGGCTGAGGAGATAGTTTGCGGCTTTGCTCGCGAGCGCTGCCAGCTGCTCTTGGTCTACAAAGTCAGAGCCATTGAGGTTTCTGAGTGAGCTCAGAATAACAGAAGTCGTAAAAGGAGTTGGCGATGAAGCTTCTTTTGCCGGTGCTCCAGCGACTGAGTCGGCAAAGGCAATACCTGCAAACTTGCCATTTCGTTGCTGATTTTCCACCAAGAAAAGCCAAGCGTTTTTAATGCTCTCAGCTATTTTCTGTTTCTTCGATTCTGTTAACGGATGGAGAATTGAAATCATGTGATGAAAGAATAATAGTAAAACTGGTGCCGCTGTCGTTTTGGTTCCCTGTAGAGCTTTGGCAGTCAATCGATCCGCCAAAGTGCTCTTCGACAATGTCCTTCGTTGTTGAAAGCCCAAGGCCAATGCCTTTTTCTTTTGTTGTATAGAATGGCGTGAAAATGTTTTTGGAGATGTCGGGCGGCATGCCGCTGCCATTGTCTTTGATTATGCAGACGATTTTATTTTCTAGTTGTGGCGAAGCAGAAAGGCTAACAATAATTTCTGTGGCTCCTGCGTCGATTGCATTAATAAGAAGATTTGTGATGACTTGGTTTAATTTGAGGGGATTGCCGTATGTTTGGTGCGAAGCGGCGGAATCAAAAATGATCGAGGTATTGGTTTTTATGGCCTTGTGCTTGATGAGTTCGATTGCGTCTTCGATTTCTTCATTGAGAGAGAATGCGCCGCGCATGTCGTTGGACTGAATCTGCTTTTTTACAGTGGCCATAAATTGCTCCATTTTCTTGGTTGCGCTAACTGCGGTCTTGAGCGAACGAACAGCTTCTTCGCTGCTGCTGGTTTTGATGCTGCTGTCTGCTGAAAGTTTTTCGACAGAGAGCGAAACGGCAGTCAGCGGGTTGAGCAAGTCATGGAAGATGCCGCCGGAGAGCTTGCCGAATTCAGCAAAGCGATACAGTTCGCGCATGCGCTCCCGCTCTGATTCGCGGAGCGCCCTAGTCCTTTCTTGAACCGTGATTTCGAGATTGTCTCGCTCTTCTTTGAGTGCCTGCTCGGATGTCCTCGCGCGTTTAAGTGATTTTTCCATTTCTTTGTTTGATAGCCGAGAGAGTAGGGCGGTGAGACCGATCATGATGCCGTAGCTTATAACGTCGCGTTTTTCTATAGCCGCCTGTTTCCATTCTGGAATAATTTGACTAGAGTGCTCATGTAGTCCAGTTATTACAATTGACGAACAAGCTATCAGGGCAATAATAAAACCAAATCTACTATTAATTACTATGCTCGCAATAGTCACCACTAGTCCATATGAAAGTAGTCCCATTGGCAAACTTGCTCCCCACATATAACTGCCGTAAATTGTTGAAGCAAGAATTAGAAATACAAAACAATAGCCAGCAAATAAATGGTAACCCTTTCTGGCGGCTATAAATAGTAAAATAAAGAACGCAAATATTAATGAGAATACAGTTAACGGTATTCCTTCATAGTTATTAACGCTGAGGTGCAGGAAAATAAGAACTATTTCGAAAAATGCATTGATTATTAAGGCAATAAATAATAGAAGAGTAAGAATACCTTCACTTCTTTTTTCATCCTCATTTATAGACTTTGGTTTCAGAAAACGTAGATAGAAATAATGAGCACTCTTCATGTACCACTTTTGGCAGGCAGTGATCATTGATTTTGTGCTCATGAGAAGAGTTTTCATTATTTCTTTATTTAGTTAGCTCCACCACGGCTCAAACTCTCCCTCATTCAGCGATAGTTTGGTGACGTCGGATTTGGTGCGCATGGTTTCGTCATTGAGGATTTTTTCGATGATATGTGACATATGGATATGATATAACTTTTGATAAAGCAAATCCATTCGACCGTCTGGATTGCCCAAACAGTATGGCAGGGCGACATGAAGCCCTGATAAATTTTTTATAAAGTGAACTTCACGTGCTAATCCCATCACTATTTCCCGCTCAGCATATAGCCGCGGCCTGGGACAGTGCGTATCAAATCATTCTTGCCGCGGCGAATCTTTTTGCGCAGATTGAAGATGTGCGCCTCGATTGTATTTGAAAACGGATCGCTTTCCATATTCCAGACATGTTCCATTATTGTCCCTCTCGAAACAACATGCCCTTCATTGCGTGCCAAATACTCAAGCAGGGAATACTCTTTGCGCGTCAGGTAAATTTCTTTATTGCCCTTGAGGACACGCTGCTTCGCGGCGTCGATCGTAATGCTGCCGACATTCATTACAGGAGCATCAATCGCTTTTGGCCTCCGAAGCAAAGCATTAATACGCGCAATAATTTCTTCGAATGAAAATGGCTTCGTTACGTAGTCATCAACGCCTTTATTCAAAAGTTCGACTTTATCCGAAATCTGGCTTCGCACCGTAACCATGAGAAGAGGCATTGTTTTGCCAGCTTCGCGAACTTCGTGGCAAATGCGCAAGCCGTCTTTGTTTGGTAGCATGTAGTCCAAAATGACGATGTCGTAGTCGTTGGTCCTCGCCAAGAACGAGCCTTGCGCGCCGTCGCTACAAGCATCAACCGCAAAGCAGGCAGTTTCCAAGTACGACGTCAGCATTACTAATATTTCTGGGTCATCTTCAATAATTAATACTCTCATATGCAGGCATTATATGCTCCATATAAAATTGCGGGACTCAGGTTGTGGATTGGTCTTTAGGAATAATTGAGAAAGATTTTAACTCCAAAAATATCTGCTGGTAGCCGCACGTCCTGAATGGTACTATTTGTCTATGAACGCCGAAGGGAAAACAGCCGAAAAGCTCGCTGCACTGCAAGAAACTTTCAATCAAAAACTTGATGTTCTTCGGCAGAAAAAAATGCATCTCATGCAGCTCTTCAGCCTCAAACTCAAAGAAAAAAAGATCGACGAAGTTAAGCGCGGATTGAAGTCGATGATGTAATATGGAAAATGAAAAACCACCAATCGAAGAGGAAAATGCTGCTTTAATTTCGCTTGAGCAAGTTCCAGCAACAGAAGTACAGCTCGAACAGCTTCGCCAAAAAATTGGAAACGAAATCGAAGAAAAAATAGCAGCTTTCCGCGCAGATGACTCCAAGATCGACGCAATTGCCGCGCAGTTCAATTTGCAAAACCAAGCTGATGTTTTTGCAGCCAAGAGCGAAATCAATTTTGACCATCAGTTACGCGAGATAAATACAGAAGCCGAAAATCTAAAAAGTGAAGCGCTCACACAGCTTGGAGCCTTTCATGAAGGGGAAGCTGTTGCCGAGTCCGATCAGCCTGAAACAGATCCTGCCCAAGAAAAGTATGAAAAAGAAATTTTGCCAATGCTGCAAATCCTGAAGCCGGATGATGTTCCGCTTGAAGCGTATGAAGCCGAGGCGATGCAGGAACTATATGAAGATGTAAAAAGGAAGCAGGTTGCCGAGGGAATTCTTGTTGAAAATCCAGTCGACACAATAAGGCAGGCAAAAGAAATGCTCAAAGAAAAAATGAAGGCAGCGATCGCGGCTAGTGAAGACTACAGCCTTGATGAGAAAGATCGTCCGAGCCGAGATTCAGATTTTATCCGCAAGTCAAAGATTGCGCTCCTTGCCCAAAAAGATTTGTCGCACTTAGAGAATTATTTTGGCAAAGACAAATTCAGAGATGAAAAAATAGACCTCGAAAGGCTAGGTCATTACATTGGGAAAAATATTACAAAATCTGAGCTTGAATCTTTGATGAAGACTCGATTTGCGGACGACATTTTAGCTTCACATGATTCTCATTTTATATACAACAGGAATGAAGGAATCAGCGAGCCTGTTCTTGCTGCCTTGGTCGCTACTGCCGACAGTACTGCTTCAAGGCACTATGTAGTCGAAAGTGCGCTCAAGCGGGCAGAGAAAGGCGAATTCAGCGAGGACCTAATGAAAGCACTTCTGGAAAGCGGACAGCAGAGAACCGTGCTTGGATATTTAGATAAGTTCAAGAATGTTGACGCAGAGACAATTGCCAATTCAGGTATTTTTGATAGTTATAAAAACGATACTAGGTCAATACTCCGTGACTTGAATGCCGCACCAATTGAAGAATCGACAAAAGCGGAAATAAAAGAAATAGGCAAGAAAATCTTTCTAGAGGAAGGTAATTTCTATGAGCTACAAGATGTTTTTGCAGGCTTTGGCATAACAGATGAAGAAAAGCACACTCCTGAATTTCAGGAGCAGGCTTTGGTGGGATTGAAAAAATTCATCGCGACATCATATCCACATTCGATAGTGTGGACTCTTGGATATTTGGATATTCCGCGTGAGAAATTAGCAGGGCCAGAAATGCAAGAGGTTGCCACGGAAGGAATTGGCAGAATGGCTCATGCTATCGGAAATGGAAATATTACAACAGAAGAAGTTTGTAATTTGGCTGAAAAGTTTTCTGTTCCATATGAAGTTGTCCGCGAGAAAATGCTGTTGGCGTTGCCGACCATTTCAGCCCGAGAATCTCCTTTCTCGTTTGATCATGTTTTGAAGACTTTCGATATTAAGGAAGAAGAACTTAATAGCCCTGAGATGCAGGAAAAAGTATTTATCGAATTCAAGAGGAGGGCCAAAGGCTTGAATTTTGAGCATATTGAAAAAATCATGACGAATTTCCCGTCTATCAGGGAAAAGTATAATGGTAAAAATGCGCACTCGATTATTCTTGATTCAGCGGCTGAAGATATTAGGGCTCAAGACAGTCTAGAAAATAAGGAAATAAAACTGGGACGGCTGAAGAATATAGAAGATTCATTTATGGTTGAAAACGAAAAAGAACATTTGCCGCCGCAAATCCAAGAAAGCCTCGAAGTTTTCGAATCAAAATACGGAAATAAAGGAAAAAACCTTATTACATTGGCAGTTGCAGCAAAAGGACTTGGTAATCCGGAAGCGCTAGCGCGCGAGCTTGAAAGAATCGGAAATGTTCTCGATAAGTATGATCCGACTTGTATACCAGACGGCGCCCATGTCTCTATGGGAATAGAGTACGAAGCTACCCAATCTATTGTCGATGAATATAACAAGGAAAGCGCATTTGGATACAAAAAAGATAGTGAGCTCATTAGTAAAGCCGCAAATATCGGCAGGGGTCTGGGTGGCGTCCACGAATTTGCGCCAAAGCCAACATATAATCCCTATATGGTCATGGCAGAAGTGAGGCTGATGCAGGAAGCGGGACTTTTTGATCTCAATTTTACAAAGTACGAAAATGCCCCTCGCGGCTACCATTTGAGCCTCGGCGGCGATAGTGGCCTTAGAGTAGATGAAAACATGCAATTTCTCAACAACACTATGACAATGGCGCAGCTTTCCGGTGTAGAAGCAGGAAAAAATATCCGCGCAACAAAAATCATCCACCAAAAGCAGCTTGATCATTTCAGCGACACTCGGCAAGGTGGCGTCCGCTGCGAGATAAAAGGCATGGCAACAGATTCGATTGAGCAATTTGAAAAAGCTATTTTAACTGCGCACCATGCAGGCGTAGCAATACAGGTTTCAGAGAAATATCTCCCGAACCATGTTCAATTTGCGGAAGTACCGGATTCTGCCGAGGCATTTGAAGATATGCTCATCACTACTGGCGCGATAAAAGATAGATTCGATTCCTCAAAAGAAAAAGAAATTGTTTTTGAGTGGGCTAAGCTCAAGAGGGGAATGATGGATGCTGTCAGCCAGCATAATGCTTCATTTGTCGAAAGTGAATTTAGTGGAGGCTTTGTCGATAAAAAAGGCGAGTATGTCGATACTGGAGAGAATATCGATATCATGCGCAACAAAAAATTGATAAGCGAAGAAGAGCTGGCGTCTGCTGACTTCAAGAATTCTATTACTATTTCCGAGTCAGCGCTTTTTGAAGCTCAACAACCAAGTTTTGTAAACGCACTCGCACGCACCAACAACATTTTCCTCAAAGGACCGCAAGGCACGAACAATAGTTCGGTCAATGCCAAAGCTGTCCTCGATGTCATGAAGCATGAAAACTATGGCGGTATTATGGATGGCCGTCCGCAAGATTCTCTATTTGATCGCGGAGGAGAAGTGCGCGATGGCTACTATGTTGTTCAAGGTGCGTCTGAAGAAATGATTACGCACAAGTCGCAGATATTGCTCAATAAATTCAATAGGGAAATGGAAAGACTGCTTCAGCAAAAAGAAGCTGTTGTGTCAGAAAATGAGTATGCGACGGCGGGTGAATATGCGCAAGAATAAATATATGAATCCAAAATTTGAACAAAATAAAAAAATGGAAGCTGAACTCGAAAAAACACTGAGCATAAAGCCTGAGTCTCATTTGGTATTGAACGATGTTGCCCTCAAGCTTATGACGCAAGAAGATTTAACGCAAAAAGACACGGATTTTCTCGAATCTGTTTGGAGTGAATTGCAGGTGCTTGATTCTGGCATTGTCGACTTTATTGACTACCATCGTTCGGAAGGCAGGGTTGGTCGAGAGGAGTCGCTTGTCGTGGCTTCGTTTTTCCTCATGTCGCTGCAAGTTGGCCCAGATGCTCGCGCTACGAGAAATGATTTTTATGATCTTGAGCTTGACCCAAGAGCCTTTGGCGATCTTTCAAAAAATGTTTCCGTTCCCGAACATACAAGGAATGTCATTATCTCTGTTTATACTCAGCTCTATAATGCCAAGAAAGTAGGGTAGTTGGCCGTTCTGCTGGGGCATATGCAATGTGCTAAAATAAGCCATGCCCGAAAACGTATCCGTTGCTCAAGCTGCAGACCAAAAGCCATTTTTCGCCCGCTGCGGCCGCACAATCGTCTATATCTTGAGCGCTATAATTGCGCTTTCCATTTACCTTGGCGTCACAAGCCAGATCAGCATTGTCGACCTCCGCAATATCCGCATTGCCGAACTCTTTGGTTTTGCGGCTTTTGGGTATCTGTATGTTGCTCTTTTGATCAGCCCTTTCTATTTTGTCTTTCCGAATGCACCGCTTAGGAAGCCAATGCTCCATGCTCGCCGCGCAATCGGCATTTCAACATTCTTGTTTGCATTTTTGCATGTGTACATTTCTTTTTTCGATTTGCTACAAGGTTTTGCTGGGCTGCCATTTCTCGGCGACAGGCAGATCCTCGATATGTGGCTCGGAGCGATCGCGCTTTTTATTTTGTTCTTGATGGCTGCAACGTCGTTCGACTACTTTTTCAAGAAGATGGGCAAGTGGTGGGGGAGGCTGCATCGCTTCGTCTACCTCGCTGGCGCTATCATCATAGTCCATGTCATTGCTGTCGGTTCGCATTTCACTAACTTATCGCGCCCAATTCCGGTCGCTGTAATGACGCTCGTCTTCGGCTTGCTTGCGCTTCAGTCGTTCCGCTTTGCTAAATTGCTCGAGAAAAAAACCGGCGGCAAAAACATAAATCAGATCGCCATTTCGATTTTGCTGTTCCTGTTGCTTGCAGCGTATTTCTACATGCTGTTCGTAGCCAAGAGCGCTAGCATACACAGGCATTAGCCTTCATCAATTAAAAATAAAAATAGTATGAAAAAAATATCATTTGAAACATTCTTTATCGCAGCATCATGTCTTTTTGCATTGGCTTGCGCGTTCGCGGTAATGCCTCCTCAGGCCTCAGCCCACGTGCTCAAGACAGACCAAACGATTGGAGCAATCCTCCACATCGACCCAAACGATAGTCCTGTGGCCGGCGAGCCGGCTTCTATTTTCTTCGATCTCAAAGATAGTGCAAACATCTTTGCAATTGAAGATTGCACCTGCGTTGTCTCAGTTCTGCAGAACGGTGAATCTATATTCGAAAAAACGGTAACTCGCATTTCGCCTGTAACATATACATTTCCCGAGCGATCAATCTACACTGTTCAATTTTCCGGTACGCCAAAAGCTGAACTAAGCAGCGCGGCGTCTTTTGAGCCATTCGTCCTTTCGTATGACATTCGCGTCGACACAGTTGCTGCTACAGATCCAAAGCAGGCAGCAATAGAAAAAGAAGCCCAGAATTTCTTCCAAAGGCACTGGACACACATTATTCTATTTGGCGGCGCCATCATTTTTGCCATATTTAGTATGATTCGAGAATCGCTCAAAAATAATAAATAAACACATCTTTGGTAGAAAATAAAAAATCCCCGACATGCGGGGATTTTTTATGTTGCATTGATGATGCAGCAGTAAGCTTATTGCTTGAGCGTCAAATTCTTTGCTCCCTTGAAGAGTACACCGCCAGCAATGATGCTGATGATGAAGAGTGCGAGGAAGATAAAGAAGAAAATCTTGGCGATGGTAATCGATGCGCCTGCAATGCTAGTAAAACCGAGGAGCGCAGCGATGATCGCTATAACTAAGAATGTCATTGTCCATCTAAGCATATATGGTCTTCGTCTATGCTAATAAAGTCGGCCTCATATAAAGTATACTCCAAAAGTCATTTGACAGTAGCCGAAAATTATTTTACTGGCAAGCAAGTCCTGTTGGCGCTTTTTCGATTTCGATTCCAGTGTTTGTCGCATCGACACAGTAGAATCCGCTATTCTCGGCTGATAGTTTTGAGTAGATGACATATGAGCCAACTGCATCACGGCAGCCTGCGAGCATTTTTTCGGCAAAAGAAGCAGCGACACTTGGAGATTTGCAGAAATTTTTGTAGCTGAGCGTATTTGCATCGAAGAATACTTCCGCATCTCCTTGGAGACTAACGAGCTTTGCAGACAATTCTTCGTCAAAGCTTTTGACTTGCTCTTGGGCGAGACTGCTCTCGACAATAGTCGAGAAGGGAATGCTTTCGGTCGGCGCTTCGACAGTAATGTCATTGCCCCACTGCGTAAATGTCATAACCATGGAAACTTTTGCGAGGCTTGCAGGGTCAGGGCCTTCTTGGCTGTCGAATGCGAGCGTGATTTTGCGTGGCAAGTGATCTGCTTTGCCGATCCAAGCTTCGCCGTAGCTATTGCTGATTGTGCCGAGTGTATCGTTGAGGCTTGGATCATTGTTGATTGTAAATCCAAAGTGGTATGCCTCTACGCCATCGATTGTTTCAGGCATAAATCGTTGCGAAATCGTTATCAGATTTGTTGAAGAAGCTGCGATGTCTGCGAACTGGGTAACTTTAGAGAGGTCGCTGACAATATCGCTGATGACAGGAATGGGCTCGGTGCCGTCTGCTGCTTCGCCAACTGGAACAGAGAGCCATTGGTTTTTGTAGTTGGCGAGATCAAAGAGGGCAAGCGGCGGAACTTCTGTTGTATAGACGTAGAGATTGTCGGCAGTAAGCTTTGTGTTTGCATTGATCGAAAATGTGCCGGCAGCAAATGCGAAGCTTGCATTTGAGAGGAGATTTTTTGATTCGTCTTTGCTGTACGATCCTTGGACTGCAAATGAAATGTTCGGCGAGTAGCCTGGCAACATCGTGAGTAGGGAAGCATCGTCTTTGACATTTGTCATGTCGATCGAAATCGCAGCATCAAATGTTGCGCCTTTCGATTCGGTAATTGCCGCAAATGTATCGCCGCTCATTTTGGCGACAGAAATAAAGTAGCCAGTGAAGTATCCATATACTGCAGCGCCTGCCACAAGGACAAAGAGAATTGCGAAAACAACTTTGAGGCTACGCCAGTGCGATTTTCCATGAACAATTGGTTGAACTGCAGAAACTGGGCGATCAAATGGATTTTGCGTTTGCATTGTCGGCTGAACTGGAAGGGAGGCAGGATTTGCTTGCATTGGGCGCTCCATGAGAGGAACAGCTGGCTTTTGCATTGCGGGCTGGGTTAGCGGGCGCACTGCTGGTTGTGTGAACTGCTGCATTGCAGGCTGAACTGCTGGCGCAGTTTTTTGCTTGTACGCATCAAGTGCTGCCATGAGGTTTGCTGGCTTTACGTTGTGCATAGCATTTTGCTGCGTGTTGTTTTGGAAAGCTGTGCTTTGGAATGGGCGAGTGTTTTGTTCGCGGCTAATAGGAATGTTTGTCGCCTGCGGTGCGGCTGGCTGAGGAACAGCAGCAGGTGTCGCATATGCGATGCGCTCTGCTTCGTCGACATCGGCAAGTTGCCATCCGCTTTCGATGAGCATTTGTCTTATTGTTTCTTTTGGAACGCCGCGATTAAATTCTGAATGAATGTAATCGAGAATTACTTTGTTGACCATGCAGAAATTATATCATTAAAATTAAAGTGCGCTCTTGATTTTGTCTGCATAAGTCTGCATTTCGCCGTCTTCGTACTTAGCTTCTGGCCGGTGTTCACCAAATATTTTTGCTCCGCGATGTCGGGGAATAAGATGAATATGGAAATGCGGGACTTCATCGCCTGCAACACCAAGCTGTATGTAGTCGCAATCGAGCGCTTTTTTCATGACAACCATCATTTTCTTGGTTTTTGTAAACATTCGGGCAAGCAATTCGTCAGGGACATCTTGCATCCATTCGTATGGCTCTTTAGTAATGAGAAGTACGTGCCCTTTAGAAACTGGAGAAATATCCATAAAAGCCAATGATTCTTCGTCTTCATAGACAATAGTCGCTGGGATTTCGCGCTTAACTATCTTTGTAAAAAGTGTGTCTTGGTGAGTTTCATTCATATATAGCAGTATATGGTAAAATGGACCTGTGAAAAAGTGGGAACTCGCTCCGGATGTACCGGAGCATTTATTACTGACTTATGGCGACATTGTCCGCAAGATGCTTTTTGTGCGCGGCTTAACTGCCGAAGCTGACGCTGAAAAATTTTTAACGCCACGCTACGAAGATTTGCTCGATCCATATTTGTTCAAAGACATGGAAAAAGCTGTTGTCAGGATATTTGAAGCAATGGAAGGCAAAGAAAAAATTGTCGTTTACAGCGATTACGACTGTGATGGTATTCCAGCGGCAACGATTATGTCCGATATGTTCAAGCGAATCGGCTACGAGCACATTGAATTCTACATTCCGCATCGACACGACGAAGGCTACGGACTTCATATGGATGCTGTCAAAGACTTTATTGATAAAGGAGTGAAGCTTTTGATTACATTTGACCTCGGCATTACAGCTGTTGAAGAAACTGCAGCTGCAACTGCTGGCGGCATCGACGTCATCATTACTGATCACCATTTGCCGCACGGAGAATTGCCAAGAGCGTATGCGATTATCAATCCTCATGTCGACGCAATTGTTGAAGGTGCGTTTGCCACAGCATATCCCGAACAAGTTCTCTCTGGCGCCGGCGTTTCTTTTAAGCTTGCGCAAGCATTCGTCAAAAAGTACGGCGAGTACTACAAAATCCACGATGGCTGGGAAAAGTGGATGCTCGACATGGCGGCACTTGGCACGCTTTCTGACATGGTTCCAATTCGCGGCGAGAACAGAACAATTTCGTACTTCGGCATGAAAGTTTTGCGACGCAACAATCGTCCGGGGCTTCGCGCGCTTTTCAAGAAAATGAAAATGGATACAGAGCATCTCACCGAAGATGACCTGACCTTTATGGTTGCTCCGCGCATCAACGCTGCTTCTCGCATGGATACGCCAATGCGCGCTTTCGAACTTCTTGCGGCAGACACAGATGCGAAAGCAATTCCAATGGCCGAACATTTGTCGAACATAAATGACGAGCGAAAACTTCTTGTTGCCAGAATCATGAAAGAAGCCAAGGCCACGCTTGCTAAGCGCAGCAATGAAAGTCCGGTTGTTGTCATCGGAAGCACTGGTTGGGGAGCGGGAATACTTGGTCTCGTTGCCGGCAAACTTACTGATGAACTTCGCAAGCCAGTTTTCGTCTGGGGTGTTGAAGAGGAAGACGAACATATCAAAGGCTCATGCCGCTCTGACGGCAGTGTCAACGTTGTCGATCTCATGACAGCAAATACAGAATTCTTTGTGCAGTTTGGCGGACACACAGTTGCTGGCGGTTTCGTTGCGACTCGCGAGAAAATTCATTTTCTTGAAGAGGCGCTCGTCAAAACGTATGTTTCGATTCGAGAAATCGCAGATCAAGCAGCTTCGGATGAAACTAATGCTTCAAGCAATCCGAACATGGCGCTCGCAACTATTTCTCTCGACAAAGTAAAACCTGCTTTCATTGCTGAGATCGATCGCTTCGCGCCATTTGGTCTCGACAATCCAAAACCGATTTTTCTTTTCCAAAATGTCACGCTCGATTCCGTAAAACTCTTCGGCAAAACAAAAGAGCATTTGGAAATTACTATGAGCGACGATCGTGGCTCATCAAAAGCAATTGCATTTTTCAAGACGCCTAATGATTTCACTATTGCAGATGCTGATGGCATTCAGCAGCCTATTGCTGCCGGCATGAAAGTCACGCTCGTGGGCACGCTTGAAATGTCATACTTTAGAGGCAGGGAGGCGAGGATTAGGATTGTTGATATTTTTTAGGCTAATCGACAAAGCTGGCAGTTGGAGTACTATTAATAGTATGAAAACACGCAATACAGTACTCATTATCATTGTCGTTTTGTTGATTGGCGGTTTTATCTTATTTAAGAAGAAGGCAGTGGCTCCAGTTGAAACTAATACATCGAGCCAAAATATGCCTGATGACAATCAGACACCAGCTGACTCAACGACAGCTCAAACTCCGACAGGTAATACGACAAATGCCCGACCGAACTGTCTGCCGAACGACCCAGCCAGAATCACTGTCACAAGCCCAACTGTGGGCCAGTCGTACACACTCGGCGAAGAAGTCACAATCAAATGGACTAGCTGCAACGTCAACAATGTCCACATTAGCCTCGGCAATGGCGGCAAAGATATGGGTATGTTAACTCAGTCGCTCATTCCGGCGCGCCAAGGTTACTACATTTGGAAAGTAAATTCGTCATGGGCAGCTCAGGAAAATATTCACACTGGCTACTTCTTCAGTATCTACAGCGCAAATGGCGCTGCTCAGGTAACAGGGAGGAGTGACACATTTAGCATTAACTAATAATGTATTCTTCGTATAAAAGTAATTCATAAAACGTATGGAAAAACTTACATTCAACATTTTTATCAACGCACCAAAGCAGCACGTTTTCGAAACGATGCTCAATAAGCCGACATACGATGAGTGGACTTCGGCTTTTCAAGAAGGCTCAACATATAAAGGCGATTGGAGCGAAGGCAGCGAGATGCTCTTTAATTCGAGTATGGACGATGGCCAGTCTGGCATGTACGCAATCGTCAAAGCTAATCGCCCGTATGACTTTATTTCGCTGCAGCACATGGGCGAATTGGTTAATGGCGAGAAGAAAATGGGTTCAGCATCCGGAATGGGCTATCCAGAAAACGCAGAAGTTTTCGAGAACTACACTTTTACCGAGCGTGATGGCGGCACGGAAGTTCTTATCGAAATGGATACTAGTTCTCAGTTTAAGGAAATGTTCGAGACTATGTGGCCAAAAGCTTTAGAGAAATTGAAGGAAGTTGCCGAGCGATAGATTGAAAATAATTAATAATTAATAAAAAATATGTATGACATACCCAGAATTTGTGCAGGAGTTGAGCGAGCGCTTTGGCGAAGAAAGGGGAGTAGTCATGGCGCTTCGCGCTGAGGTTGGATTTTTGCGCCGCTATCTTGAAGAGCATGGATCTCCAGATTTCAAAGATAAGCAGGAAGCTATGATTGCAGACTTTTTGGAAAGACATCCGGCAAAGTAACTCGTGACTGAAATTGGATAATCTGAAAAAGAAAAAGGCTGAACAATTGTTCAGCCTTTTTTAATTTAGTTCGCTTTTACATACTGCTATCCTTCAAACATAGCTTTAGCAAGAGGTATGCAAAACTGATTTTCAGGGGCATACAATTTTTGCCAAGCGATGACTTGTTCCATTAACATTGGGAAATACATTGCTGAATCAGTCGGTCTTTCGTCGGATTCATGTTTTGAGTAGAACATCGTGTGATATAAGCCATATACTAGTGCAATTGCCTCATCGATCTTTTCGTCATATCCAGAGAATGCGATTGCGAAATGCTTGAGGACAATGCCGCCGCCGTATTGGCCATTTTCGACATTCCTACTTTCAAACGAACGGATAAGTTTGAATTTAAGGCATCGAGTAAGCTTCTCAGATGCATTTGTTAAAAATCTGAATCGCATGTCTTCAGGAAATTCTCCAGCTGGTGCTGCAGCAGAAATTTTTTCGTTTATGCCGTAAAGCGCTAAGTATCCGCCTTTTCGACTAGGATCCGGATTGCCCACTAGGTTGTTGGCCGCCTTAATGATTCTATTGAGCACCTCAGTGTCGATAGCCAAGAATTGTAGGTCAAAGTTTTCAGTTCGATTCATCGTATCTAGTTTTATATGAAGTTTTGAATTTGATTTATTGTTGCTACTATACCTGAATAAATTGACTTGTCAATAGATAATAAAAAACCCCGCATGTGCGGGATTTTTAATAAATCGAGAAATTTAGTTTGCAGGAGTTTCAGGTTTTGTTTCTTCTTCTGTTTTTTCTTCTGCTTTGTGGTGGCTGTGATTGTGCTCATGGGTGTGAGCATGTTCGTGAGAGTGTGAGTGCTCGCCGTTGGTGTGAGTGTGTTCATGTGTGTGTGTATGAGCAGCGTGCGCTACAGAATTGTGCTTTTCCAAAAGCTTTCGATAAACGTATGCCTGAGCAATGTAGGTAACCATCATTGTGATGAGAACGCCGACAACGAGAGCAATTACGCCAAGGAGGTTGATGAGCAGACCGAAAAACATCATGCCCAAGAGCTTCCAGCGGTAGCCTTTTGTCATTGCGCTACTCTTCTTGAATGATTCCATGATCTTCATGTTCTTATCGACAACAAGGTACGGAGCAAACATGTAGCGAAGTATAATCATGAAGACAATAACGATCATTGCTGCAAGGATGACGAATAGCCATGGCGATGGAGTAAGGCCAGGCGAGATAAGCGTAATAATCGGCATAGTCAGCGACATGACAATTATACCGATGACAATAAACGGAATGAGTAACATGAGAAGCATAACAATCGTCATACCCAAATATTTCCAGAACAAATTCCACTGAGAAAAAATATCGTTCATCTCAGGTTTTTTGCCGTCGACAGCATTGAGCGTTATTTTGATGACGCCGAGCGATGCTGCGATGCCGACAACACTAGCGACAATCCCGAGATTCTCGACGCGGCCGAGGGAGTTGATAAATCCGATCACAACAGCAACACCGATGTAGACCCATGGAGCCTTTTTGAATTCCTTCCAGCCGAACCGAAATGCTTCTCTGATTGAAAATGTTTTCATATGTGGTTGTTTATACCACGCTTTGTTATATATGTAAAATTACATCAGGTAAAAAAAAGACGGGATCGAAGTGAATCGATCCCGTCTACACTATTTTTGGATTATTAAGCTAATCCTAATTTCACTATTGCAAGTAATGCATCGTCAATATCAGATTTTGCCCATTTGCGGCTAAGATTTCTCTCAATCAATCCAACTTGCAAGTTGTTGGCCTCGACGCATGCCCTGCAAACACTAAGGCCGATTGATAACTTCCCGCTATCATTTTTCAAGAATGGAATAGCGGCTAATCGGTCTATGTCGCACTGCGCTGAACAATTCGAGCAGCACGCTTGAGGCTTTGCGATTCCAATTAGTTTTTTTACAAACCGAGGAAGCGTAATGCGGGTAATAGTTAGCAAGAGCGTATCAGCCAGCAAATCAATTTTTGGAAGTACGACGCGAATCGTAAACCAGCCAAAAATGAGTATGAAGAATAGCATCAAGTAGAATGAGGGGTCTTCGTTGTGTATCATATATATGTGGTTTGGAATGAAGGTTAGATGTTGTCTGTATTATATCATATATTTATGTAATAGTCAAATAGCTTATTTATTCCCAAAAGTCCTTATTTTGTATAGAATGCTCCCATGACCGGCACTACTCCTTCGGACGATAAAAACGAGAAAAAAATCACAATCTATACAGATGGCGCTTCGCGCGGCAATCCTGGTCCCGGCGGCTGGGCAGCGACGATGCAATTTCCGAACGGCCGCATCATTGAGCTCGGCGGCGCAGAAGGGCATACGACAAACAATCGCATGGAGCTCACCGGTATTTTGAAAGCGCTCGAATACATGCGCGATCATCTCGGCACGGCAACTGTTGTCGAAATCAATTCTGATTCGGCCTATGCGCTCAACGGCATTACGAAATGGGTCTATGGCTGGTTCAAGAATAATTGGCAGACAGCGGACGGGCAGCCTGTGGCGAACCGCGATTTATGGGAGCCAATGTATCAGCTCGTCTGGTATTTCAAATCAAAGTGCGAACTCATGTTTACGAAAGTTTCTGGACACTCTGGCGTTCTTGGCAATGAGCGCGCAGATTTGATTGCGACTGCTTTTGCGGACGGTGAACGGATTTTGCTTTATGTTGGCGGCAGCAAAGACTATGAGCGCTTGCTTGGTGACTCTGTCGGCGACCGCAGCTTGGCAACAGAAATGAATGCGCAACAAGCAGAGCAGCGCAAAAATGTAAATCGCGAAAAGAAAATCCGAAGCGCAGCGCCCGCGTATTCATATGTCTCGCAAGTCGGCGGCATGATAGAAACGCATCGCACATGGGCGGACTGCGAAGCGCGAGTCAAAGGCAAGAGCGGCGCGAAATTTAAGAAAGCATTGTCAGAACAAGAGGAAGCGAATATAATCCTCGAGTGGACAGCAGGAAAAATCGCGTAAAGGAAGGCATTGCCGGTTGGCTCGCCGGAATGCTCATAGCAAGTCTCTTCCGAAATAGTTTTATATACATGATGCCGATTGCAATAGCAGTCGGCATTTTTATTTGGCCGGACAGGAGAAAGGGACACACTAAAAGTGCTTACATTATTTTTTTACTATTTGCAGCGCTCGCAATGTTTCGTTTTGCGTATACAGAAAGCAAAGTAAATCAGAAAATTGCTTCTCTTCCGTTTGATCAAAACATTAATCTTGCCGGCATGGTCGTGGCTTCGTCTGAAGCCGGAACTAATGGTAACCAATTCATTGTTAAGGGAGAGATAAAAAATAATAAAGAAAAAATAAAATTCCAAGTACGCGAAAGTGAAGGCCGCGAGTATTCATATGGCGATATGGTTGTCGTGAAAGGGAAGCTCGAAAAGCCTGAGTCGTTTGAGACATCGACTGGCGGCATGTTCGACTATCCGAATTTCCTCAAAAAAGACGGCATCCTCGGTATCGTCAAAGCTACAAATATTGCTGTGACAGAAAAAAACAAAGGCAATCCGATTTTGCGCACGCTTTTGCGATTCGAAAATAATTTGGAGAATGTGCTCAAGACATTGCTTCCGGGGATGAATGGCAGCCTGTCGAGCGGTGTTCTGCTTGGCGACAAGCAAATTACCAAAGAAAATCGCGACGAATTTATTACGACTGGCACGACACATATCATTGCGCTTTCAGGATACAACGTTAGTATTGTCGCAAATTTCTTTAAAGATTTATTTTCATTTCTGCCGCTCTCTGGTGCACTTGCTATGGGAGGACTTGCGATTGTTCTTTTTGTTGTCATGACAGGTTTGCAGTCGAGCGCAGTGCGAGCGGGGATTATGGGCTGCATTGTTCTTTTTGCAAAAGCCAAAGGTCGGCAAGCCAACATCGGCCTCGTGCTCATGCTTGCGGCTTTTGTGATGACAGCGATCAATCCGTACACGCTTTATTATGATGTTTCGTCGCAGCTTTCGTTTCTGGCGACCGTCGGCATTATTTATTTTGCGCCGACAGTAGCGCACTGGTTCACATGGCTGCCGGAGAAAAAGTTCGGGCTTCCGTGGCGAGAAATCGCCGCCGGAACAATTGGCACGCAAATGTTTGTTCTGCCATACATCTTGTATAAGACTGGCGTGCTGTCGATTATTAGTCCGATTACCAACATTGCTGTCTTGCCATTTATGCCATACCTCATGGCTTTTGCGGCAGTCGTGGCAATTGTTGGCATTATCTATTTGCCGCTCGCAATGCCGTTTGCGCTCATTGTGGAATGGATTGCAGCCACAATCTTATTCATTATTCACATTTCGACAAAAATTCCGCTCGCCGCCGTGCCGCTTGTCACGCCATTTTGGGCAATGGCTTTGATGTACATTTTCTTGCTGTACAGATTTGATCCGTTCGAATGGAGAAATAAGAAATCGAAAAAAAATGAAAATACAAATCCAGCAATCGACACTGTTGGCGGCAAGTGATATTCTGTGTGAAGAAAAGTTCATACTATAATCTCACCAAAACTAAATAAACCGCCATGCATACGAAAGATAAAACAGAAAAGCTTCTCAAGGAGCTGAGGAATATCAGCAGCCAAGCTCAGATCGAGCGCGAGAAAAAAATAAAGCATATTGAAGCCGAGGAAAAGAGGATTGAAGACGGGTACAAAGCAGATGCGATGAAGATATATGTCGAGTACATTGTTGAAGAAAAAATCAAAGCTGCCGCGAAAAAGGCCGTTAGTTTCTATCCCGTTTATTGGCTCGATTCTCAGCATGATTTGCAGAGGCAATCAAAAAGGCGAACGAAAACAGATCTCGGCAATGTTGGATACTATCTCTATGAACTCTTGATTGAAAATCTTTTTAATGTTGAAGTCATCAAGTTAAACGAAGACAACATGTATGACAAGAAGATCAGCAAAGATGAGCTTTTGTTCGACACAGCAGTTGTCAAAAATCCTGGGCAATACTTATGTATTGTATGGAAATGAATTTCTAGACAAATGGCAGCACTACGGTGCTGTCTTTTCTATTCCAATGTATATTGCTGCTTGATTGACATAAAGTGCCGCTGTGCTATTTTTACTTGAATCCCTAAAAACAAAATAGTATGAAGAAAGTTATATTGCTGAGGTCAGCCGAACCAATTGATAATGATGGAGCAAAAAAGGAAGATATGGGCCTTTCAGAACAAGGATACGGGCAGGTGAGAGCCTTGCTAGAAAAAATGAAAGGGTTTATTTCTCCGGATGATGTCGTGGGTATGATTTCGTCGCCTTCATCGTGTGCAATACAGACAGCTAGTAAAATTAAGGAAGCATTTTCTCCTCACGGATTTGAGGTTGAAGAGAGATTGGCATTTGATGCAGCAGGAGGTCCTGATTTTCGTTGGCTTAGATCCAAAGTAGAGAATTTCCAGAAAAATGCCGTCTTTACTGCGTTAGTTATTGTCGCTGGTCCAGAGTACGTTCAGGATTTTCCGCTTTGTATTAAGCGCTGGAAAAATGCCACTGATTATGGCGAGGGTGTTTGCATATATCCCGACAGAGCACCGTCTGAAGACAAGCTGATCTTAATCTAAAAAAGTACGAAAAACACAAAACAACAAAAACAAAAAAAGACCCGTTCCATTTGGAGCGGGCTTTCTTTTTTTGGTTTTGGGTCGTTTACTCAGTGAAAAATTGCTCAGCAACTTTCCAGTTAATATTCGCGAAGAAATCTTCAACGTACTGCTTTTTGCCAGATGGCTGGTAGTCGGCGACGAATGAATGCTCCCACATGTCGAGCGCGACAACTGGAGTTGTGTCTTGGAGCTGGCCGAGGTGCTGCTCATCTACCCAATGCATGAAGAGCTTTCCTTCGCGGTCTCTTGAAAGCATTGCCCAGCCGATGCCGCGAGTCAGAGCGAGTGCTTTAAATTTTGCCAAAAATGCATCAAATGCGCCCCAAGTATTTTTGATTGCTTCTTCTAGTGGGCTGCCGACGGCGAGGGGAGTTGCTCCGCCTTCAAAGAGTGCGAAGTATTTTTCATGATTTTTCATGCCGTTCCATTCAAATGAAAAGCGGCGCATGACTTCGTTGATAGCGTATGTATTTGCTTCAGCGTCTTTTGCCATTTCTTCGACTTTAGCAAGGACTGTGTTTGCATTGGCAACATAGCCTTCGTATAGCTTAATATGTTCGCCAATCGTCTTGTGCGATATGCCTTTGAGCTCCGGAATGGAGAAAGTTCGTGGGGTAAATGTATTCATATATATAGTATATGCCAAATAGAACCCGCGCCAAAGCGCGCTTTGTTGCCATGCTATAGTAAAAAAATGCGAAACACCTACGCTTCAGTTTCTCTCGGCACAATCAAAAACAATACTGGCATCATTAAAGAAAACTGCGGCGACAGCGTCGCTGTTTGTGCTGTTATCAAAGCTGACGCATACGGCCATGGCATGGTGAAAGTTGCTGAAGCTTTGTCTTCGACTGCTGACTATTTTGCTGTTGCGCTGGTTACAGAAGGCAAACTGCTTCGCGAAAACAATATTACTTTGCCAATTCTTTTGCTTGGCTCAATCGACAAAGATGAAATTGAAGATGCTATCCAAAACAATCTGACGATTACCGCAGCTTCGATCGACAAGCTCACCATGATTGCTGAAGCAGGGAAGAAGGTCGGCATCGTTCCCACTGTTCACCTCAAGATCGACACTGGCATGGGGCGTGTCGGCGTCAATTGGGAAAGAAAGGAATCTTTTATTGCTCTTGCGAAAGCATATCAAGATGAAGGCAAGATAAACTGCGAGGGTATCTATTCGCATTTTGCAGA
>JAGOSA010000001.1:0-35333 GCA_018062505.1 Minisyncoccota bacterium | reverse complement strand
AGATCGACACTGGCATGGGGCGTGTCGGCGTCAATTGGGAAAGAAAGGAATCTTTTATTGCTCTTGCGAAAGCATATCAAGATGAAGGCAAGATAAACTGCGAGGGTATCTATTCGCATTTTGCAGACAGCATGGATGAGGCGTACACAAAGATGCAACATGCTCGCTTCAAAGAAGTTGTTAACTACGCAGCTGGGCTTGGCCTTTGTCCGAAGTATTTGCACATCTGTAGTTCTCGCTCGATTTTTCTTTTTCCAGATTTTCATATGACGATGGTTCGTCCGGGTATTGCCATATACGGTATTGAGCCTGAATGCAATTCGAACATTTTCTCAGCGAGCATTGCGCCTGCGCTTGAACTCAAGACAAGAGTGACTTACTTTAAAGCCATCCACAAAGACGATGTTGTCGGCTACGGCAAAACATACAAAGCCAAGGACGACCTCGAGAGAATCATTACATTGCCACTCGGCTATGCTGATGGATATCCGCGCAGGCTTTCTAATTGCGGCAAAGTTATCGTCAAAGGAAGAATCTATCCAGTTGTTGGCAGAATCTGTATGGACCAATTCATGGCGTCTCTTGGCACTGATGGGGAAGCGTATGTTGGCGATACAGTGACTCTCATCGGCAAAGATGGAGAGGCCGAAATTCGCGTGCAGGAAATTGCTGAAATGATTGGTACGACGCCGCACGAAATCACAACTTGTCTCTCGGCCCGCGTTCCTCGCATATATATAGACTAATTTTGGCGGAAATCGCTTGCATTCTGAGCTCAGGGGTCTATACTTGTAAAAAATAAAAAACCAAACAATCAAAAAACCGACACTATGATCTTTATTACGAATATGAATGATCGAGACTGGTTAAGCGACCAAGTCCGACCTGAGCTTAAAGGCCCGCTGATAAAAGTGAAACTCACTGAAGATAACTCACTTCCGAAAACTGTCGATATCAAGAAAAATATCGTCGTTGAACAAAGTGGCTCAATCCATCCATCGCTGCTCAATAAACTTAAGCAAGAGATTGGACTGCAGACAGTTATATGTATTAGTGATCCAACCACTGAACCTCCTCACTTAAACAAGGAAGTAAAGCTTTCAGCTGGAATTTGCGTAGTATCACTGCCAGCCGAAAAAATTAAGGCACAAATCGTAAATGTTATCCGGTCATTTAGTTAAGTAAACGAAAAAGGGCTCATTCGAGCCCTTTTGTTGTTTTTAGGTCTAGAACCCAAATTCCTTTAGCATGCTCTCGAAGGTGTCGTTGAGAAATGTCGTAATGAGGAATGCTGGCAAATACACTATAGCCAGTATGACCAAAAGCAGCCCTCTAAAAAAGTAGCCGAGAAATACCCTTAGCCAGCTGAAGAGCGGGCCGAAGATTTCTGTAAGTATGGTCCATAATCCTTCCATGTTCGCTATCCTACTATAATGCTCGCCGGACGCAAGTTGGTGTGATAAAATATCACCATGACTATACAGACATTTCTCTCAACAATAAGCGACTCGATCGCAGCGATGGGTTTGCTCTGGTTCCTCGGCCTCGTTATTATTGACATCATTTTGTGGCGCATTCATCCAGCTGTTGGCACCATTGGCGCACTTATTATTCTCGGCTACTTGCTCAATCTTTTTTAAACTATTATGTTCAGCATTGAAACATTTTCAACGCTTGGTCTTCTCGGCCTAGCTATTGCTATCTTTGCTGAAACTGGGCTTTTGGTCGGCATTGTCTTTCCGGGCGACAGTTTGATTTTCGCTTTTGGCATTTTGGCGGCAGTCGGGAAGATGTCTTTCATCGGAACGATTATCGTAACTGCTGTGGCGTCATTTCTCGGCTATGAAGTTTCATACTATTTGGGGAAAAAGTACGGCACGAAATTTTTCGAAAAAAATGATTCTGGCCTCATTTCGATCAGCAGCATGCAGCGCGCCGAGCGGTACTACACGCGCTTTGGCGTTTTGACGCTTTTGTTTGCGAGATTTATTCCGGTTCTCCGCACCGTTGCGGGCCCTCTCGCTGGTATCGGCAAAATGCACCGCCGAACTTTCATGATCTACAATGCGATCGGCGCAATCATCTGGCCTGTTGTTGTAGCTGGCATTGGCTACTTCTTTGGGCAGCTCGTCCCAAATCCTGACCGCTTCATCATGCCGATCATTATTATCGTTGTCGCGCTTTCATTGATTGCTCCAGTTTTCATAAATATGTATCACAAGTACACGAAGAGAAAAAAAGCGAAGCAGCACTCAGCAGGAAATCACACGGCAGAAAAAGGAAATGAATAAGTACGAATTGCTAGATTCAGGAGTTGGCGAGAAGCTAGAGAAAATCGGCGACATTGTTGTGCGCCGCCCAGATCCTGAAGCGCTGTGGCCGAAAGGTTTGTCTCTTGAAAAATGGAATGAAGCCATGCTTTCTTTTGATCGCATCGATTCAAAAACTGGATCGTGGTCAAAAAAAGGCAGCGTTCCGGAAAGCTGGAACATCGAACACGGCGGCATTACGTTTGTCATCAAGCCGACATCATTCAAGCATGTTGGTATTTTCCCTGAGCAAATCAATAACTGGGAATTTATTGTAAAAAATATTTCTCGACCACTCAAAGTACTCAACCTTTTTGGCTACACTGGCGGCGCAACGATTGCCGCAGCAAAAGCAGGCGCTGAGGTGACACACGTTGATGCTTCTAAACCTGTGATTGAATGGGCAAAAGAAAATGCTAAGCAAAACAATCTTTCAGAAAATGCGATTCGCTGGATTGTCGACGACGCCCTCCAGTTTGCAAAAAGGGAAGTGAAGCGCGGCAACAAGTACGACGCAATCGTTATGGATCCGCCAGCTTTTGGACGCGGTCCTGATGGCGAAGTCTGGAAAATCGAAGAAAACTTTTTGGAGCTTTTTAGCGCTTGCACAGATCTGCTTTCTGATAAGCCGGCCTTTTTCATTATTTCTGGATATGCGTCTGGATACTCGGCTTTGGCTTTCGGCAACTGTCTCAAGGAAGTTGAAAAAAAGCATGGCGGGATTATAGAAGTACTTGAACTCGTCTTGAAAGAAACTTCATCTCGAGGTGCATTGCTTCCGGCTGGCGTTACGGCAAGGTGGAGAAATACTCAGTAATTTCCATCACTGATTTTTTTGCTATTTAATATGAATAACCACAATCTCCGGATTCGTTCCTAGTCGAAGCGGCGACATTGCTGTGCCGACACCGCAAGTTGTGAGCGAGACGCCAACTTTGCCGTCATCATTAATCGTTCGGTCTACGATGCCGTACGTATGGTTTTTGTAGATACTTTTGACGAGCAAGTTCATTGGGAAGAATTGTCCGCAATGCGTGTGGCCTGAAACGACAAGAGAAATGCCAGCATCGAGAAGCGCATCAGTGTTGCGCGGATCGTGAAGGATTGCAATGCTCGGCGCGGAAGGCGAACTTTCTTCATTTCCGTTTTGCGCTGAAGAAAAACCAGTTTTTGCTAAGCGCTCTTTTGTTGCATCAAACGATTCGCTTCTGTAGTCGAGTCCGACGATTGTTGTACCATTGATTTCGGTTTTGCTGTCGAGAAGCGTTGTCGTTACGTTGCGGACGATTGGATAAAACTTTTCCGGCTCGCGGTTGTAAGCTTCATGGTTGCCCGGCGTATAGACTGTGCCGAATGTTGAAACAATATTTTTGAGCGGAGCCAACCCTTTTTCATAATCAAAAACTGGACCATCGATAATGTCGCCGGCGATCAATACAATATCTGGCTTCTGTTCATTTATTTTATTCACAACTTTTTTCATAAAGCTGCCGCTGCGGACGACACCAAGGTGCGTATCTGAAACGAGGACAATATTTTTGCCAGACCATTTTTCGCGAAGCGATGGCGAGTTGACTTCATACGTTACGATGCGCGGCATTGTCGCATTGATAATGCCAAATGCAGTTGCGCCAAGCGAAATGATGATTGTTCCGATTGCGAGCGGAGCCATGCTTATTGGGTGGCCTGAACTGACGGCAATCACATTGATAATCCAGAGCAAGACTGCAGACATAAAAAGGTAAATGAGAATAGGCAGCCACGTTACTGAAATCAAATAGAAAACATTGTTGATGCGGCTGAAGACAAAGTTGCCGATTACCATAGTAATAAGGAGGACAACAGGCATTAGTATGAAAACCCAAGACATGAGCTGCTTTGCGAAAGGCGAGCGGATGACGCCAAAAGCTATTCCAGCTTTGAAGATTGCAAGCGAAACGCCGGCAATCAGGCCGAGGAAGGGAATGATGAATAGCAAAAAAGTTAATTTCATACGAGAAGTATACAGCAATAAGTGCTCCGTTTGTGCATTTGATTTATTTCCATAGTTATTGTATAATTTCGCGAAATCATACAATCACAAAAATAAGAAAAACTATGGCACTACCGTCAGCAATTTACGGATTATCTGAAGTGATTATCGGCATACCGCTTGCATACGCCTTCCTCATTCTATTCACCAGATACAAAGACGGCGAATTCGATGAAAGAATTTCTAGAGAAAAAATATACTTATCTTTTTTTCTCTACGTATATTCACGGCGCCGAACGTACATCAATTTAGCAAAGTAATCGAAGCCGCCTTCCGAGGCGGCTTCTTTTATTGCACATTTCTGCTAGAATAGCCAAGTTATGAAAAAAGGCCATTGGTTCCTGTTTCTGACCATCTTTATCGACATGCTCGGCATCGGTATCCTCATTCCGATTTTGCCGCAGCTACTCGGTGTTCCTGGCTCCGAATATTTTTTGCTCGATCCTTCAAAGGCCGATCTCGGCCTCATTTACCTTGGCATTTTGACAGCGAGCTATCCGCTCGCAATCTTTTTTGCTTCTCCAATACTCGGCGCGCTTTCCGACAAGTACGGTCGACGGCCGATTTTGCTCATTTCTATTTTGGGAACAGCGCTATCGTACCTCGTTTTTGCATTCGCAATTGTGACAAGAAACATTCCGCTTCTCTTTGTCTCTCGCGTCATGGATGGCGTTACTGGCGGCAACATTGCTGTCGCACAAGCAGCTGTTGCAGACACAACGGAAGCCAAAGATCGCGTGCGGGTTTTCGGCATCATGGGCGCTATTTGGGGAATTGGCTTTTTGCTCGGGCCGTACATCGGCGGCAAGCTTTCGAATCCTGAGCTCGTATCGTGGTTTTCTTCATCGACACCATTTTTCTTTGCGGCAATTCTCTCGTTCATCAACGTTGCCTCTATTTACTATTTCTTCAGAGAGACGAATCATTCGCTGCAGCCAAAACGCAAAATTGATTTCTTTGGTGCAATCAAAAATATTGTTAAGGCGAGAAAGTACGAAAAGCTCCGCAACCTTTTTCTGGTCGCATTCATTTTCAATGCCGGCTTCACTTTCTTTACATCTTTCTTCAACGTCTACGTTTCGCGCAAATTCAACTTTACAGCAAACGATGTCGGCAATCTTTTCGGTTTCGTCGGCATCTGCATTATCTTTACGCAGCTCGTCATTGTTCCGGCAATTTCAAAAAAATTTCCTGATTGGAAAACACTGCGATGGGCGTACTTCTTTGCAGCGATCGGCCTTGCATTAACCTTTTTCGCCAATGCGCCAATCGCGCTCTACGCTCTCATTTTGCCGTTCGCCATTCCTCATAGCTTGCAGTCGGCCAACTACTCATCGCTCCTCACTCGCACTGCAAATGAAGAAGAGCGGGGGGAAGTTCTCGGCATCAATACATCTGTCATTTCTATTGCTCAAGCCTTGCCGCCGCTCGTTGCAGGAGGAGTTGCTGCGCTTTTTGCACCGTGGACACCAATTGCCATAGCTGCAACCTTGATTTTTATTGCAGGCATTGTCTTTCGACGTTCATACAAGAAGGAGCCAGAAAATAATGTATACTCTAGTAGTTAATAGTTAGTTGAATACATATGAAAAAAACAATCGCTTCAGTCATTATTATTGCAGCAGTCATTGTCGTTGGCTGGCTGCTCATGAAATCTAACAATAAAAGTACAGGTATGAATGATAACCAACAGGGAGTTTACGAAAATATTTTAGCAGAAGGAAAGCTCAAGACAGTAACAACTGTCGAGGGTTCGGGCGCAGAGTCTAAGCTCGGCGATAAAGTTACTGTGAACTACACAGGCACGCTGACAAATGGAACTGTTTTTGATTCAAGCATTCCTCGCGGCGAACCATTTATGTTTACGCTCGGCGAAGGCCGCGTCATTCAGGGTTGGGAACTTGGCGTTCTCGGCATGAAGGTTGGAGAGAAGCGCACGCTCACTATCGCTCCTGAGCTCGGTTATGGAGACGCAAACCTCGGCACAATCCCGCCAAATTCAACGCTCATTTTTGAGGTTGAGCTTCTCGCGATTAACTAATTGCAATAAATTAATAGATAAATCGTCATCACTAGCATGATAAATGATATTCAGAAGAAGAGGCTCGTAGGAGGAATAATCGCTTTCCTTGCTATCGTCTCATTGTATTTTGTCGTTAAGCTTATCAATGAAATCCGCGCTGGCGAATACATCGGCACAAAGGATACGCCTAGCACTATTACTGTTGCTGGCGATGGCGAAGTCTACGCAACTGCGGACATCGCTACTATTTCTTTCACTGCTCGCGGCCAAGGCTCAACTGTTAAGGCAGCTCAGGAAAAAGAAAGCGCTATCGTCAACAAGGCAATTGATTTCCTCAAAGAGAAAGGCATTGCTGAAAAAGATATCAAGACTAGCAACTACAATCTTCAGCCACAGTACGATTACGGCAATTGCGCAAACGGCTACTGCCCAACTCGCACGCCAAAGATCGTCGGCTACGATGCAAGTCAGACTGTCGACATCAAGATTCGCGACATTAATACAGTAGGCGATGTCCTCACGGGCCTCGGCGCTGCAGGTGTTACTGAACTTTCAGGCCCGAATTTCTCTATTGATGATGAAGACAAGCTCAAGGAAGATGCGCGCGAAATGGCTATCAAAGAAGCTCGCGAAAAAGCTGAAAAGCTTGCCCGCGACCTCGGCGTCGACATTGTTCGCGTCACTAGCTTCCAAGAATCTACTGGTGGCTACTACCCAATGGCATATGATTCAAAAGCTGAACTTCAGTCAGCAGGTGCACCAACAGCAAACCCTGTTGTCCCAGCAGGGGAGAATAAGATTGCGGTTAGTGTGACGATTACGTACGAGATTCGATAATAGAGTTTCTCTAATATTAATAGCAAAAGAAAAGCCGACCACTATGGTCGGCTTTTTCTATTAAACTACTTTCTGTGTTTTTCAATTTCTCCTTTCTTTGCTCGATATCGTTTTTTGAAGTGGACATGCCACAGTACAAAAGAAATAGGCAGCGAACAAATGAATAAGAACAGGATGGGATAATAAACTCCTCGATCAACAGGCGAAATAATCTGCTGGAGATTCGGTGGAAAATATTTTCCGAAAATAGTATAAGGGAAATAAACTACAAGGTGTGCTTCCGCAAACATAATCATGAGGTCGATTAGGATCATTTGACGATAGTTTCTAATAATCGCCTTGGTGTTTTGCTCAATTGTTTCCTTGTTTCGCTCTATTTTTTTACCGAGCAGTGAAATGAATTCCTCCTTTGAGTTTTCGGCGGTAGTGCTAGGTGCGTTTCTATATGACATGGTATAGGTTTTTAGTAAGAATAAGTTAGTAAAACTATACCTTTATTATATATATTGTCAAGATTTACATTGCTATTGAGAGGAGCATAATTTGGTATATGAAAAAAGCATTCCATTTCGCCCTTGTGGCTGTCGGTGCTCTATTACTCGTCATTGGTTTTCGGTTTTCTGTAGCAAAGGCAGGGACAATCAAGTCTTTTTGCCCAGTTGATTGTTCTGTGTATGTAGCAGACGATGGCAGCGTTTTCCTTACTCCTCGAGCAGAGGATGGCAGAAATGCAGAAAAAGCCAACCTTAATGGTGTCATGTACGTTCGCCAAGATATGGAAGCAGATGATTCTGCTCGATTCGTCAAAAAGCTCTGTGCTGATAGCTGTATGATCTACAAAATCGACGGAGAAGAAGCAGTAGCTGCATATAAGTCATCTATTCAATAAAGTATTAGTAGTAATGGAAAGGGCAGACCTTAATGGCTGCCCTTTCTTTTGCCCGCAGCATCTCGTTTCTGCTTAGTTTGACGCCGCATCCTATCCGAGGTATCATGGAAATACCGTCCCCCGGGGCGGCTTTTTAGTAAGAGAATTTACCGCTTTTGCGGATACATATTATGAAAGTACTCGAATACATCAAGGGAACAAAAGAAGAGATGAAGCAGGTAAAATGGCCAACACGCAAGGAGGTCGTTGTTTCGACGCTCGCTGTTATTCTCATTTCAGTCGGCGTTGCATATTTCCTCTGGGCATTTGATTCACTCTTCTCAGCAGGACTTGCAAAACTTCTCGCTATCTAACTTTTTAATAATTACTTAATCAACATTTAATCTATGGCGAAACAAGAAACAACAGGGCAGCGACATTGGTACGCGATCCACACATACTCTGGTTACGAAAATGCAGTCATGAGAAATCTCAGACAGCGTATCGACTCGCTTGGTATGGAAGATCGTATTTTCAATGTCATTGTCCCAGTTGAAAAGAAAATCAAGATCAAAGGCGGCAAGCGCATCGAGCAGGAAGAAAAGATCTATCCTGGTTACGTGCTCGTCGACATGATCGTGACTGACGATTCTTGGTTCGTCGTCCGCAACACGCCTCGCGTCACCGGTTTCGTCGGTGCAGGCGTCAATCCAGTCCCACTTTCTCAGCCAGAGATAGACAACCTCTTCTCTCGCATGGATGACAAGACTGTCACTCACAATATCGACCTCATCGTTGGCGAAACAGTCATGATTGCAGACGGTCCGTTCAAGGAACTCGAAGGCAAAATCTCAGCAGTCGACACAGATCGCGGCAAGGTTCGCGTTCTCGTTTCGATGTTCGGCCGCGAAACGCCAGTCGAACTCGACTTCTTGCAGGTTAAGAAGCTCTAATTATTAAAATCCGCTCTAATTGACGGAAAGCACAATTTCCGGTAATATCCGAATGCTTCAACGTTAAGTTTTTAAATCATTTATGGCAAAGAAAATCATCAAAAAAGTAAAGGTTTTGGCGCCAGCCGGTAAGGCAACGCCAGCGCCACCACTTGGACCTGCTCTCGGTCAGGCCGGCGTCAACATTGGCGACTTCGTCCAGAAGTTCAATGCTGCTAGTCAGGAATGGATCGGCGAGACTGTCGGTGTTAAGATCCACGTTTACGAGGATCGAACATACGACTTCGTCGTCAAAACTCCGATCACTTCAGCGCTCATCTTTAAGGCTGCAGGAATCGCAAAGGGTTCAGGCAAGCCAAACATCTCTAAGGTTGGTAAGATCACACGAGCTCAGCTCCGCGAAATCGCAGAAAAGAAGCTCCGCGACCTCAACGCTAACGATGTCGAAGCTGCAATGAAGATCGTCGAAGGTACAGCAAAGAACGCTGGTATCACGATTGTCGACTAACTCTCAATACAGAAGCCGTCCGAAAGGGCGGTTTTTGTTTTGCAGAGAATATTTTTTTTCGAGCAGTGGTTTGACAAAACAAGGATTTCTAGTATAGTCTGCTCAATAAAAAATGTAACTAAACAACTAAATATATACCTATGGACACTAATAAAATAATCGACGATCTCGTGGCGCATCGTTTCGCTCGCTTTGAGACAAAAGACATTTCAAAGTTTGCCGGCTATCTCTTTAAAGACATGGAGAGATTGGTAAAAGAGCCCGAAGAAGTACGGAAGCAATTCATCGGAGATCCTGAAAGCGGATCGCCTGACTGCGGCTTGATCGAAAAGAAGCGCGAACAAGGCGACACCGACAGTAAATTCTTTTTTCACTACCGGCCGGATCTTTTTACTCAGCTCAACAAGAGAGGAACTGACACCGAAAGATACACATCTCTCTTTCAGGCTTCAAAGGCTCTCTATGGACAGCTTGTCAGGATATCAGAAAAAATTATTATTGATCTTGATTATCGCTACCCGCAGTTTAGGATTGCCAATAATTATTGGCGAATGGAATCGACTAGAAGGCACTTGCTCCGCATCTTGTGGTACAAGCCAGGGAATGAAGTGCTTGCTGATGCTCATGAGGATCGTTCTCTTTTAACTCTGCACTTTGCAGATTCGCGTCCTGGCTTAATGCTTGAAGGGCAGGAAAAGCCAGTTATTACTGAGCCCGGTATTCTCCATGCATTCTTTGGTGTTAAGGCCGGGATTCATTCTGGCAACACTCTTACGCCAATGCCTCACTATGTAAAAAGCGATGACTCAAGTGAAGCTCGCATGGCAATTGTTTTCTTTACACATACATTTATAGAGCAAGGCGAAGTATATGTGACGGAAATCGTAAACAAGCGCAAGGAGAAGCTGAAGCTCGTGAAAGGCTAGTATTGTCTATTTAAAATTATGGAGTAAAAAATCCCGCAACATTCGTGTTTTGCGGGATTTTTCTTTGGGCGATTTTGCTATTGTTTTTACAATAAATCGCGGGTTTCGAAACGATAATGGATCTGCTTCTTTTCTTCGAAGAACCGGTTAGAGGTTGTGACCTTGCTGCCAAACGTTTTCCACGCTACAGGGAAATAAGTATCGGCAGGAAAATTAGTTTCGAGAATAGTAAGCTCTAGTCGGTTGATGACTCCCATTTTAAAAAATTCATCATAGATAACGCCACCACCGACAATTGAAACATTTTTGCTAATTTTCCTTGCTGCTATATATGCAGCTTCAGGAGAACTGGCAAGAATGACTCCTGCAGGAAGTGATAATCCAGTGTTTCGGCTTATCACAATATTCGTCCTGCCTTTGAACGGTCTATATTTCTCATCAACAGAGAAATATGTTTTGCTGCCCATGATCACAGGATGATCAGGTTCAAATGTTGTCTTTTCGACATAATGTTTCATGTCAGAACCGAATCTGATTAACGTGTCATTGTTGAAGCCGATACCGTTATCCATTTCTGGATTGCTGTTGATCTGGATGGCGGCTACCATTTGGATGATTTCATTCATATCGTTTGGTTTAAGTTGTTGAGAATGTTTTCCTAAAAGTACCACAAAAGCCGAGAACCGCAACTTTGACAAAAGGGTGGGGGAGCAGTAGTTTTAAGAAAAACAAACTTAAAAAATAAATAACGATGCAAGACAAAAAAATCAAAATCTTCAACATTCTCGATAGAGGAGTGCACGAAGAAGACCGCATAATCAAGGATTATGAAAAGCTCGAACAAATCGTACACATGTTCAAAATCGAAGAGAAGAATGTAGTCTTCGTTCAAGGGACATTCGATTTGTATCACGTTGGACATGCCAAGTACCTTGAAAAAGCAAAAGCATTTGGCGACCTTCTGGTTGTTGCAGTAGATACAGACGAATTTGTAAAATTAAGGAAAGGTCCAACTCGTCCAATTGTTGATCTTGAAGAACGTCTTGCTATCCTTGTTCGTGACCGTTCAGTCGATATTCTCACTGTTCTTCATTCTAAGGACTCTGCAGATGAGTTGATCAAAAAGATTAAGCCAGACGTGTTGGTACTTTCTGTAACTACAAGAGATAAGCCTAATTTCATCGAAGACATGAAAAAGAAGTTAGGTGATTCAGTAGGCACAATTGAAGTCCTTGAGCCGCAAGCTGAAACTTCAACTTCGGCTAGGGTAAGATTCCTTGCTCTTGATGGCGCAAGTGAACTTTCGCTGAAAATGAAAAAAGTCATTGATGAGCATTTTGAGATGAATGGGCAAATTCATAAAGAGGAGGTTCCAAATGAAAAATAAAGTAATCATTCTTTATGTCCTTGTTCCGCATGAAGGCTACCTTAGTTTTTTCCGAAAACATGAAGGTCCAATTCTTCTGATTGATCCAAGTGAATTTCCTGAACTAAAAGATCAGAAAATATTTATGGATCGTCATTTGAGTGCCATTCAGCCTTCAGAAGTTGAGCTTATGCTTAAATCTGTTATGCCGGAAAGAAATATTTCTATTCTTAAGAGGAAAGAAATACGAATGTACATTGATGCTTTCGATGAATTCATTTTTCCAAATGAAGACATTAGTCACCACGTATCGACATTTTTTCCGCCGGGGCAGATACTATTTGACACTATATTCTTGCGTGTAGATAAGAAAAATCTTAACAAGTTTAGAAATGTCGAAGTTGAAGGCGAGGAAATTGACGACGAAGCCTTGTCGGCGCTTATGCAGCAAGCTCATGGTGAGTCTCAGAAGAGCGGCGATTTTTGGCGGCAAGTAGGATGCATATGCATTACTGCGGACGGCCAATTATTAACCGCACACAATCACCATTTACCGAACGATCAGATTTCGTACGTAAAAGGGGATCCGAGGAGTTGCTATGATGCTGGGGAGCACATCCATATCACTAATGCGATGCATGCCGAAGCCAGTCTCATTGCTTCGGCGGCGAAATCAAAAAATGTTTCGCTAGAAGGTGCAACATTGTTCACAACAACATACCCATGTCCGCTATGTGCAAAATATATAGCAGAGTCCGGTATAACGTTTGTGTACTACCAAGATCCGTATTCGCTCATTGATGCGCAAAGGATTCTTGAGGCAGCTGGAGTTCAATTACTCAGGCTGAAAGTAAAAAACCCTATTTCTTAATTAAGAAATAGGGTTTTAATTTTTGTGTAATTTGCCACTACACTGGTGTTGGAATTTTCATGTACGGATGATGATCATAGTCGCTAAAATCAAAATCTGTATTTCTGAAATCCTGCAATCGTTCGTGCGTCGTGTTGAGCGTCACAGTTGGTAGTCGTCTGGGTTCTCTCGCGAGAATTTTTTCAACAAACGGATACTGTCTTTCGTAAATATGCGCGTCGATTATAAAGTGCACATATTCTTCGAATTCATAACCGAGACGAGAGGCGAGCATTATGCCGAATGCAGCATACTCAACCAAATTCAGCCCAATTCCAACTAGGAAGTCGCCGCTAAATTGAACATGAGTAACAGAGAGCTTTTTAGTATCTCCATCAGCATCTACCTGAACGAATCCATGACACGGGGCGACTACGACATCTCTCTTAAAATCAGGATTACCAGTACATGTACGGTAAGGCTGAAGTGGATTAATATAGTGGGTCCTGATGTTTGGAAATTCCTTGATCTGCCTCACTAGGTTGTCGATTTGATTGAAGGTTCTGCCGTCGTGCGTTGGATATGCTGTCCAAGACGGGCCATAAGAGCCAGGACCGAGGTCACCAGGCTCAAGGCCAAATTTTGCGCATTGTTCAGGAGTTACCCATTGTTCCCAAAATTGAGGCAAGCACCCGAACGAAATAAGTTCGTCGAGAGTTCTGGCTCCATTCATAAAGCCGACTATTTCGCCGATAGCACCAAGGCGCATCTTTGAGGTCACTTCACGTTCGGTAATCATTGGGAATCCCTGCTTCATGTCGAAGCGCATTGTTACGCCACGCCGGCGTTTCTTATTTTCTTTATGCCAAAGAGAATACTTTTCTTCTCCTTTGTCCATAATTTCAATAAGAGTGTCGCGATACACAGTACTTGGCGTTCGTTCTTCAAACGGCAAGTATAGTACCGGTTGTGTAATAGTTTGTTGTGGTTCCATTTTATTTTTCTTTTTCGTAACCGATATGAAATGTAACAAATGTATTATCTTCCGGCTCGATAAGTTGAGCGTGGAGATGTCGAACTGTAGCACCAGATTTTTTGGTGTCGCCAAAACGCATAGCCATGGCGCCACCCGCAACATTTTGTCCGATGGCAACGGATTGCATGAGTCTAATAAGATCAAGGCTTGCTTCATCAGAAAGATCAGATAGCGTTTCAGCGTGAACTTTCGAAATGGCCATAATCTGAGTTTTTCTCCCTGGATATGGATTCTTATTTTTGATAATTATCCAATGGCCAGTTTGCCGGAGGATCACATTGCCGTACTTTTCGATATTGTTATCGCAAAATGGGCAGACGCCATCTTCGATAATCTGATTAAGCAAGGCAATGTACTCTTCGCCACGAGCATTGTCGAGATCGACGTATTGGTCTTTTCTTTTTTTCATATTATTTAGTGTTTTTAAGGTTTAGTTTCTTGCTCTTAAACTACAGGAAATACTAGCTTTGTCAAACAGAAAGGACCTCACACGAGGTCCTTCTTTTTCTACTTTTCTTTTTGATGTTTTTCGAAATTTTTGATCTGTTCGTCGGTTAGTGGTGGTTCGTTGCGGTGCCAGTTGCCTTTATCCTCGTCATCGAGCAGTTCTTTAAGTTTGCCATCGATTATGTGCATTTCGCCTTTATCATCAAAGATCTGAACAGGTTGCATCGGTGATGTGTTGTACTCACTGGTATAAGCAAAAGCAATCATTCGATCAGCTATGTCTTCGCCAATCTGATGGGGGATTGAGTCGATCATGACCATTGCTCTATATTTACCTGTTGGTGCCTTTTCGTCGTTAAGGCCTAATTCTTTTAGAGGTGTCCTCGGTTTATGTTTCATTGTGTCGTTTTTCTAAACATTACCATTAATTATTATTTAGTCAATAAAAAATTGCCCCTGAAAATCAAGGGCAATAATGTTCATCTTTGTCGCATTTACGCGAACGCTTTCGGAGCTTTTCCAACGATCAGTCCGAATACTGCGAAAAGAAGTAAATACAGATAATAGTTTTCAATAAAGACGTCGCTAGATTTAGGATTGTTATCTTCAATCTGCTGGATCTCCTCAATCTTCATTTGAATGATTTTGTTGAGTGATCTTTTCGGCATTTCTCTCCAAAGATCACCAAACTTGAGATGTGTTGCAACTAGCTGCGCTTTTGCAAGCCCTAGATAGTTGTCGTACTGTATCATTACTTCTTCGTGAGGGAGTTTGTAGGTTGTTGCATCAATCTCACCTCTCCTTTGTCTATCCGCCTGAATGCATCCGATGATACTGTAGTTGATGATGCCGACAAATTCGCTTTCGATTGTGTCGCTAATTTTCTGAGTTCCTTTTTCAAAAATACTTTCGATTCGTTCAACTTTAATTTTAATTTGATCAGTAACTGACGTGAGGCGCAGAATTGCCCAAGCAGTATCGTAGTCGCGCATCTTCTTTACAAAGAGATCGCGGCATCGTTGCATGAATTCAATGTATTCCAGCACGATTTTCTCAAGGGTCGAGTTTTTCATATGGATTTGTTTATGTAGTTTAGTAGGTAGGTTTTTCTAAGACTATGCCTAAAAAGCTGGGAGGTCAAATTACGTCCAATGTGCTACTATATCCCCGTGGAAATGCAGATCAAAAAAATGAAGCCGGACGTCGTGCTGCCGAGCTATGCTCACCCAGGCGATGTTGGGCTCGATGTCCGAAGTCTCGAAACTGTGACTATTCCGGCAGGTGGCCACCACATTTTTGATCTCGGCTTTGCCTTAGAATTTCCGACAGGATATGCGGCAATCATGAAAGATAAGTCAGGTATTTCAAAAGCTGGACTTCACGTCATGGGAGGCGTCTTCGATGCCGGATATCGGGGCGAATACAATGTCCATCTCGTCAATTTGTCCGATGCGCCATATACTGTAGAAGCGGGAAATAAGATCGCGCAGATTATAATGTACGTTGTCGCGATCACTGAACTGAAAGTTGTCGACACGCTTTCCGAGACTGCTCGGGGTGATGGCCGCTTTGGAAGCACAGGCAAATAAATTTTCCATCAATTTTTTATGAAAGAAAAACTCGAATTATATTTAGGCGAAATAATGCTCAAGTGCGGCTACATGGTCGGCAAGCCCGAAGTTGTGTATCCGAAGGAAATGGGGCACGGCGACTACATGTCGTCGACGACACTTGCCATATCAAAACAGTACGGCAAATCGCCGAGAGACATGGCAGATGCGATTGTTGAAGAAATGCGCAAAGATCTTCCGCCATACATTGAGTCTGTCGATGTTGCAGGACCGGGCTTCATCAACTTCCATTTGTCCCGCGAATACTTTACGGGCATTTTGGAATTCATCCTTCGCGACGGCGAACACTACGGTAAGAGCGACATTTTTGATGCTAAAAAAGTTGTCGTCGAATATACGCAGCCAAATCCTTTCAAGCCTTTTCACATTGGCCACCTCATGTCGAATGCAATCGGCGAATCGATAGCACGACTTGTTGATTTTCATGGCGGCGAAGTTATTCGCGCAAACTATCAAGGCGATATCGGTCCGCACATTGCCAAAGCCATGTACGGCATCATCAAAAAAGGTGAGGGAATACTCGGCAAGACAGTCAACGATAAAGCGGCATACATTGGTGAATGCTATGCATACGGCGCAGCTCTCTACGAAGATGATCCTGCTGCAAAAGCAGAGATGGATGAGATCAATAAAAAACTTTACGCCGGTGACTCTGTCTACAAAGAAATATATGACGAAGGCAGAAAAGTAACACTTGAAGCTTTCGAAGAGATTTACGTTATGCTTGGCACGAAATTCGACAAGTACTATTTTGAATCTGAGCTTGCACCGAAAGGTGTGGCACTTGTTAAAGATTATATGACGAAAGGTATTTTCGAAGAATCAGAAGGCGCAATTATTTTCCGCGCAGAGCGCTTTAATCCGAAACTCCACACTCGTGTTTTTCTGACGAGTAGCGGATTGCCGTTGTATGATGCAAAAGAACTTGCGCTTACAGTCGCTAAGTTCACTGATTTTGAGCCAGATCTCTGTATTGTTGATACCGCAGTGGAACAAAAAGATTATATGGCAGTTGTCACTGAAGCTATTCGCCAAATGTTTCCGCGCGAAGGCTACGCTGCGCGCATGGAACACGTTAACCACGGTATGATGCGCTTTGCTTCAGGAAAGATGTCGTCGCGACGCGGCAATGTCATCACTGGCGAATCGCTCATTCGCGATGCTAAAGATGCGATCATGGAAATCATCCGCGAGCGCGATTTTACTGATGCTGAGAAAAAAGAAGTTGCAGAAGCAGTTGGCGTTGCCGCAATTAAATATTCTATTTTACGATCGAGTGTCGGCTCAGATATTATTTTCGATTTCGAAAAATCAATTTCATTTGAAGGCGATTCAGGTCCGTACTTGCAGTACGCAGCAACCCGCGCTCGCGCAGTTTGCCGAAAAGCCGAAGGCACGAGCACGAAAGCAAGCCTGCAGCATCCGACAGATGCAACACTCACGATTGAGCGAATACTCGAGCGTTTTCCGGCTGTCGCCTTGCGGGCTGTTGAAGAGCGTGAACCTCACCACATTGCAACCTACATGATGGAACTTGCCGGCAGCTTCAATTCGTTTTACGCGCAAGAGCAAATCATCGTCGATGGCGATCCGACAAGTAACTATAAAGTTGCTGTTGCCGGCGCTGTTGCAACTGTGCTAACAAAAGGTTTGCACTTGCTTGGCATCAAAATTCCGGAAAAGATGTAGAATAGGTACATGGAAAAACAACCACTTCATCGGAAAGGCAAACTCTTTGCTGTATTTATTATTGTTCTCGAAATTATTCTCAGTACTGCAATCGCTTTCTACATTGCGCTCGGTGAAATACGCGGCGGCTGGGATGCAATTGGTTCGTGGCCGTATGTGATGATTGCTTTGGTTGTTTGTATTGTAGGTATCGTGAAAGGCATTTTCTATTTGAGAAAGATGAAACCTCATGCACTTTCTTGGGCGCTTATTATTGTTAGCGTTATAGCTTTTCCGTTGCCAGGGTTGGCGAGCCGGCTTATTGTTCCTCTTATTACTCCTGCGGTGCAATCTTCCTACAGAATTGAAAGACAAAATGAATGGGCTACATACGATGCAAAGCAAGAAGATGTGAGCGAAGCAGTCACTCTCATATTTCAGAATCCGCAAAAAGTTGTGGCTATCGATGAAGAGTACAATCTCGTATTGCTTGAAAATGGAATGGTGCTTCGGTTGCTCGGCATTGATAATCTCGATAAAGAAAAAGAGTTTGCTGCTTGGGCAAAAAATACTATTGTCGGCAATAGCGTAGAGCTTTCCCTAAAGGGGAACAACGACGGACTTCGCCCTTCTCAAATAATGACGTGCGATGCGGGCTATGAAAATGTAGTTAAGCTCGTGCGAAAGAGAAATGGAATGTCAGAAACAGAAGGCGGCTACTGCAGCATTATTTCTGTATACATGAGCTGGCAAGGAGAATCGGTTAATGCACAATTCTCGCGGCGCTAGTTATTTCTTTCTTTTGTAGTACGTTTTGCCTTTCAGTTTTTCCGGCAGCAAATCTTCTTTAGTGTATCTTTCATAGCCTTTGCCGTAGCCAATATCTTTCATGAGTTTTGTCGGTGCATTTCGGATCTTCATTGGGATCGGCAAGTTGCCATGAGCTTGCACATCGGCGAGTGCTTCGAAGTAGGCTTCGTACGATGCTTTGCTTTTCTTGCAGAGCGAAAGGTACGTTACTCCATGAGCAAGATTGATCTGCGCTTCCGGTAGGCCAATGATTTCGACTGCGCGGAAAACTTCGTTTGCGACGACGAGTGCAGTCGGCACTTCCATGCCGATGTCTTCAGAAGCAAAAATAACCATGCGCCGAGCAATGAACTTTGGGTCTTCGCCGGCGTCGATCATTCTCGCGAGATAGTAGAGAGCAGCGTCTGGCTGCGAAGCGCGCATGCTTTTGATAAATGCCGAAATAGTATTGTAGTGCTCTTCGCCTTTTTTGTCGTAGCGAATGAATTTTGACTGGAGTGAGTCTTCGAGAAGGGGAACAGTGACTTTGCCGTAAAGCCGCATGACAGTATCAAGTAGGCCGAGCGCTTGGCGTGCGTCGCCGTTCGCAAATGAGACAAGCCAGTCAAGTGCGTCTTTCGGAATTTTGTTTTTTGCTGCGGATTTATAATTTGACGTTTCGCCGACTGCTCGAAGTAATATTTTCTTGATGCTGTCTTCATCTAGACTTTCTAAAATGAAAACCCGAGCGCGAGAGAGAAGCGCCGGTATAACTTCAAAACTCGGATTTTCTGTCGTTGCGCCGATGAGGGTTAGTTGTCCCGATTCGACGTACGGCAAAAGGAAGTCCTGCTGCGCTTTGTTGAAGCGATGGATTTCGTCGAGAAACATGACTTTGGGCTTGCTCATGAGGCCGATCGGCTGATTCACAATTTCCCGAATATCGTCCTTTCCGGCCGAAACAGCCGAAAGTTCGAATAGCTCAGCATCTAGGCTTTTGGCATATATTCGCGCCAAGGTAGTTTTTCCAGTACCTGGCGGACCCCACAAAATGAAGGAAAAGAGGTGCTTTTTGTCTATGGCAACTTTAAGGGGCATACCGTCCCCGACAAGGTGCTTTTGGCCATAGAAATCAGCCAAGCTCTCTGGGCGGAGTTCAGAGGGCAAAGGAGCTGTATTTTGGCTATTATTTAGGGTTTTTGCCCTCGGTTTTTTCATAGGTATAGTATAGCAAATGCATCTATTGACAAGATCGTTATATTTTGGTATGATACTTGAGAAACATATAAATCCTTAAACTATGTATACATATATAAATGTTGCGGACGCTATCAGGGATAATCTTAGGAATATCTGCGAGCGTGGCAATATACTCGAAAAAGATCCTTTTAAGCATGCATACCTCATTAAGCAGCATAAAGATTGGCCAAAAATATTGGCCATGGCTTCAAATACATTCGAAATTGCAGGCCTCGACTTTTACGTCGCTGACCACAAAAAGGATGTAATCTACATTTATCCTCGCTTAAAGCCTGGAGTTCGAGATGAATACTATGATATTCGCCGAACGATGTATGTTAAAGGAAACAGAATCGAAAGCGAATCAATTGATTTTGAGCGCAGCTACCAGACTCTGCCGTCTGAAAAAGAAGTATCTTATGATCAGAAAATTCTTACTGAGCAGACAATGTAAAATAAAGTTTGAATAGTGACTAAGTGAAACGTGAGACTCTCTACTCGAGGGTCTCATTTTTTTTGTGCCGAATATGCTGCTTCTTGCAAAATTCCTGCTTTGTCCTATAGTTAGGTCACAAGCGATGAAGAGGCCGCCATGCGTAAGCAAAAGCGGGATCACCTCTGAGCTCCGGAAAGAATTGAGTAGACTCCGGCGGGTTGCCCGTTACAGCAATAAATGAGTTGCGCGAAAGTCGCGCAGAAACTAAGGTGGTACCGCGTGCAGAAGCTCGCCCTTGGATTATGATCAATTGATCGTGATTCGTGGGCGAGTTTTTATTTTACCCAAACAACATTAAGAATATTTAAAATAATTATTAAAAAATATGAAAGACAACGAAGAAACAAAAAAATCAGTGCAAGCTGAGCGCGAAGAAAAAATTCTCACTTTTTGGCAAAAGGAGAGCATGTTCCAAAAATCGCTGCTCAAAGATGCGCCGAAAGGTAACTACGTTTTTTACGACGGTCCGCCGTTCGCAACAGGCCTGCCGCACTACGGCCATGTTCTCGGCAGTACAGCAAAAGATGTCGTCGGTCGCTACAAAACGATGCAAGGTTACCACGTTCCTCGACGGTGGGGTTGGGATTGTCATGGTTTGCCGATTGAAAACATTGTTGAAAAAACTTTAGGTATTTCTGGGCGCAAAGAGATTGAAGCATACGGTATTGAAAACTTTACCGAAACTGCGCGCAGCAAAGTGTTGACATACGTTGGTGAATGGAAAAAAACTGTTGATCGTATCGGTCGCTGGGTTGATTTTGATAATGGTTACAAGACAATGGACAATACGTTCATCGAATCTGTTTGGTGGGCACTTTCTGAGCTCAATAAAAAAGGTCTCGTCTATGAAGGTGTTCGCGTGCTTGCTTACTGTCCCCGTTGCGAAACACCGATCGCTAACTCCGAGATCGCCATGGATAATAGCTACAAAGATATCACAGATATTTCTGCTTATGTAAAATTCGCACTTGTTGATGAACCTAAAACATATTTGATCGCTTGGACAACAACTCCTTGGACACTTCCAGGGAACGTTGCACTTGCAATTAATCCTGAATTTGATTATGTCAAAATAAAGATAGAAGAAGCGACATACATTTTGGCTAAAGAACGGTTGTCGGTCATTAAGCCTGCATATGAAATTGTCGGGGAGGTGAAGGGAAGTGAGCTTGTCGGCAAAAAGTACGAACCAGTTTTTGATTACTATATGCACGACGAAAATATTGCCGGCGAAAAAGCGCCAAGTAGCGGCAAGAAAACCTGGACTGTTGTCGCAGCAGATTTTGTCACGCTTGATGCTGGTACTGGTGTCGTGCATATTGCCCCAGCATTTGGCGAAGACGATATGAATCTCGCTAAGAAAGAAAATTTACCATGGATCATTCACGTTACGCCAACAGGAAAATTCAAAGATGAAATCAGTCATTTCCCAGGTCAATACGTAAAGCCGAAAGACAATCATCAGGCAGGTGACATTGAGATCATTAAATACCTCGCGCATAATCACCACCTTTTTGAAAAAGAAAAGATCATTCACTCATACCCGCACTGTCATCGCTGTGATACACCGCTCTACTATTACGCACTGCCGTCGTGGTTCGTAAATATTCAGAAAATAAAATCTGACCTCATTGATCATGCCAAAGAAATGAATTGGGTACCAGCACACCTCAAGAATGGTCGCTTCGGTGCGATTCTTGAAAGTGCACCAGACTGGACGATCTCGCGTAATCGCTATTGGGCTTCACCGCTTCCGATTTGGAAAAATCAAAAAGGCGAATTGCTCTTTGTTGGTTCACTTACTGAACTCCTAGAGAAAACTAAAAAATCGGGCAACACCTATTTCGTTATGCGCCACGGTGAAACAGATGGTAATCTCAAAAATCTTGTCTCTGACGAGATCACTGAGCCATCCGAACTAACGGAGGGTGGCAAAAAAGTTGTGGCTGAATCTGCGGCAAAACTCAAAACTGAAACTGATCTCGATTACATTATCTATTCACCGTTTGCTCGAACAAAAAATACAGCGATGGAAGTTGCTGAGGCTTTTGGTTTGTCCGGTAATGCACTCATCGAAGATGCGCGACTCGGAGAAATGTATTTGGGCAAAACGTTTAATGGTAAAACTTGGGATGATTTCCACGCGGCATTTCCAAAGAAAATAGAATACTACCGCAAGGCTCCTGAGGGTGGTGAATCATACTGTGATCTACGTAAGCGCATGCTTTCATTCATCTTTGATATTGAATCAAAGTATAAAGGTAAAAAAATTCTCATCGTTACTCATGGTGGTCCGGCGTGGTCACTCGAAACGGGCGTCAACAGACTTGCTCCTGATGCTTGTTTCGACATTCTTACAAAAGCTGAACATTATCGATACTATAAAAATGCTGAATATAAAAAAATCGACTTCGTACCATTCCCGCATACTGCCGACTATGATCTTGATTTCCACCGACCATACATCGATGCCGTAACGTTAGTAGATGAAAACGATGAAGAATATACACGCATTCCGGAAGTTATCGATTGTTGGTTTGAATCTGGTTCAATGCCATTTGCTCAAGACCACCATCCATTCGATCGCCCAAATTGGATAAAAGAAAATTTCCCAGCAGGTTTTGTAGCAGAGTATATTGCGCAAACTCGTACGTGGTTCTACTACTCGCACGTTATTTCAACGGTGCTCTTTGGCCATGCGCCATTCGAACATATTGTCACAACTGGTACACTCCAAGCAGAAGATGGACAGAAAATGTCGAAGTCAAAAAATAATTTTCCCGATCCGTGGATCTTATTTGATAAGTATGGTGTCGATGCGCTCCGACTCTATCTTATGTCCAGTCCGCTAATGAAAGGCGAGGATGCTAATTTCTCTGAAAAAAGCGTTGATGATATTAGTAAGAAATTGATCGGTCGTTTGTATAACGTTCTCACGTTCTACGAACTCTATCGCGATATGAGTGTCGAAAGTGCAGCAGCTCCGGCTTCAAATAACGTTCTCGATGCTTGGATCATGTCGCGACTTAATCAACTTGTGACTGACATTACTAGAGGCATGGAAGCGTACGATATCGTGGAAGCGACTCGACCGTTCGATCTCTTTATCGATGATCTTTCAACGTGGTATTTGCGTCGTTCGCGTGAACGTATTAAGAACAACGAAAAAGAAGCTAAAGCGACTCTTTACTTTGCCATGAGGATATTGGCTCAGCTTCTTGCGCCATTTGCGCCTTTCACTGCTGAAGACATTTGGCAGAAACTTAAGAATGATAGCGGCGCAAATCCTGATGCAGAGAGCGTTCATCTTTCGGAGTGGCCAGTTGCTGATGTCGTCAACGATGTCGTTCTTTCAGATATGGAGCGCACTCGCGCAATTGTTGAGAAGGCACTTGCTGCTCGTCAGGAAAATAAAATCCCAGTTCGCCAGCCACTCTCGAAACTTTCGATTTCGGAAAATCTGCCAGCAGATTATTTTGACGTCATGAAAGAGGAACTCAATATCAAAGAAATCGTTGTTGACGAATCATTGCCGAAAGGCGAAGTTGTTCTCGAAACTGAAATCACTCCTGAGCTCAGAGCAGAAGGTGTTGTTCGGGAACTTATGCGTGCGATACAGGATATGCGAAAAGCAGCAGGACTTACTCCTTCTGATGTTATAACTCTCACAATTGAAAGCGATGAACAGGGAACACAGCTGATTGAAACATTTGCTGACGATATCCAGAAAACAGTTTTGGCTGAGCGAATTAACTTTGGCGCGAACTATGGAGAAGAAGTGAAGGTTGGCGACTTGGTATTTAAGGTTAAGATTGAGAAATAAAAAATATGAAAAAAGCTCTTCTCTTCGACTTTGATGGCGTGCTCGTGAATACGGCCGAAATCTGGTACAGCGTATATAAAGAATCGAATCCTAATCTCGAATACACGACTTTCCAAGCTATGAGCGATGGCAACTTTATTGAGGCTGTTCGCGATGGGATACAGGCCGGTACATTTGTACTCGATCCAGATTACAAAAATAAATACAATGCAAAACTTACTGAGGAAAAAGTACAAGAAGCACTAGGCGATATCATCAGGAAATTTTCGAATAGCCATGAAATATTTATTGTCTCTTCAGGATCAGAAGATGTTATCAAAGACTATTTGCGCGGCCAAGAATTACTCGAGCATTTTACTCAAGTTCTCGGCTATGAATCGCATTTGAGCAAAGAAGAAAAAATTAAGCATATCTTGAGCACTCATATGGTAGAGCCGCACGATGCCGTAATGATCACCGACACGTCAGGCGATGTGCTTGAGGCCAAGCCGACTGGCGTCAAAACGATTGGTGTTCTCTGGGGTTTGCACGATGAAGAAATGCTGCGGATTGTGAATCCGGAGAAGATCGTCAAAACGCCAAGCGAGCTTGAGATGGCCATTGAAGAGCTTCTGCAGTAAAATTGGAATACTACTTTATCAATAAGAAATCACACATTTATGTCCAGCGAAGGAATGCCAAATAATCAAGAGTCCAACGAGCAGTTCAATCAATTCGAAAAGCGCGTCAAAGAAACATCTGTTGTATACACAGATGCTGTTGAGCATTACAAATCGCGAAGTAAATTTCCTGAATCGTTTGATCAATTTAATAATGAAATAAAGGGCGAAGCGACAAGCTGCATTATTTTGGCGAAGGACCAATATGATCTCTTTGATAAAGAAATGGCAGCTACTCTAGATAATTTCAAAAAAGAGGTTGGTCCTCATTTTGATATGCCGAGCAAAGCAATGGATTCTGCAATGAAGCAGAGTGAAATAATGCTCGACTTCACGCCTTTTGATGTCATGGAACAAAAAATTACTGAGATTGAAAAACACTTGCAAGCAATTAAAGAAACTCACCCTGAGCTGTCAGAAAAGCTTGATGATTTCAAAAGTACAATCGAAGTTAGCATTACTGATGTTTACAATTCAACAATGCAAATAGCGCGTAATTTGCGACAGCATGTTTCTGACCAGATGCGCGAACAGGCAATGGCTAGTGCGCATAAGATAAATGATCTTACGAGCGAGAGCGAAAAAATAAGCAGCAAGCTTGAAACGGAATACGGCGGCAGATTCCATCAGCTCATTGATACATTCATTTTTAATTGCTCTGGTATTGTCGAAAAGGCAAAGAAGCAATTTGAAGAAGAGTGGCCAGGCATAAATTAAATAATGAATCACATCCACCACACCGAAGCCATTGTCCTTGGCGGCTACTCGCGCGGGGAAGCAGACAGGCAGATTGTTCTCTATACAAGAGATCTTGGTTTAGTGCGCGCGGATGCGAGGGGATTTAGGAAGCCGACATCAAAGCAGCGCTTTGCGCTACAGCCGTATATGGTTGCGCAAATTGATTTGATTGTGACAAAAGCTGCGTACCGCGCCGGTAGCACAGATTTGATTTTGAGCCTCGGCTCGCTCGACATGGCAACACTTACAGCACTCCACAGGATCGCTGGTTTGGTGCGGCGTCTCGTTCCTGAACAAGAAAAAAATGAGCCGCTTTTTGAGGCTATCATAGAGGTCATCAATTTTATCTCAATAAAAAATCAGACCATAGATATTGCATCACTTGAACTCTTGGCTGTTTTCCGCATTCTCTTTTACCTTGGCTATGTTACGGACAGCGGAGAAAAAAGCATATTGGAGGCGCCGATAACGCCTGAACTCTTGGTACAAGTCGCACTTCGCCGCGAAGCGCTTACTAAAGAAGTGAATAAAAGCCTCAAAGAAACGATGCTTTAGGCCATTTTTAATGGTAAAATGATTGTTATGGACGATATACGAGATCCGAACAAAAATTACAACCAAAACTCTGGCCAAAATCCAGCCCAAAATCCTGACCGAAACAGCCGCCTTGAATCACTCAAGCGGAAGCTTTTTTCTCGCAATGAGTCCCTGATCAAAAAGCCAAAAGACAATACGTTTACCCAACAGTCATTCGGCGTGAGCGACACGTGGAATGAGCCTGCAGCTAGTTCAAAAAAACCTATGATTAATTTTAGGGCACCTTCATCTTTATTTAAGAAGTTCTTTATCGGTGCTGTGCTATTTTTAGTGCTCGGCGTGATCTACGCCTTCGTCATGCTCTATGCTGGCGGCAATACCGTTTCGACAGAAAGGGTAAAGATCTCAATCACCGGCAATGCTTACACGGCGGGCGGCGAAGAATTGCCAATCGATATTACAGTCAAAAACGAAAATTCTGTTTCTATTGATTCGGCTGAGCTTATTATCGAATATCCTCGCGGCTCAAATACAGAAGACGCATCAAACTATGAGCGCAAGCGCGTAACCCTCAAATCCATTGCTCCCGGAGAAGAGATTAGCGAACACATTTCGGTTGTGCTCTACGGCGAGCAGGGAACAACAAAAAACATTCGCGCTCGGCTCGAATATACAGTCCGCGGATCGATTGCGACATTCACCAAAGAAGAAACCTATACAATTCAGATCAACACTGCGCCACTCGTCCTCTCTATTGAGTCGCCAATTGAAGCTGTCTCAAACCAAGACTATACATTCAATGTAAAAGCAGTCGTGTCTTCAACGCATCTCAGCAAAAATACAATCGTTCGCGTAGAATACCCACCTGGATTTCAGTTTAAAGACGCGTCTCCGTCGCCAATTCTCAACAACAATGTCTTTACGCTTCCTAAAACTGAAGTTGGCTCAGAAAACATCATTGCTATTACTGGCAAGCTTATCGGTATCAACGGCGACAAAAAAGCTTTTCGAGTTTCTGCTGGAGAGCGCGATACTGCTGACGAAGCTCGTGTTGCCGTCGTCTACAATACTCTCGTTCAAGAAGTTTTGCTTGCAAAACCATTTATCGATGCGCGACTTACTCTCAATGGCAAAAACGACGATAGCTTTACGATTGATTCTGCGGACAGAGTTGATGCCACAATCCAGTGGTCCAACAATTTGCCGACGCCAGTCAACAATCTAGAAATCCGCGCAAAGTTTTCAGGCAATGCGCTTAATGTTTCGTCTATCAGCTCGGGCGGCTTTTACGATTCAAATACAAACTCTATCGTTTGGGACAAGAATACAGACTCTACTTTTGCAACCGTACAACCAGGTGAGTACGGTACACTTGATTTGGAATTTGCATCCTTGTCGCTCCTCAACGGCTCAAATAGCGTCATTCCAGATCCGACAATTACTATTGAGCTCAGCGTAAAGGGTAGCCAGCCAAGCGAAGGTGTTGCAATCAAGGAAGTGACAAGCTCAGAAAAGAAAAATTTCAAAGTAAATACTGATTTGCAACTTTCCGGCAGAACGCTATACTCGACAGGTCCAATCACAAATTCAGGGCCAGTTCCTCCAAAAGCCGGAGCTGAAACGACTTATACTCTCGAATGGCGAGTGACGAATACGAGCAATAAGACATCGCGCGGGGAAGTACGCGCTACACTGCCGGTCAACGTTTCATTTGTTAAAAAAGATTCAGCTTCTGGCGAAGATCTGACGTACAATGATACGACGCGCGAAGTTGTCTGGAATGTCGGCAACGTTTCTCGCGGGGCAGGATTTGTCGGATCGGCAAAAGTCGTCGACTTCCAAGTAAAGATCAAGCCATCAACTTCTCAAATCGGCACGACGCCAAACTTGCTCAATGAAGCAACATTTACTGCAACTGATCTTTTCACTAATGCCTCGATCAGAAAAGCAGCACTCAAGTTAACTACGGTTATCACAGACGAACCAAACTTCCCACCAAAAGGAGGAGTTGTCGTTCAGTAAAGAATATATTTCACTAAAAATATTTTACGCACAAACATACTATGAAAGAAGAAAACAATAATCTAATGGAAAAAATCGTCTCGCTCGCAAAGCGACGCGGCTTTGTGTTTCAGTCGAGCGAAATTTATGGCGGCCTCGCTGGCGCTTGGGATTACGGTCATCTTGGCGCGGAGCTTCTCAACAACATCAAAAGCTCTTGGTGGAAGAAATTCGTTTCAGATCGCGAAGATATGTACGGCATCCGTGCAGCGATTTTGATGCGCAGTGAAGTCTGGGAAGCATCCGGCCACGTCGGCGGCTTTTCTGATCCGATGTCTGAATGCTCAAAGTGCCACCATCGTTTCCGCACAGATCAGCTTGATGATGCAAAGAAGTGTCCTGACTGCGGCGGAGCTCTCGGCGAATCTCGCCAATTCAATATGATGTTCTCGACAAAGATCGGCGCCGTCGACGACAGCGCAGCAACTGCATACCTCCGCCCAGAAACTGCGCAGGGTATTTTCGTGAACTTCAAAAATACAGTTGATGCATACCATCCGAAGCTTCCGTTTGGTATGGCGCAGATCGGCAAAGCCTTCCGCAATGAAATCACGCCTCGCGACTTCATTTTCCGTTCGCGCGAATTCGAGCAGATGGAAATCGAATACTACATTCGCCCTGAAACATGGCAAGAACATTTTGAATATTGGAAAGCACAGATGACTGAGTGGATTGAAAGTGTCGGCATCGACATGGCGAAAACTCGCGCAATCGATATTCCCGAAGATGATCTTGCTCACTACTCAAAGCGCACAGTTGATTTTGAATTTGACTATCCATTCGGCACAAAAGAATTGTTTGGCCTCGCATACCGCGGCAGCTTTGATCTCACAAACCATAAGCTCGACTACCAAGACGAGGAAACAGGAGAGAAGATCGTGCCTCACGTCATCGAGCCATCGTTTGGCGTCGATCGCGCATTTTTGGCGATCTTGCTTTCAGCTTACACAGAAGACGAAATGGGAGGCGAAACTCGCGCATACCTCAAGTTCAAGCCAAGCCTTGCTCCAGTTCTCGCTGCTGTTTCTCCGCTCCTTCGCAATAAGCCTGAACTCGTCGAAAAAGCTCGATTGGTTTTTGCTATACTTAAAAAAGAGTTCGGCAACATTGCATACGACGACAACGGCAACATCGGCAAGCGCTACCGCCGCCAAGATGAAATAGGCACGCCGTTTTGCATCGTCATCGACTTCGATACGCTCGGCGAAAATCCTGAGCATCTCGACACTATCACTATTCGCCACCGCGATACTGGCACACAAGAGCGCGTAGCGATCAGCGAACTCATTTCTTTCATCAAAGAAAAAACTGCGTAAGAAAAAATCACGCAGAAGTTGCGCGTGGCGCGCAGCAGCCGCGCAACGAAACACTGCGAAATATTCGCACAATAATATGAAAATCTCCACACACGAACTTAAAAACGGCGTGCGATTGGTTTCGGTATTTATGCCGGAGTCGCTTTCGCAAACGACGATGATTCTCCAGCGCATCGGCTCAAACAATGAGACAGACGAAGACGCCGGCATTGCTCACTTCCTCGAGCACATGTGCTTCAAGGGAACAACAAAGCGCCCGAGCGCTCTCCAGATCGTGCGCGACTTCGATGCGCTCGGCGCACACATCAATGCATTCACTTCCAACCAGTACACTGGCTTTTACGCCAAGACTGCAACGCTAGAATTTGCCGAAAGCCTAGAAATCCTTTCCGACATTTACCTCAATTCAATTTTTCCTGACAGCGAACTGCAAAAAGAGAAAGGCGTGATCTGCGATGAAATCAGAATGTATCAAGATGAGCCGCGCAGTCGCGTTGACCAGCTTTTCGAAAGCTTGGTTTTTCCTAATGTTCCTGCAGGACGCCCAGTCATCGGCAGCGAAGAAACAGTTCGCGGTATGACGCGCGAGCGCCTGCTCAATTGGCACAGAAAAAATTACACTCCTGCTTCGACAGTCATTGTTGTTGCTGGTGGTATTGAACATGAATCTGCTGTAGCCGAAATAGAGAAATATTTTAATGACATACCGAAAGCTGATCCGGCGCCAATCATACCGATGGGGGAGACATACGACGGCCGCGTTAAAATACTCAAAGATTCATCTGCGCAAGTACATATGCTTTTCGGTGCGCGCAGCTTTGGCTACGAACACCCAGATCGCATGGCAGCCGGAACGCTCGCTACTATTCTTGGCGGCACGATGTCGTCGCGCCTTTTCCAGAAAATTCGCGAAGAGCTCGGCTATGGATACTACGTTTTTGCGTCGCAGGCAGCTTCAGAAGGCTACGGTGTTTTCTTCAGCGGAACAGGCGTCGATCCAAAAGGCATTCCTGTTGTCCTTCCGGCAATCGTTGCTGAATTCCAAAAAATCGCCTCAGAGCCAGTCAGCGATCTTGAGCTCGCGCTCGCCAAAAAGTACAGAAAGTCGAGCATGCTCATGGGTTTTGAAGACAATGAAAACGTTGCGACCTACTACGGCAGCGCGCACCTCTTCAACTATCCGCTCGAACTTCCAGAAGAACGCGCCCGCAAAATTGACGCTGTCACGAAGGACGACATTCTCCGCGTTGCTAAGCATATTTTCAAGCCTGAGAATTTTCGCCTCGCTGCAGTCGGTCCGATCGACGACGAAAAATCGCTCGAAGACTTTCTCCCCGCAATTAATTTGTAACCAACGGCGTAAAGGTGTACCATGCACTCATGGATCAAGGCGACAAACGCATTGTAGCTATCTCAACTGGAACAATAGTCCGAGTCATTATGTTCGGGCTTTTGCTCTATGCACTCTTCATCTTGCGCAACATTGTGCTCGTCGTTTTGACGGCTGTGGTTTTTGCTTCATTTGCTGAAGCTGTCATCAAGCGCTTCAAGCGGCTCGGCATTGGGCGAATGCTTTCTGTTGTCCTCGTCTACCTAATAACTATTTTAGGATTTGCCGGCCTGTTCTACTTATTTGTGCCGCTTCTCATTACTGAAACATCGCACCTCCTCAACTTCCTCTCAAGCTACATTTCGAATACCAATTTCCAAGGAACTGCCGACAGCCTCAACGATGCTTCAAACTTTGTCACGGCATTGCAGGGAACATCGTTCGCTGACTTTGCGACATCGATACAGAATTTTGCCCAAAGTGTTTCGGGTGGATTTTTCTCGGCACTTATTGCAGTCTTCGGTGGTCTCGTCAACGTTCTCCTTATCGTCATTATTTCTTTCTACCTTTCGATTCAAGAGCACGGTATCCAAAAATTCCTCCGCATCGTCACTCCTCCAAAGCAAGAAAATTATGTCATCGGACTTTGGGAGCGAACACAGCACAAGATTGCACTCTGGCTCAAGGGCCAGCTCATTCTCGGTGTCATCGTAGCAATCATGATGTTTATCATTTTGTCGCTCCTTGGCATTCCGTACGCTTTGCTGCTCGCGCTTGCAACAGGACTTTTTGAACTCATTCCTTTTGGCGTGACGCTCGCTATGATTCCAGCTACTGGCTTTGCCTACGTCCAAGGCGGACTCAAGCTCGCTGTTGCTGTATTTGTCTCATACATTGTTGTGCAGCAAATCGAAGGCTACGTTTTCCAGCCGCTCGTCGTGAAGCGCGTCGTCGGCATTTCGCCACTCGTTGTGATATTGTCGGTTTTGGCTGGCTTTGAGCTCGCTGGTTTCTGGGGGCTTATCCTCGCAATTCCAGTCACTGTTGCGCTCCTCGAATACGTTGACGACATAGAGAAGAAAAAGGTAGCATTCGAAGATGGCCACTAAACCTTTTTATATTACAACAACACTTCCGTACGTGAATGCTGATCCTCATGTTGGCTTTGCTATGGAAATTATCCGCGCCGATGCAATTGCTCGCTACCAGAAACTCGTCGGTAGGGAAGTCTTTTTCAATACAGGAACAGATGAGCACGGCATGAAGCTTTGGGAAGGCGCAAAAAAATCTGGCATGGACGTCAAAGACTACGTTGATATGTATGCAGAAAAATTCCGTGGGCTAACAAGCTTGCTTGGCATTTCTGACGACGTGCACTTTATCCGTACAACAGATGCTCACCACGAAGCAGCAGCGCAGGCACTTTGGAAAATTTGCGACGAGCGCGGCTACATCTACAAAGGGAAGTACAGCGCAAAGTATTGCGTCGGCTGCGAACTTGAAAAAACAGATTCTGAGCTCGACGACAATGGCCACTGTCCGCTCCATCCAAATCGCGAGCTTGAGCTCATCGATGAAGAAAACTATTTCTTTGCGCTTTCGAAAGTTGCGCCGCTGCTCGAAGAATGTTACGCAAAAAATCCTGAGCTCGTCATTCCTGATTTTCGTTACAATGAAGTCAAAGCTTTTGCTGGTCGCGGCTTGCAGGACTTTTCTATTTCGCGCAGCCGCGAAAAAATGCCATGGGGCGTTCCAGTTCCAAATGACGATACCCAAGTCATGTACGTTTGGTTTGATGCGCTGACGAATTACATTTCGACTCTTGGTTGGCCGGATGGTGTCGGGGCAAGCGGCGTAAATAGTGGCGAAAACTTATACGAAAAATTCTGGGTCAATGGTGACACAGTTCAGTACTGTGGCAAAGACAATACTCGCCAGCAGTCTCTCACATGGCAAGCAATGCTGCTCGCTGCCGGTTTGCCGACTACAAAACACATCATCATCAACGGCTTCATCAATTCTGGTGGACAGAAAATGTCGAAATCAATCGGCAATGTCATTGCGCCAGAAGATGTAATAGGCGTTTTCCAACCGGTTGCTGGCGATTTGTCTTCAGATGTTCTCCGCTATATTTTGCTTCGCCATACAAACAACTTCGAAGATTCTGATCTGACAATGGAGGCGTGCCTTGAATGGTATAACGCAAACTTGGCAAATGGCCTCGGCAATTTGTCGTCTCGTATTTTGACGCTTTCAGAAAAATATTTAACAGCGACTCCAGAGATTCCCGAAAATAGCATTCCGGCTGAATTCTTTGTTTTGCTCGAGCAATTCGACATCGTTGGAGCCGCTGACTACGTTTGGAAAGAAGTGCAGTCTCTTGATAAATATATTCAGTCAACTGAAGCTTTTAAAGTCATCAAGACAGATGAAGCAAAAGGTAAGGAACTCATTACTGAATACGTTTTGCGTCTCTACACGATTGCCCGCATGCTCAATCCTCTCATGCCAAAGACGAATGAACTTTTGAAGCGCCTTATCCGCGAGAACAAGAAGCCGGAGGCGCCATTGTTTCAACGTCTTTCGTAGCATTTCTCTAGACATTTCACATTATGGAAATAAAATATATCGACATCCATTCTCATTTCAACCTGCCGCAATTCGATGCGGATCTTTCGGCTGCAATAAAGAAAATGGAAGATGAAGGTGTTGCAACATTTTGTGTTGGTACAGATTTGACGACCTCGCGTCGAGCAATTGAGATCGCTGCAATGTCACCAAACATTTGGGCGGTCGTAGGGCAGCACCCGACTGACACAGACGAAGCCTTTGACCCGGCGGCATTTCTTGAACTTGCTAAACACGAAAAAGTAGTCGCAATCGGTGAGTGCGGCTTCGATTTTTTCCATACACCTCGTGCTGACGTATTTGAGAAACAGAAAGAACTTTTCTTGCAGCAGATTGAACTTGCGCGCAGTGTCAATAAGCCGCTCATGATTCATGCGCGACCGAGTAAGGGAACTATTTCAGATGAAAACGGTGTAGAGAAAAGTAGTATGGACGCATATGAAGACACGCTCAATATTCTTTCAAATTTTCCTGAAGTTCGCGCAAACTTCCATTTCTTTGTCGGTGACAATGCGATTGCAAAACGCGCACACGTTGCCGGTCACACAATGTCATACGACGGCCCTATCACTTTCACGCACGAATATGATGAAACCATACAGTCACTTCCGCTTTCTGCGATCATGGCAGAAACAGATTCTCCGTTTGCCGCACCGGAGCCGTACCGAACAAATGCCAAAAAAGAAGGCATGGCAAAAGGCGATCGCCGACCTGCACCCGCTCGCGCTGAACCGTGGATGGTAAAAGAAGTTGTCAGTGCGATCGCAACCATCCGTGGAGAAGACCACGAAACTGTTCGTTTGGCTACTCTCGACAACGCCAAGCAATTTTTTAAAATCCTGCTATAATCACCGCATCATGGTTCAACGGTACGCTTGGTTGCGGTACATTCTTATAGTTTTGGCTGTCGCAGTTGTCGGCTTCTCGGCCGCTTTTTTTGTTGACCGAAAAACAAATCTCGGCACATATTTCGGTTGGCATAAAACACTTACCGGAAATGGTATTGATGCCAGCGGCATTCAAACCGGTTCCAATGCTTCAACTAATTCCACATCGCTCATTACCCCGATCCTCAACAAGCTCGGCCAAGTGCTTGGTATTCGTTTATCGCTCACGGCGACCGGAGAAGAGTGGGGAATAGTTGAAGGCCTGACAATGTTTCGTGGTTCACCAACGCGTACATTTTATGGACTCGGTCCGCTTCCAGCTGATCCGAAAGTGCTTTGGCGCTATCCGAACAGCACTTCTCTAAATGGCGATAAACCAATGTGTAGCTACTCTGAAGCCGAAGGCGTCACGAAGCAATGGTGCGGCACTGGCTGGACAGGGCAGCCTGTTGTTTGGGAGCGACCGGATGGGATCACTGAAGTTATTTTTGGTGCATACGATGGCGCGGTTCATTTTCTCAATGCCAAAACTGGCCAAGAAACTCGTCCGTCATTTCAAACTGGTGATTTGATCAAAGGTTCAGTCACGCTCGACCCTGACGGTTTTCCATTGCTGTATTTTGGTTCACGCGACAACAAGCTCCGTATTCTTTCACTCGATACAAAAAATGAAGACGGCACGCCGGCTACGCCAGTCGAAGTCTGGTCACTCAATGCAAACGAAGTAAAAGGTAAATGGAACAATGATTGGGACGGCAATCCAGTTGTCATTAACGACATGCTTTTTGAGGGCGGCGAGAATGGTTGGTTTTTTGTAATAAAATTGAATCGCAGTTATCGTGAAGATGTTTCCGGCGAGAAAAAAGTTTCCGTCACTCCACAGATCGTTTTCAAGATGCCAGGTTGGAATGATGAACTCCTTAAAAATATTGGCGACGATATGGTGAGTATTGAGTCATCGGTTACTTTTTATGGTGATCGTGTCTATTTTATAAATTCCGGTGGTCGTGTTGTTGGTCTTGATATTTCTGACGTAAAGGACGGCGTCGCGCCGATCGTATTTGATTATTGGGTAGGGGACGATGCTGATGCGACGATGGTCGTTGATGAAAAAGGAATGCTCTACGTTTCTGTTGAGCTAGAACGCACCAAAGAACCAGCAGCAACTCGCTCGGCCGAGCTTGGACAATTTATTAAACTTGATCCAACCAAACAAAACATAGATAAAAAAACCGGCGCGGTGTTGGGAGACCCATATGTTTGGGGAATTCACATTCCGAAAGAAACATTTAGCAAGGGCGGTATTTGGGCAACGCCTGCACTCAGTGGCAATTATTTTTATATTCCTACACATACAGGAAAATTACTCACCGTTG
>JAGOSA010000027.1 GCA_018062505.1 Minisyncoccota bacterium | reverse complement strand
AACACTCATTCAGGGTGTTTTTTACTTTAATTCATATGCAGGAATACTCCAATTAGCTACAAATGCGAACTTTTTAAGGTCTGATATAGTCATTAAAGCGGTTCTGACTTCGTCTAAGCCCCGCAGCCAAATTTTAAGCGTAAAATTTGCGTCGAAATCGGCAGATTTCGACGTTAGAATTTTATTTGCTTTTTAACTAAATAAACAACCTCGCCACCCTCACCTCTTCAAACGTCATCTTGTGTCCTGCACTTTCTAAAGCGAATTTGAGCGGAGAAAGTTTGCCGCGCAGCTCAGGTTTTAGTTTGGCATTTTCTTTTTTGACTGCAGTGATTATTTTTTGAGCTGGCTTAATGCGAGACAGATCAAGATCAGGAAATTCTTTTACCAAATCCTCGATATGGCTGATAATTGTCCCGACTGTAAAGTTGCGCTCGGCGGCAATGTCTTCGAGACTCATCCCCTTGTCGAAAAGTTCTTTGGTCAAATGAGCTGTCGGGATTTTGACCGCTTTCTCGACGCCGGTTTTTTCATCTCGAGAAATAATTTTGCTTTCCTGTAACGTGCCGTCCATTCTCCGGATAAAATCTTTCTCAAGCTTAGCGAGCTCGGCTTTCTTGAGCTTCTTGAACATCTTCTCATTGGCTTCGCTTTCTTCACGAAGCTTGTAGTCGAAGGCGAGAACTTCGGGATCGACTTTAAGCGCGTCCGGATTAAAGCCGATGAGTCTTATGCCAGCCAGTGTCCGGACGCGCGACAATGCCACATAGCCCATACCAAAAGCAAACGTATTGGCGAGATCAATTTCAGCTGAATCCAAACTCATTCCCTGACTTTTGTGAATCGTAATTGCCCAAGCCAAACGAAGCGGCAGCTGCGTGAGCTGCGCTTTTACTTTGCCATTCTCTTCAATTGCCCAGCTTTCATATTGCACCTGAATTTTCTTACCATTCGTCGTCGTGACGATCGGCAAACCATCTGCTGCAAAATCCGAAACAATGCCGCGAGTACCATTTACATATCCAAGATCTTGATTGTTTTTAATAAACATAACTTCAGCACCCTTTTTTAGATGCAATTCTTCTTGCGCCAAGCAGCTCTTTTTCAAAATATCGACGATGACATCGCTACCTGAACTCATCATTCGGTACGTTTTAACTTCGCCTTCAATTGCCGCCAAATTAAGATTATTTTCAGCATCAACATTTCTATTGTGCGTATAGAGTTTTGTCAGAACAGAACTTTTACCAGACGTATCGCCGAGATCAACGCTTGGCTCATCGCTCGAGCCGCTTGCGACAAATCTTGTCGATAACAATTCATGATGCGACTCATCGATCTTATTGTCTCTGATTGCATTCAATATTGAAAGAAACTGATCATCTTCTTGTCGATGCTGCTCAGTGATGTAACAAATTGCCGGCGACATCGCTTGCCAAGCATTGCTGTAGATCACCATGTCTTTCGGCTTTGCCTCAGGATTACTATCCATCGTTTTATTTACCGGCGGCAATTGAAAAAGATCTCCCGCCAAAATAACTTGCAGACCACCAAATGCAATATCCTTTCCTTTAAACCTTCGGCAAACCTGATCAACCATATCAAGTCTGTGCGCATGGAGCATAGAGATTTCATCAATGATCAAAACTCTCGCGCCAGAAAATCTCGTCCACAAGTATGGCTTCTCGGTCAAAGCTTCGAGATCATACTCTGTCATTTTTTCTTTGATGCCAATTCCCGCCCAACCATGAATCGTCATGCCCTTCATGTGTGTTGCGGCAATACCAGTCGAAGCCGTAATAGCCACAGCAATGCTGTGCTTTTTGAGGTAGTCGATGTACTGATTGAGCAAGTAGGTTTTGCCCGAACCAGCGCTTCCCGTCAGGTAGACATTTACTCCTGTTTTCATAATAGATAATGCCTGGGCCTGAGTCATGCAGCTGATTATAGCAAATAAAAAACAGCCGAGAATTTCGGCTGCTCTATTTCTTTCACCACAAACTACTCACGAATGATCATACGAATGCGACCATCGACTTCCAGACGACACTGCGGGTCTCGCTCTATTGCCAAATGCGGCCGTAGAGAATACTCGATTCCCGGGTTTTAATAATCTTCCACCAACAATAAGCGGCGGCGCAGCAACAGCAGGGTTTGTAAAACCATCAAGTCTCACATAGAGAATGTTGTGTTTAGAGTGACGTAGGAGGAATTGCCCACGATCATTATCCTTAAATAATTTTTCTATGCGTCGCAGCTCTTCTGCGTCGCTACAGGAAAATTTACCCATGGCTTTATCTTTGAGATAATTAAGCTTGGTGTAGATAAAAGCATGCCTTTTCATTTTGACGAAACTTGATAATTCTTTGCGCCCATCAAGAATATTTTCCGGAATATTGTCGACTGACACATCGAGAGCTTCTGTGGTCGGTGCACAAAACAAGCGGTTTGCGTTTTTGAGCGAGTACTTGTTGATACGTACCCAAATGAAGCCGGTGCTTTTCGTTACACATAGGTCCGCACTTGATTGTTTAACCAACAGCAGGGCTTGTTCGGCTTTTTGAAGGTCATACCTTGCCGTCTCAATAAACAGTTGTTGATGACCCTGTGTTCCGATATATCCAATCTGGAAAGGGCCTAGTTTTTCATTCAAAATAGCCAGGAGCATTTTTTGAAGTCGCATAAACGCTTCTTTTATCGAAGCGTCTTCTGTAGTAGTTGGTTCTTTTTTCATTTTTCGGGGTATTTGGTTTACTTGTTTATATAACATAATACTGATTTTGGCAAGAGCAGGCTGATTTGTAGCGACACTGGTTTCTGCTCATACATAAGTACGATATACTTTACGCATATGAAATCGTATACAACGACAACCGAATACATCGCCAGCTTCCCAAAGGATATTCAGCCATTGCTCAAAATAATCCGTGCAACAATCAAGAAGGCCGCGCCTAAAGCTACAGAGAAGATTAGCTATGGTATTCCGACATTCGAACTCAACGGCAACCTCGTTCACTTCGGCGGATTCAAAACACATATCGGTTTCTTCCCTGGACCTGCCGGCATCAGCGCATTTGAAAAAGACCTCGCTAAATACAAAACATCGAAAGGCACAATCCAATTCCCTCTCGACAAACCCCTTCCGCTCGGTCTCATCACTAAAATCGTAAAGTTCCGAGTCAAACAAAATACGGAAAAAGTAACTAAAAAGGCCAAAGTAAAGAAAAAGTAATTTGGGGTAGATTTGTGATAAAATCAGTGTATGCCAATGAAAACATTCATCAATTTGCCTGTCGAAGATCTCAACAAATCAATGGGCTTTTTTACTCGTCTCGGTTTTACTTTTAACGCTCAATTTACCAACACTAAAGCAGCGTGTATGGTCATCAGTGAAGATGCATACGTCATGCTCCTCAGCGAGCCGTTCTTCCAAGAATTTACGACAAAAGAAATTGCTAACGCTAAGAAAACTGCTGAAGTCATCATCGCTATTTCTACAGATAGTCGTGAGAAAGTCGATGAAATGGTTAAAGCTGCGTACGACGCCGGCGGCAAAAAATATCGTGAAGCAGATGACAAAGGCTTTATGTACAGCTGCGGTTTCCAAGATATCGACGGCCATGTTTGGGAAATTATTTATATGGACCCCGAGTACGTTCTCAAAGACAGCGAACTCAAAGACGTAGCCAATGCAGGCAAAGAAAAAACTGAGCATAAGGCTGAACACAAGAAGTAATTATGAAAACAGCAATCATCATTCACGGCATGCCGAGCAAAGAAACGTATCTCAAAGACCCACTTTGTCAGGTTCGTGAAAATCAACATTGGTTGCAATGGATAAAAAAAGAATTAAACGCAAAAAACATTTTGGCTGAAACACCAATAATGCCTGTTCCTTATGAACCAGACTACAGTGCGTGGAAAGAAATGTTTGAGACGTTTCCACTCAACGAAGAGACAATACTCATTGGCCACTCAGGTGGTGCTGGTTTTATTGTTCGATACCTCAGTGAAAATACTATTCGTGTCGGAAAGGTTGTCCTTGTCGCTCCCTGGCTTGATCCTGAACATTTTCTCAAAAATGGCATGTTTGATTTTGCAATTGATGAAACCATTGTCGCAAAAACAAGTGGCATAACTATCTTTAGTTCAACAAATGACGACAGCGAAATACACACAAGCGTCAGTATGATTACAGATATAGCTAAAGATATAAAAATCACTGATTTTGAAAACATGGGTCACTTCTGTTATGAGGATATGCATACTGATGCATTTCCCGAGCTTCTTATTGAGACTACGAGCTAATTTGACTTCATGGACGAAACGATGCCTTGTATGCTAGGATAAGGCCACATGAAGCAAAACAAGATCTACATATACGGCAAGCACGCAGTCGCTGAGGCGCTCCTCAATGCGCCACAGTCCGTCAAAAAGGTGTACATCTCCCCTAAGCAGGAAGATCAGCACGTTCGTGGTCTCATCAAAAAGACCGGCGTTGCGGTATCTGAACTCGGTAAAGACCGCCTCCCGGGCGTCGACGCTGACACGACTCACCAGGGCGTTATTGGCGTTGTCTCGCTCGACGACCTCATGCGTCCAATGAAAAGCTTCCTCGCTGATCTCAAAGTCACTGACGAAACTGCTGTCGTTCTCCTTGCTGAAATCCAAGACCCGCACAATGTCGGTGCTGTTATTCGTTCGGCTGCGGCGTTTGGCGTCAGCGGCGTCCTCATCCCTGAACACAACCAAGCTCCAGTGACCGGTGCTGTTGTTAAAGTGTCAGCTGGTATGGCTTTCCGTGTCCCCCTCGTTCAGATCGGCAACATCAACCAAGCTGTTCGCGACCTCAAAGAAGCCGGCTTTACGATTTATGGTCTCGAAGGCGGCGGCACATCGACGACAACAGATGAAGACTATGATGGTCCATCGGCTTTTATTCTCGGCAACGAAGGTGCAGGTCTCCGCGAAAAAACACGCGAGCTCTGCGACAAACTCCTTTCTATTCCAATGCATCCGCGCTGCGAATCGCTCAATGCTGCAGTTTCAGCTTCTGTTGCTCTCTACTCGTGGAGTGCAAAGCATGCTCGTTCGCTTAAGAAACGCTAATCCTATTTTTATATATTGACTTTGTCTCTGTCGGTACTATACTCAAAGCAATCTCTCAGTTTTTTGGTTAAACGAGCGAGGTGAATATTAGAGCATCGGAGTTGTAACTTTCGTGCATAAAACATTTTGTTAATTTTCATAATTAACGTTGTTGGAAATCATGTTGGTTTAAAAAGTACCTCCGGTGCTTTTTTTATTTTACTTTCTATATTTAAAATCGAGGAGCACAGACTAGCCGCTAACAGTCGCAAGAAATATTGCAGCAGCCACCGCCACAATGAGACCGATCTTTTGATGATGCGCGAGCTTTTCTTTATTAACAATGAGTCCGAGGATTACAACAATAATAATGTAACTTTCTGTTAGTGCGACGACGATGCCGATCGGCGCCAATGTCATTGCCGCAACAAATGCGACCCAAGCGACGTTATCGAAAATAGACATCATCAGCAACATGCGGGGCTGCTCTTTTATATCGCGAATCATTTTCCTGGTTCGCTTTTTTGCAATAATATAGATGATCGTTATAACAGCCATGACAAGGCAAGCAATGAAGTTTGCCATAAGTGAATCTGCCGCACGACCGGAAAATCCCATAAAGAAATTTGCTGCACCCATACAGACTGCAGCGAGAACCGCGAGCAACGCTCCTTTTTCCAAAAAGTGTTTTGCACGGACAACACCGCCACGGAACGACACTGCAACAAGGCCAGCAATCAACACAACGATGAGCATCATTTGTGACGTTGTTAACGTTTCTCCGATAATTAGATAGGCAAACAAAGCTGCGGCTGGAATTTCGAGTGACCAAATTGGCTCAACAACTGACAGCTTCCCTTCGCGTAAAGCTTCGAATTCCAACAATGCTGCTATGAAAATAATTAATCCGGAAAACGTTAGTGTTTTGAGTAAGTAGGAATTATCTGAAAACAGTGTCGGAAAATCATTCCAGACAAATGGCAACAGCACAACTGCACCGAACGCAGTGATAATGAAAAGCGTTTCCCAATTGCCAATCGAGCGAGTGGATTTTTGAATCAAAAAGTCGCCAACTCCCCAAGAGAGCATGGCGACTATTGCGAGGATGATGCCGATATCGATTGACATATAATGCGACTAGAGTTACTTCCTCAAGTAGCGGCTGATGGCGATCCAGCTTGAGATGACGCCAATGAGAATTCCTGAGACGAGAACGACAGCGAAGATCTGGAAGAAATTTGCGGTGAAATAATCGTAGAGGTTCATGCCGAAGAAATCGGAGAGATGACTGCCCAGCCAATACGTGAATGGATAGAAAATAAGCATCGTAATGATCGAGGCTACAATACCGTAAATGATACCTTCCATCATGAATGGGCCACGAACGTAACGATTCCCTGCTCCAACGAGCTTCATGATACCGATCTCTTCGCGAGCGATAAAGATCGCGAGACGGATCGTTGTAAAGGTGATCATGATCGAGATCGCAACCATGACAAATGAAATGATGAAGCCGAGGCGTTCAGCGCCGTTTGCAAGGACAGAAAGACGATCGATGACGGCTTTGTTCTGGTAGTAGTTGATCTTGTCGATTGAGGCTGATGCAGTTTTGACTGCGGCACTGTCGCCTTCGAGGAATTTCACAACACTTTCATACTGTGAGGTTTCCATTGCTTTAACATTGAGTGACGCACCGAGTGGGTTGTCGCCAATTTCTTCTAGGGCCTGGAGTGTAATGTAGTCATTCTGGTGACGCTCTTTAAAGATGGCAAGTGCTTGCTCTTCTGAAACGTACTCAACTCCGGCAACTTCCGGCAACTTCTCGAGTGAACCCTTGAGTTCAAGGATAGTGCTTTCGCTCGCGGTGCTGGTGAAATAAATAGTGACGTCAACTTTGTCGCGGATTTCAGCGAGAGAGAAATTGAGAATGGCATTGAGGAAAATAAGTCCGGCAATAACGGAAAGTGTAATTGTCGTAATCAAAACAGAAGCAATAGACACGATACCGTTTCGTCTAAAGCTTATGAGACCCGATCGCATGATTCTTTTTACATCTACCCAGAACATATATATGTTTGTTTGAAATTTAATGATTAACTACTCGATTTAAATAACGTATTTGCCATCTTTATC
>JAGOSA010000008.1 GCA_018062505.1 Minisyncoccota bacterium | reverse complement strand
GTTGGATTTACGCCGCAAGATATTGACTCCAATGTCCCACAAGCTGCTGAGGGCGGAAAATATTGTAAGCTTCAAAATATACAGAACGGAGAACCTCAGGGATACGCAGCAGGGACTGCATGGGGAAGCGATTCATCAATGCGAAGCGCACTTTCGGCTTCACCTCTTGGTGTCTCGGTAAATTTGCCGTCGTGCATCAATGTAGGAGATCCGCAAAGCTGTACGTCTGTAACGGGTCTCAACACTACGGGAATACAGAAGCTGAGAACGGCTTGTCCTTCATGCGAAATTTTCATTACTGGAGGGACAGAATGTTGGAGACACTCTAAAGGTACTGCCCACGGAAAAGGAAGTAGTATTGTTGATCTTAGAAGTAATACTACTGTGCCAAACCTCAATGCATATGTTAAGACACCAGCAAACAGAAAAGGAGACATACCGGGATGGGGAACACTGTACGTTGTCGGCGGTATAGAATTTGTTGACGAAGGAGACCATTACCACGTTTGGGGCTGGAACGGAGAGCATGCAGCAAAATATCCGCGACCATAAATAGCGAACACTTAGAAAAAACATGATCAAAAAATTATTCATCGCCATTCTCATACTTCTCCTCCTCGGCGCAGGCATCGTCGCTTACTTCTACTTTTTCTCAAGCAAGACCGACGAAACAGGCCAGCCGACTTTTTCGCTAAGCGACATTTTTCCTTTCGGTGATAACGGCATCGGGCCAAAAGACAATCCAACCGACGAACCGACAAATACGGATGGAGAAACGCCAACTACACCAAGCGAACCGACTACAACTCCGAGGCTTCACATGATAAACAAAGGCCCAGTCGCAGGTGCTCATGTCTTCGACACAATACGAGAACTTCCACCAATAAATAACGAAGGAGTCGACATAAACGGCAATCCGCTGCCAATCCAAACAGAACCTGCAACAAAAGTTCGCTACATCGAAACCGCAACAGGAAATGCCAACGAAACATACCTTGATGCAGTCAACATCAAAAAAATAACGAGTACGACGATTCCGAAAATTGCTGAAGCATACTTTGCAGGGAAGGACGGAACAAGCGCGCTTCTCCGCTACGCAGACGACAGCAATAATATTCAGACATTTGCCGGAAGCATTCCTATCATCGACAAAAAGGACGGGACACCAGATACAAACCTTCGCGGCTCGTACCTTACTGAAAATATAATGACGATGGCAGTTTCTCCAGACAAACAAAAAATCATAACTGTTGCCAAAAATGACAGTGGATCTATCGGATCGATTTCACTACCAGACGGCACAAAGAAAAGCCAACTCTTCTCTCTTGCTTACTCTGAATGGCTTTCTGAGTGGCCAAACGCCAAATATATTACGCTGACAACAAAAGCTTCAGCAAAAGTTCCCGGATTTTTGTACACAGTCGATACAACAACAAAGGTTATGAAGAAAGTTATTGGCGGCGTTCTCGGACTAACGACACTGACAAGCCCAGATATGAAAAATGTTCTCTTCTCCCGATCTGGAAGCAGTACAGTGACAAGCAGCATCTACAGCACGACAGGCAAGACAGTTTTGCCGCTCCCAGGCGCTACGACATTGCCAGAGAAATGCATCTGGCAATCAAATACCATTCTCTACTGTGCAGTTCCATCGTTTATACCAAACGGCGACTATCCTGACATCTGGTACCAAGGCGGCATAACTTTCTCTGACCAGATCTACAAGATCAGCATCGCAGACTACTCAGCAAATGTCATCGGAAATCCTTCAGACATTGGAGTCAGCATTGATGCCATAAACCTCGCAGTTGATCCCTCAAATACATTCTTGATTTTCACAAATAAAAAAGATGGCTCGCTTTGGTCACTCGACCTGAGGCCAGATTCCGAAAGAACAAAGGCACAGACAACACTTGAATAATAAATAAAAAATCCCTGAATTCAGGGATTTTTTATTTCTGCTTTATTTATATTTGATCTTTATTTTCAGTAAAACTAATCACAATGTGTCTATTTGGACCGACTCCTTCTGATGCTGTTTTAATATCAGGATGCTTTGCGAGAAATGCATGCATTATTTTTCTCTCGAAAGGGGACATTGGATCAACTTGCACTGAGCTTTTAAAGAATCGAGCGCGCTCAGCCATCATATGAGCAACTGTTTTGATGTTATCGACTTTCTTCTTCTGGAAATCGTTGACGTCGATAAAGAAATCGAGAGAAATTACAGGAGCAACATTATCGCCGGAGCCAGTCGAACCAATAGCGCTATTTTTTCCAAGAGTCTTATCAGCGATTTTTTTTACTAAGTGATTGAGGGCAGAAAGTGTTTCGCCTCCTTTGCCGATGAGGGCGTCAGGAGTATTTGTGCGTATTTGGTACCACGAAAGGTCTTCTAGCTCAGGGGCTTGAAGTGAGATCTCTTCGTACTGGAAGTTGCCGGAACGTAATACATCTTCAATTATCTTCTTAATTGCTTCGCTCATATTTTTTCATGTATTTATTGCGGATGTAGTATTCCTGCGCAATCGTAACGATAACGTTGACCGCCAAGTAGATACCGATAGCAGTCGGGAGAGTGTACGAAATTATACCCATCATAACTGGAAGGAAATACTTCATCTGGGTCTGCATACTCTGCTGGAGATTTGCCTGCATGTTGTTTGGGTTTGCAGCAACAACAGCTGCCTTATCTGTATTTTTACTTGCCAACCATCCTTGTGTGAACTGAAGAGCAGCAACAACGATCGCAAAAATGATGCTGTGCTTTTGAGTAACATCGAGTCCAAGGAAAATAGTATTTATCTTTTCTGGGAAAGTAACCATTCCGTAGAGAAATTCAGGATGTGGAGTAAAACCAGCGAGAACAACTCTATAGAGCGCGATAATGATCGGGAATTGGATCAAAAGCAAAAAACACCCTGTGAAAGGATTGACCTTGTGCTCTTTGTAGAGCTCAAATGTCTTTTGGCTCTGCATTTTTTTGTCAGTAGCATGTTCTTCGCGGATTTTCTGAAGCTTTGGCTCGATTGCCTTCATAGCAACCTGACTTTTAATCATCTTTGCTGTAAACGGCAAAAGAATCAACTTAACCAAAAGAGTAAGCAAAACAATGGCCAAACCAGCATTTCCTCCGAAAAGGGCGACAAATATGATGAGTAGGTTATAGAGCGGCTTATAAAGCACGACGTTCCAGATGGTCTTTAGCATGACAGTATTGTAGCGGAGTAAGGGTAAAAAAGCTATTTTACTGGATCATATCCGCCATCAGAAAAAGGATGGCATTTACTTATTCTTTTGAGCGACATTGGTATTCCTTTTCGCAAGCCATACTTTTCTATAGCTTCAATCGAATAATCCGAACATGTTGGATGAAATCGACAGATTCTTTTTTGAAAAACATATTTGAGAAAGCTGTGATCAGGAGAAAGGAAACGCTGATAGCCTCTAATGAGGGCTATAACGACCTGCTTTGTGATTTTTTTAATTCTTTGCATGAAGATTCAATTGCTGAAACAAGGTTGTTGTACGGCGTTTCTATTGCTTCGCGATTGGGCATAAAAACAATGAAAAAGGGGAGGGTGTCGACGCCTGCAGCCTTAACCGCATTATATATCCTACGGCGAGCTTTGTTTCGGAGAACAGCTGTCGGGAAGACCTTTTTGGCGGCAGCTACGGCTATTTTGGCGAAACCGCTGCTATTTACAGCTTTTTCGGCCGCCATTTCCTCTTTTTTCATGTATTTCATTAAAAATAAAGGGTTTTTGAGCGTTTTTGCACGCGAAAAAAGAAGAGTTATTTCCTCTCCTTTCATTCTTTTAGCCTTAGGCAACATACTATTTCTTGTGGCTTGAGACCGTCAAAGCCTTGCGGCCCTTGCGGCGGCGGCGTACGAGGACTTTCTGTCCTGTTGAGGTTTTGCCGCGAGTAAGAAAGCCGTGAGTCTTGGCGCGCTTTCTTTTCTTCGGCTGGTATGTTTGTGACATGTGAAGCAATATACACTACTGTATGAATTTAGACAATACTCAGAAAAGCTTTATAAAATATTGTGTAGTATTTGATCCACATATGTGTGGATTCATTTGAGCCATATAAAATAAGGTACAATTGCCCTTATCAACAAGTTATCCACATATTCTTACAAAAAGATCAAGGTTTGCAGGGAGCTCTGAGAAGCCTATAATGATGCCATGTTAGATACTAGAGAAATTTGGAATAGCTGTCTTCAGGAAATCGAGAAAGAGGTTTCAAGCGCAAACTTTAGTACATGGTTTAAAAATACGCATATTGCAAAGGAAGATTCTGGCACTATATACGTCGGAGTCCCGAACGAATTCGTAAAAGAGTGGCTCATCACCAAGTACAACAGATTGATTCTCAAAGTACTGATGAACTACTCAGAGAACGTCAGGGGAGTGGAATTTACTATCACTCGTTTTGATCGCGATCGCACAAAAGACGAAAGTCCGGTTCATATTCTCCCTTCAAGAGAGCTCCCACTCAAGGATCTCTACATCAACAAGGAAGATAACCTCAATCCTCGCTACACATTCGATACTTTTATCGTCGGATCGTTCAATGAACTCGCATATGCAGCCGCTCAAGCCATCATCAACAAGCCTGGCGTCCTCTACAATCCATTTTTCATCTACGGAAGCACTGGTCTCGGCAAAACACACCTCATGCAAGCGACAGGTAATGCTATCAAGGAGAAATATCCTGAAAAAAAGGTCCATTACCTTACTCTCGAGAAGTTCGCGAACGACTATATCAACTCTCTGCAAGGGAATAGCAAGTCAAATCCTTTCCAGTTCAAGGAAAAATACCGCAAATACGACTGTCTTCTCATCGACGACATCCAATTCATCGGCAAAATGGAAAAAACTCAAGAAGAACTCTTCCATCTCTTCAATACCTTCTACGATCACAATAAGCAGATTATCTTTTCATCCGACAAACATCCAAACTTCATCCCAGGCCTCGAGGATCGCCTCAAATCGCGCTTCTCAGCTGGAATGATTGTTGACTTCATTGATCCAGACTATGAGTCTAGAGTGGCTATTTTGAAGGCTAAGAGCCGCCAATTGGGCATTGAGATCACTGACGAAGTCATGTCATTCATTGCAACATCTATCCAAGGCAACATTCGAGAGCTCGAAGGTGTTTTGAACACGATTATTGTTCAAACTCAGCTCAAGCAGAAGCCTCTTTCTATCAATGAGATCAAAAACCTCATCAAAAACAGCGTCAAACCAAAGAAAAACGTCTCTGTGAAGGATATTGTTAAGCTCATTACTGATTTCTACAACCTTGAAGAGTCTACTGTCTATGAAAAGACTCGCCGAAAGGAGATTGTTAAGGCTCGACAGGTGATCATGTACATTCTCCGTGAAGATTTCAACGTTTCTTATCCTTTGATCGGCCAAAAGCTCGGCGGCAAAGACCATACAACTGTCATCCACTCGCACTTAAAGATCCGAAACGATCTTAAGGTTGATCAAACGTTAGTAGATGAAGTTGAGCAAATTCGCGTTCTTTTTAAGAGTGTTTAGTTTTCAAAACTGGGGATAAGTCGGTTAATAAGTGGATAACTATTCTGGGAAAACTACGTGAATAGCTTGTGGAAGGAAAAAGAACAACTTGGAGGTCATGTGGATAGGTGGAAAACGAACTGGCGTTATCCCCAAAACCGAAAAATCGATTTCGGAAACGGAGTATACGGATCAAGGTTTAAAAAGTAATCCCCATATCCACAGCGCTAATAGTAATAATAGATTCTTAATATATAAATATATGAGACTAGAGTGTATAAGTGAAAAACTAAAAAGCATCGTGGCTATCTCAGACCGAATAACAGGAAAGAATGTTGCTCTTCCTGCTCTTTCATCAATCCTCCTTGTTGCTTCAGGAAAGTCTCTCAAGGTTCGGGCAACAAATTTGAGCCTTGGTATTGAGATTGAAATTCCAGCTAAGGTTGAGGAAGAAGGAACTGTTGCTATTACTGGAGCAGTTCTTAACAGTTTCCTAGGTAATATCCCCAACTCTGGATCTGTTACCCTTACAGCCGAGAACGATAATATCCGCCTTGCTTCAAAAACGAGTAATGCTCTCATAAAGTGCGTTCCATACGATGACTTCCCTACATTGCCGACAGTCACGGGTCAGAGTTTCACTGTTCCAGCAGAAAAACTCCTCGACGGCTTCCGTTCTGTTATGTTTGCCGGCGCAGTTTCAGATATTAAGCCGGAAATTGCTTCTGTATACGTCTATGTCGACAACAGTGAGCTCGTTTTCGTTTCGACTGACTCTTTCCGCCTTGCTGAGAAGAAAATAAAGATTAAAGAGCCAATAGATATTTCTCCAATCATCATTCCACTGAAAAATGTTGTCGATATTGTTCGAACACTTGAGTCTGGAGACAATGAAATCACAATTACGGTTTCTGAACATCAAATATCTTTTGTGACAGGTGGCTTGTACGTCACTAGTCGCCTCATTAACGGCATCTTCCCTGATTATCGGCAGATCATCCCAAAAGAGCACTCAACAGACGCTGTAGTACTCAAATCAGACCTCACACAGGCACTCAAGCTTTCAAACGTCTTCTCCGGAAAGTTCAATCAAATAACATTTACTCTTGATCCGGAAAATAAAATTTGTTCTTTGGCTTCAAAAAACAGCGAAGTCGGCGAACAAAAGACTGAAGTCGCTGGCGCAATGAAGGGGAATAAGATTGAAGTTCTCGTTAACTACCGATATTTGTCTGAAGTCCTCAATGTCGTCGGTAGCGATAGTATTTCAATCGAGTGCAGCGAAACAAATCGCCCAATTGTTGTCCGTGGTATAGGCGAATCAAACTTTCTTTACTTGATGATGCCGATGAATCGGTAATAGAATAAAACAATGGAATCATTTTCTTCATTTGCCGACGGCCTCAGGAAAAAAATAATGAAGACTTTTGATGAGAAAGAGGTAATTGCCCTTATTCTCAAGAAATTTACTAAACAAGATATTAAAAAAGATCTCATTTCTATTCGCGATACAGTCCTCACTGTAAAAGTCAGCGGCGCACTCAAGCAAGAGATATATGCTAAGTCAAAAGAAATCCAGCGCCTTTTGAAGGGCGCTGGTATTTCTGTGACAGAGATTAGGTAATCCCTAAAAATATATTTTTTATATTTATTTAATCTAATTTTGTTAGGAAAATTAGATACCAGTGGCTGTAAACTTTACAGTCGCTTCTTTTTTATTGAAGACAGAATCTGTTGCGATTACTTTTATTTCATTGAGTGCATTTACTCCATTGACGGTTGAAGGAGTAAAGGTAAATGAAAATGGCATACTGTTTGATGTTCCAATGTACGTACCGTTCATGAAGAAATCTACCTTCTGAATCATTGTTGGTCCGCTCGCCGATACAGAAATTGTCATTGGAATACTAGCGTCGTACGTACTGCCGGCAACAGGATTGATTATGGTAACGCCAATACTATTTTGTGCTGTATGAACATTGTCGCTGTATGAAGGCGGAGTTCCTCCACTGATTGGTATTTTCCCAGGATTATTTGCAGCCCATTGTAGAACGCCGGATTCCCAAAGGCGGAATTGCGGATCGCTGTTTGGATTTGTTGGAGCTGGGCCGATTGGATCATTTTTATTTACCCAGTAGAGAATGTCGTGAACGCCAGTAGTTATTATTTCTTTCTTGGTTTCTTCAGGAGTAAATTCTGTTGCGAGTCCGCCTGAAACAGTGTCTATCCAATAGCTTTCTCCTCCTTGCCACTGTCCACGGAGAACTGGCTTGAGAGAAGAGTAATTCTCTGGTTGATTTGGCTCTTCAAATTGTTCGTTAGGCATTACTTTGAGTGCTTCGAGCATAAATGCGTGCCAGAGCGGACCAGAAACTGCGGAGCCACCCTTTGTCATCTTTGAGTTGTCGCTATTTCCAGACCAAGCACCAACTGCGATTGTCGGTGTATATCCCATGACCCATGCGTCGCGATTATCGTTTGTGGTACCAGTCTTTGCAGCAACATCGCGGCCACCGAAGTAGAGCGGAGAATTTGCTCCAAATGTTGGCGTTCGGGCAACGTTGTCTGAAAGGACATCAGAAATCTGAAGTGCAACATTTTTCGGCAAGACTTCTATTTCTTCTTTTGTATATTCTTCAATTATCTTTCCGTCTTTGTCAGTAACACTGAGAACAGGTGTTGGGGGAATGCGAATACCTTCGTTGGCAAATACTCCGTACGCGCTTGTCATATCAAGGAGAGCAACTTCGCCGCCTCCGAGTACGAGAGTTAGTCCGTATGTTTTTGCTTCGCCGAGAGAATGAATACCCATATCTTTTGCAGTCTTGAGTGTTTCATCGAGTCCAGCGAGATAGAGTGTTTTGACTGCTGGAACGTTTCGAGATTCAGCCAATGCGCTTCTCATAGATATCGGGCCTTTGAAGAGATTGTCGAAGTTGTCTGGGTTATAGCAAGATGATCCGCTTCCAGAACAGGAAGTCGAAAATTCTGTTGGAACATCAAAGAGGGCAGTTTCCGGCAAGAATCCTTTTTTGAATGCAGTTGCATATGCAAAAGGCTTGAATGATGAACCCGGCTGGCGAGGTGAAGTTGCTGAGTTGAAGTTTGGGTCAAACGTACAGTCTTTTCCAGAAATACATCCTTCAGGAAGAGCTTTGCCGAAGTAGTCGCGGCTGCCGACCATCGTCAAAATCTGTCCAGTTTTCGGATCGATTGCGACGAGGCCAGCATTTGAAGCCTTGGCTGTTTTTTCATTTTTCTCTGCCCATTCTTTGACGATTTTTTCGCCTTTTTCTTGGAGGCTCCAGTCGAGAGTCGTAATTACTTTAAGCCCTCCTGTGTAGACAACATCCTCGCCGTATTTATTTGTCAGGTAATCGCGAACATAGAAAACAAAGTGTGGAGCTTTGATGCCAACTTGCTCTTTTGGCTGGAAGACAACGACTTCTGCACGAGCTTTGTCATAGTCAGCTTGGCTGAGGTAGCCTTGATCGAACATATTTTTGAGAACTTGGTTTTTTCGTTGCTCCAGACGATCAAGATTTTTGCCGTACGGAGAATACTGTGTTGGTGATTGAGGAATTGCAGCGAGGTAAGCAGCTTCAGCAGCAGTCAGGTCTGCCGGATTTTTATTGAAGTAGCTTTGTGAAGCTTCTTGAACTCCATAAATAGCACCGCCGTATGGGTTTTCATTGAGATACAACGCCAATATTTCTTCTTTACCAAGTGTCTTGTCGACTTTAATCGAAAGAATCCACTCTTTGAATTTTCGAGTGACGCTTCGCTCCTGTGTCAGCAAAGAATTTTTGATAACCTGCTGAGTAATTGTCGATCCACCTTGTGAGTCGCCTTTGAAGATAGTAGAAAAGACAGCGCGAATAATAGACGTCGGACGAATGCCGCTGTGGTTGTAGAACTCTCGGTCTTCGATAGCAATCGTTGCGTTCTTGATATTGTCGCCCATTGATTCTAAAGGAATAATGGTTCGTTTGACGTCGTCATGGAGGTCATAGAGAAGCGTTTCTCCTGTGCGGTCATATATCTTTGTTGAATTGAGGATTTTGCGGTCATTGAGCGAACGAAAATCCGGTATTTTTGCTGTACCGATCCAAATGAATAAAATGCCAACTGCAATGGCGCCAAGGCCAAGGACGGACAATCCGATATTTCTGACTCTTCGGGAGATTAATTTTTTCTTTCTCATAGCTTATATAGTAACACGTTAGCGTAATGAAGAAGATGACGAAATGAGGGCTTTTGTGTTACATTTGAGCCAATGACAACCGACACTAACCCGGAAAAAATAGAGGAATTGTTGACTCGGTCGATCGACACTATTTACCCGAGCAAAGAGGCACTCAAGACAGTTTTGCTGTCTGGAAAGCAGCTTCGCATTTATGTCGGCATCGATCCGACAGCGACATATGTCCATCTCGGACATTCGACTAACTACATTTTGCTTCGCCGTCTCCACGAACTTGGCCATAAAATAATTGTCCTCATTGGCGACTTTACAGCCATGATTGGTGATCCGACAGACAAAACCGCTGCTCGTTCGAAGTTGACGCGAGAAGAAGTTGAGAATAATTTTAAGACATTCAAAAAACAAATTGGTAAAATACTCAATTTTTCGAGCTGGAAAAATCCGATCGAATTTAAATTCAATGCCGACTGGCTTGCGAAACTTTCTTTTTCTGACGTTATCGAACTCTCTTCTCATTTCACTGTCCAGCAAATGATTGAGCGCGATACATTCCAGAAGCGCCTCAAAGATAACAAGCCGCTCTATGTCCATGAATTTTTCTATCCGCTCATGCAAGGCTACGACAGCGTTGCGCTCAAGGCAGATGTGGAAATCGGAGGAACAGATCAGACGTTCAATATGCTAGCTGGGCGTACGCTCGCTCGTGCTTACCAGAAGCGAGATAAATTTGTCATCACGACAACGCTTCTTGAAAATCCTGTTACTGGAGAAAAGCTAATGAGCAAAAGTCTCGGCACGGGAATTGGACTCGATGAAAATCCGCAGGATATGTATGGAAAAGTTATGCGCTTGCCGGACGAAGCTCTCATTCAGTGCTTTATTGACTGCACGACATTGCCGATGAGCGAAATCGAATCGCTCAAAACGCTTGCTGCTGAAAATCCGCGCGATCTTAAAATGCGCCTAGGCCGTGAAATTGTTTCTATGTATCACAGTAAATCTGCTGCCGAAAAAGCTGAAGCAAACTTTGTTTCGACGTTTCAGAAAAAAGAAATTCCCGACGATGTAGAAGAAATAAAAATGGAGTCAGGAGAAAAGCTTGTCGACCTTTTGGTTCGAGCAAAAGTTATAGAATCAAAAAGCGAATTCCGACGCCTCGTTGAGCAGGGAGGAGTACACAAGCTAACTGGAACAGATACTAATGAAAAAGGCGATGGCCAAAAAGTAGAAGACCAATTCGCCGCAGCAGAACAAGGAACGTACAAAATCGGCAAGCGACGATTCATCAAGATAAAATAAAAAAACTAAAATAAAAAACGGCCATTGGCCGTTTTTTACTACATCACCATTTCTTCTGGAATTTCTGCGTCTTCGTCGTCGAGTTTCATTCCGACGTGAAGAGGCTCTTCTTCGTCGATAAGTTCCTCTTCAACAGGGAAGAGCGATTCATCATCAGCCAAGGCGTCAGTGAGATCTAGTTCACCTCCGTCCAAATCTTTATTATCATCGTCGTACATTTTTGTTTTCGAGCAGAGCTCGCGCCTACTTATAAATTCAACAAAAGTAGTTGTATCAAATAGCGATTTCTTTTGCAAGAGGAAAACTTCATTTATTTTCATTTTTACTTTTTCTCCTCGGGGTTTTATTATTTTTGCGCAAAAAATTGGTGGCCAAAGACGGCAGATCCGGCGAGGGCAATAGCGATTGCATCCATTTCATCGTCGATCATTTTGCGGTCGGGAAGCTTGATGAGTTTGCCAACCATCATGGCGACAGCTGACTTTTCAGCTTTGCCGTAGCCTGTGATTGCGAGTTTTACCTGCATTGGTCCGATTTCTCGTGTCGGAATGCCAGCTTTGCCAGCCGCAGCAAGTATGACGCCACGGGCTTCTGCGACTCCGATTACGGTTGTGACATTTTTCGACATAAAAAGCTGCTCCATAATGAGCAAGTCTGGTTTATATTCGGCGAGGACGCGCTCTATTTCTATTGCGACAACAGCAAGACGCTCTGACATTTCTTGCTTCTTGTCGGTCTGGATGAGAGTCGAAAAAACGAGTGCATCTTTGCTTCCGTTGCGATCAATAACAGCTATTCCGTTTCGATCGAAGCCCGGATCGATGCCGATGATTTTCATGGGGTAAGTATAGACTTGATTTGAAGATTTTGACAATGAGCTTGCAAAAAAATACAAAATGCCTAATATACAAAATAACAGGTATCGGAAAGCCAGATTATTCTTCAGGGGAATTCTGAGCTTCTCTGTTCATGTGAATATTATATAAAGTGAAAGGGCAGCATGTGGTGTGCTGCCCTTTTTTATGCCCAAAATATAAATGCCGATAAAAGAATTTAGATAAGAGAATCTTGCTTCGGCTCCTTCCATTCAAAACCAAGGTGATCATATGCGCGCTTTGTTGCTGTTCGTCCGCGAGGAGTACGCTCGAGAAAACCGATTTGCAATAAGTAAGGTTCGATGACATCTTCGATTGTTCCTTCCTCTTCGCTCGTCGCAGCGGCAAGTGTTTTAACGCCTACTGGTCCGCCGTTAAATTTTTCAATCAATGTTTCGAGGAGAATGCGATCTGTTTGGCCAAGTCCGTATTCGTCGATACCGAGAAGAGCAAGTGCGCGCTTTGCCGCTTCTGTTCCGGCTTCAGTTTTGTGAACTTGCGCATAGTCGCGAACGCGTTTCAAAAAGTAGTTTGCAGTACGAGGTGTTCGGCGGCTGCGTTTTGCGATTTCACTGTGTGCTTCGCCGTCGAGTGTGACGTCGAGAATTTTTGCCGAGCGCGCAATTATTTTTTCAATTTCTTCAGGTGTGTAGTATTCGAGACGAAATGTTCCGCCAGAAAAACGCGAGCGAAGTGGAGCCGATAGTAGGGAAATGCGCGTTGTTGCGGCGATGAGGGTAAATGGCGGGAGCTCAAGCTGGATTGTTCGAGCTGATGGACCTTTGCCGATAATAATATCGAGCGTGCCACCTTCCATAGCAGGGTAGAGGACTTCTTCAATCATTTTGTTGAGGCGATGGATTTCGTCGATAAAAAGAATATCCCCTGGGGTAAGGTTTGTGAGAATAGACGCCAAGTCGCCGACGCGCTCAATAGCCGGTCCTGAAGTGACCTTAATATTGCGTCCAGTTTCCTTGGCAATGAGGTGGGCAAGCGTTGTTTTGCCGAGGCCTGGCGGTCCGTAAAAGAGAATATGCTCGGCAGTGTGCCCTCGTTCTTGGGCTGCATCGAGCAATATGCGGAGGTTTTCCTTGATATGACTCTGTCCTATATATTCCTCCCATTTAGCAGGGCGAAGAGTGACATCGAGGAAGCCATCGTCTGCCGACTTCTTTGGAAGATCAGGTATATTTGTTGTATTTTCTGGGTTATCGCTTGACATAAATTTTTCCCTATGCTATACTCTTGTCAGATTAATCGAGCTTAACAGAAAACGGTCTTGTGAAATAAGGGCGCTTCGGCAATCCACACAATACACATTTTATCCACAGGTATAATAACAGTACCTTTGGCTGCTCGGTTCTACCCCCGACTACAATATGAATAATAGCAGATATCTACGAAGAGGTCTTGAATCTCTAAGCAATCGGATCAACGTCTATAGAGTTTTGCGAAGGACGTCTTGGTGCCTGGCTTCGGCCGCGTTCCTGGGGCTATCCTTCAAAAATCTTTTACTTGTCTCCTTACGGTTACAAGGATTGTTTGGAGATTTAAGATTTTTTCCTCCTATTAAACAAATTATATTGAAGTATCGTGCGTAAACTAATCTAAAAGAAAAACCCAGAGCAATCTGGGTTTTTCTGTGCGTGATTTTTTCTATTCGCAATTTATTTTATTTCATCTTATTCTTCATCCAGATCAATCACACTTGCCAACTCTTCGAGGGAAGTGACGCCGTTCATGACTTTGATGACACCGTCTTCTTTCATGTCGAGAGTGCCCTGCAAAACACCAACTGCTTTAATTTCTCGTTCAGAAGGGTAGTTAGGAATTATTTTTTCCAAATTTTCATCAGTGTAAATCGCTTCAAAAACACCTATTCGTCCTTTGTATCCACCATTACATTTGTCGCAGCCTTTAGGTATAGACAGTTCGATTTTCTGATCGACTTTGATTCCGTACGCTTCAATATTTTTTCCTTCAGCAACTGCATCGGTCAATACTTTGCGGAGCTGCTTTTCTTCGTCTGGAGTTGGATCGCGCTTAACTTTGCAGATTGGGCAAAGTTTTCGCACCAATCGCTGCGCCATCGACAAGTTGAGAGCTGAGACGAGAATTTTTGCGTTCACACCGAGGTCGGTGAGGCGAGGAATAACGCCTCCGGCATTGTTGGTGTGAAGTGTTGAGAAAACCAAGTGACCAGTGAGCGCAGATTCAACGGCAATCTTCGCGGTTTCAGAATCTCGGATTTCGCCGACCATGATAACGTCCGGATCTTGGCGAAGCGCAGAGCGCAAACCCTCGAGGAATGTATAGTCTTTTGTATTGTCAGTCTGCGTCTGTGTAATGCCTTTCAAGTGATATTCGATTGGGTCTTCAATCGTAATAATTTTGATTTCTGTCGAGTAGATTCGGCGCAAAAAGGCGTACAGCGTCGTGGTTTTTCCGGAACCAGTCGGTCCAGTGATCAGAATGAGACCATTCGGCTTTTTGATTTCATGCTCGATGATTGAAAAAAGTTTTGGCTCAATACCAAGTTGTTCCAAATCAACTTGAATAGATTTTGGATTGAGCAAACGCATGACAGTCGATTCGCCGTAAGCTCCTGGAATTGCCGAGACACGAACTGAAATTTCAGAATCGCCAACCCAAATAGAGAAGCGGCCGTCTTGGTTTCTTGTAACAGTGAGTTTCATTCCCGACAAAAGCTTGATGCGGGAATTCATGTACTTGTAGACGTCATAGTTGAAGAACAAAACGTCTTCGAGAACGCCGTCGAGACGGTAGCGCAAGCGAACACGATCTTCTTCTGGTTCGATATGGATGTCAGAAGCGTTCATTGAGATTGCTCCCGCCAAAATAATTTCGAGCATGTGCGAAATCTTGTGCGTTTTGTCTTCAGCTGAAATTTTTTCGATTGCTGCTGTGAGGTCGGGGATAGTATGGATGTCTTTTCCGATTTCAACAAGTCTGTCGCCGGCAATATCAAGCGAGCCTGATTTGACGCGGTCGGCATATGAGATTTCTTTGTAACGATCCCAAACTTTTTCAAGCGATGCGCGCGACGCCATGTAGAAAATAGGTTCCATGCCTTTGTCTGTCAGTTTTTTGAAAAGTTCTTTGATTTCGATACGCTCAGGAGAGTGGACTGCGACATGAATAATGTGCCCAAGCTTTTTGAAAGGGGCGGCTTCTATTGCCCGAGCTTCAGGTTCGGCGAGTGCGCGAACAGCCTCATTTTCAATAGGCATGTTGTTGAGGTTAACGTAGGGAATATTGTATTTCTGCTCAGCGAGCATTTGGATGAGCTCCTCCTCTTCTTTCTTCTTGAGATCATCGAGTTTTTTGAGCTCTTTTTCTTCATCAAAGTGCGGCATAGGGAAATTGTAGCATGAATATAGGGGAGAAAAAGGGTAAAAACGGCTAAAACCCTTAGAAAATAGCCCCAAAATGGCGTTTTCTGGGCATATATTGAAGAGATCGGTCAAGGCATTGACTTTTGTATCATAAAGTGGTAGTATATACACAAATTCCATATTCCCGAATAATCGGGTTCACTCTAAAATAACTCTAAAAATATATGAAAACGTACCTTAAAACAGTGCTTATACTGGCGTCTTTCGCCGTATTCACACAAACAGCATTCGCAAATGCGAACGAACTGCCGATCCTCAAAGGAGTCGACAAAAACAAACGGGAAAACAGGAGTAACGAACAAGTTATGAATGATCCCAAGAATACTGAACAAGCAACATGGGAAGATGACGCTATTACATGCTTAGGTGCATGGGCAGCTCAGTACTCATGGTACAGCAACTTTAGCATTACACCTGATCAGTTCAGGAAAATGTTACACAGTAAATATTTACATACTGGTCCTATGTTCTTCAAAAAAGGAGACAGAAGAATCAGATGTGTAGATAAGTCAGGAGCTCTTGTGTTCATGATTGAGCACAGGGGAAATTATCCGGGCGAGTACGGTGGATACATTGTTCCACACGAATTCAATGCAAGTATTCCAATTTCGGATACTTTATGGGTTTGGTCTAACATGTGCGGTAATCAGGTCTATCCTAATACACCGTCATATGTTGCTCCGCCTTCAACCGTTGAAAGACGTACAGACACTGTGTATGTTGAAAAGGAGAAAATCGTAACTACCCCAGGTACGCACGATACAATCACAAAAGTTCAGTATGTTGATCGCTTAGTTCAAGCTCCTGCACCTGCTCCGCAGATGCAACCGTATTGTCCTCCGCAGCAAATGATGGCTCCGATGCAGGCATATTGCCCGCCACCGCAGCCGTTTTTTCAAGTACGTCTTGGTATTCAAAGCCAGCCGTACTATCCGCAACCGCCGATGAATTATGTGCAGCCTTTACCGCCGCCTGTTGTCAATAACATTACAAATATTGATAACAGCTACTATTCCGCTGATTACTACTACAATGATCAAAGCATCAATGGTAGTTACAACGACAATAGTCAGTACACTCATCAGGAATGGTTGACTTACCAGCAGTGGTTAATGGAAAATAGTCACAACACGACGACAACAACCACAACCACGACTACGACCACAAATCCACAAACTCCAGGAACAATTGTTCCGCATTGGGGAACTGGAAGCGGTACTGTTACTCCACCATCAACTGGATGGCCGGAAACAGCTGAAGATGGTCCTGGTTCTGGCTACGGCTTAGGAACAGGTATGGGAAACACGGGCGGTATGAGCGGATCATTTGATCCATCAACGACCGATCCTACTATTCCGCCTGTAACTGATCCATGGAATATTCCTGGAACATTAAACGGGGGAAGACTTGCTGGTCCTAATCAGCCAACAATTCAACCAGCTACTACAGCTCCTACGTCAAATGGATTTACGACAGCAGTGAAAAGAGATGATTTCAAAGATGTTCGCGCAGAAGCAAAAACAAATGTTATCGCGATGAACAACAATGCAAATCAATTTACTCCTGTAAACAATTACACTCAGCCTAATCAGCAGAGTGTACAACCTTCGCGGGCAAAACCGACGCAGGATGTCATGGGACGCACTGAGCAAGTAAAAGGCCAGCAAATCCAAGGTCAGCAATCAAAAGGTCAGGACATTCGCCAGCAAATGCAAAATCAAATGCAATTGCAAAGCAAACAGTTTGTTGATGTCAAAAATCAGCAACCTAATCGCGGTGATGTGAGACCGGTCAATACAAAGCCTGGCAATCAAACTCCAAGCAATGTACAACCAAACAATGGCATGCCAAATACTGGAATGCCAAAAGCTGATCCGCGTTTTACGAATGTTGTGAAGCCGAATGTTGTGAATCCAGTGAACAATCAGCAGAATGTTCAAACGAAGAATCCAAACCAAAACATGGATCCTCGCCAGAATAATCTGCAAGATTCTCGCCAGCCGTTTACGAATGCTGCAAAGCCAAATGTTGTGAAGCCAGCGAATGCTAATCCGAAGCAAAATGGTTTTCAGCAGAATGTTCAACCTAATGTTCAACCGAACAATTTTCAGAACAATCAGCAAGTGAATACTATTCAGCCGCGCAAACCGCAGAACGAATATGTTCAACAGAAACCAATCAAGCAGCCGAAGCAATTTGTTCAGCAGCCACAAGCACCTAGTTACAATCAAGCACCTGTTCGCCAAAACCTGAATTCAGGAAACACAAATAGAGGCACAGGGAAAGTGCACAGATAATTATCTGAGCACTTGAAGAATACCTAGAAGGTCTCACATTGAGACCTTCTAATTTTCAAGAATTTGAGCCGACTAAAAATCGAACTCGAATTTTTAAAAGTTATTATTAGGTCAATTATAAGAAAGGTTAAAAGAGAAATTTATGAATAATATGAAAAATATCGCAAAAACAATTTTTGTTTTCGCAGCTGTCGCAGTTGCGTTCTTCGGTGTGTCTGTCGCAAAAGCGCAGGCCGCAACAGTTTTTAATACTAATCCAAACGACTTCCAGACAGCTCTCGTTGCGAACTACTCGGTCAACCCGGGCTGTGCAACTTGCTGGACGACAAACGTCAGTGCAGCACCTGGACAGGTTGTCTCGGTAAAGCTGTACTACCACAACACTGGCAATGAAATTGCCCGCGATACTCGCGTGCGCATGTCGCCGCAGAGCAATCCAGCGGTAAACAACAAGCTCATTGCAGCTGGTGTTTGGGCAAGCAATGCAAACCTTAACCTCGGTTACGGCAGCATTACTATTCCGGGGGCTCCGCAGACTATTACCTACATCCCAGGCACAGCTGCTATTTTCCCAGAACACGTTTCTGCGCATTCTCCGCAGTACCTTTCTCCAGCTCAGGAAGCTGCGCTCTTTAGCGCTGCTGGCCTTTCAATTGGCGATATCGCTCCAGACAGTACATGTCCACCTACTCAGACATTCTGTCACCAAGGTTCAGTTGTTGCTCGATTCCAAATCGGCACAACTGTTATCCCACCAGTCGTCTACATCTGTAGCGACAACCTCGACAACGACCATGACGGTCTCGTCGATTACCCAGCAGATCCAGGCTGTCTTTCGCCAACTGACAATGATGAAACAAACATCATCATTCCTCCACAGGCTTTCATTACTGCAAACACACAGCCTGCAACAAACATTACTCAGACAAATGCAACGCTCAACGGCAGCTATGCTACTAACCAGTCTCAAGCAACAACTTGGTTTGAATGGGGGACTTCACAGAACCTCGGTAACGTAACTCCGCAGCAGTCTATGTTTGGTACTTCAAATAGTTTTGCAGCACCACTCGGCGGACTTTCTCCGAACGTACGCTACTTCTTCCGCGCTTGTGCTGATACAGCTGCAACTGCTCAATCATGTGGAAGCATTATGCAGTTCATGACAAGCATTCAGGTAAACAATGCACCAACAGTAGCGACTATTTCAGGAAACTGTAATGCAACTCAGAATTCATTTACAATGTTCGGCTCATTCAATTCGAATGGTTCAGCAACAACGAATACTTGGTTCCAGTACGGCACAAATATGAATAACCTCGGTTACCAAGTTGGTAATCAGGTTCAAAATGTTCAGTCAGGAAACTTCAACTACAACCTCAGCGGCCTTCAGCCAAATACGACATACTACTTCCAAGCTGTAGCTCAGAATCAGGGCGGAACTGCTTACGGCACAACGCTTTCATGTACAACTCTTGCAGTTGTTCAGCCTCCACAACAGGCTCTTCCACCAGTTGTCACTACTGTCCCAGCTTCGAACGTCGCCCAGACTTCAGCTCGTATCAATGGTTACCTCAATACAGGCGGTAGTTTCTCTTGTTCAACACCTGCACTTTGTATGCCAGCTCCAATGCCAGCAGACATTTGGTTTGAATGGGGTCCAACTCCAAACCTCGGTTTCGGAACGCCTCGCCACAATGTTGCGAGCGGAACAAACTTCAACGATTTCCTTCAGGGTCTTACTCCAAACACAACATACTTCTTCCGCGCAATGGCGCAGAACAGTCTCGGTGCTGTAGCAACTGGCCAGACGCTTTCATTCATGACAGCTCCAGTCGGTGTTGGTCCTCAGGTTATCTACGTCAATACAAATTCTGGAAGCGGTCCGGTTCTCCTCGTGAAAATCGAATCTAATTTCCCATCAGTTTGTGTCGGCGATACAGTTAACTACACAGTTACATACGAAAACCTCACACGCCGCGCTCTCAAAGATGTCGTCGTTCAGGTAATTCTTCCGAAGGAAGAAACATTCCTCCGCTCAAGCCGCGGTAGCTATGCAGAAGCGCCAAACACAATTACTGTGCTTGTCGGCAACCTTGCTGCTCGTGAGAAGGGAACATTCCAGATCGAATCAACTATCAATGCCCGCAGCGCAACTAGTGATACACTCGTTGCAACAGCAACTGGTGTCTACACTATTTCTGCAACACGCGCACAGGGCGATGCAATCGGCTACTCATTGATCAATGTCACATGTGACGGCAACAATGGTCTCGCTGGTCTTGCTCTCTTCGGCGAAGGCAGCTGCATCTTCTGGATTATCGTACTCTTGATTATCTTGATTGCGGTTCTCCTTGCTCGACGCAACTATCGCTACTAAAAACCAACAAAAAATAAAAACACCCAGTGTTTCTCGGGTACAGAATTTTTCTACTGAAAAATTCTTCCGTCCTCGGCTCGTCAGCCTGTGGAGCCCCTCGAGAACACTGGGTGTTTTTATTTTGTTTGGTATAGTACTGTCATGGAACTTGAGACTAAAAAAGGCAGCGATTTCAGCCGAGTGGCGGTGGCGCTTCGCTCTACCATAGAAGACTTCAAAAGCGATTCGGCTACGATCGTGGCGCTTTGGGGCGACCTCGGCGCAGGCAAGACGACACTTACTCAATACTTGGCGAAAAGCTACGGTATCGACGCCGAAGTCGTTTCTCCAACGTTTGTCATTATGAAAATCTATCCGTTCCACATCACGGCCGATGGCGAACATGTTCGCAATGAAGCCGCCGGCAAATTTGAGCAACTCATCCACATAGATGCTTATCGTTTTGAAAATCCGGAAGAAGCTTCTGGTATTCGATTGCACGAATACATTGCTGATCCGAAAAATCTTATTTTGATTGAATGGCCAGAACTCCTTGGCGACCGATTGCCTGACCGAAGGATTGATGTGAAGATCGAACACAATGGAGAGGGGAGGAAAGTGAGAATTGAGGAACAGAAATAATTTGACATTGTTTACAGAAAAGCTAGATTTAAGAAAACTGTAAACCATGAGACAACCGAAAACCGCTAAAACACCCAAAGGTAAAAAGCCCGCTTTTATTTTTATTAGTGTAGGCTCAAAACTTGCTCCAAACGAGGGATCAATGTATCTCGATGAAGTTATTAAAAGATTTGATGCCGACAAGAAATTTAAACCAGTAAAGAATAAAAAATTACTACATTCGCTCTATTTGAACAATACGCTCATTCCTCGAACGATTAAAAAAGCTGCATCATATATCTTTGTTTTAAATATAAGAACAAAAGAAAATCGTAAAAAAGAAAAAGTTACTATTGTTGATGCAATATATTTAAACGGAAATGGTTGGGATAAGACATTTCTCCATGCAACTGACACATTCAGTAATGGAGATTATGTGGCCTGTGAACTCAGAAAATAAGAAGTAAAAAGCCCAGATTAACGGGCTTTTTCATTTACCAAAAAACGTTCCCAAAGTGTTATAATCATCCATATGCCAGCCAAAAAAACTGCCGATAAGCCTGCGAAAACTGCCAAGAAAAAGCGCCTCATTCTCCTCGATACACATGCGATTTTGCACCGCGCCTACCACGCTATGCCTGATTTCTCTACGGCTTCAGGTGAGCCAACGGGTGCGCTCTACGGTCTTTCGACTATGCTTTTCAAGATTGTCGACGACCTCAAGCCGGACTACATTGTCGCAGCCTACGACTTGCCGAAGAAGACATTTCGCCATGAAGTTTATGAAGGCTACAAAGCTGGCCGCAAGACTATAGATGATGCACTCAAGACGCAGCTCGGAGCTTCGAAGAAGTTGCTGGAGGATTTTGGTATTCCGGTTTACTCTTGCCCTGGTTTTGAAGCCGACGACATGCTCGGCACTATTGTTGAGCAGCTCAAAGACGATAAAGATATTGAAATATACATTGCGACCGGCGATATGGATACGCTCCAGCTCGTCGACAAAAAGCGCGTGAAGGTTTTTACCCTTCGAAAGGGAATTACCGATACGATCGTGTATGACGAAGCGGCTGTTAACGAACGCTACGGTTTTGGCCCTGAACACATCATTGATTACAAAGGTTTACGCGGAGATCCATCCGACAACATTATCGGCGTCCCTGGTGTTGGCGAAAAAACAGCGACTATTTTAATTACACAATTCGGTACGATCGAGAACATGTACAAGGTGCTCAAGAAAAATCCCGAGAAAGTAAAAGCCGCTGGCGTCACTGATCGCTTGATGGGCATTTTGCTTGAAAACGAAGAAGAGGCGCTTTTCTCAAAAACACTTGCCACTATTTCGCGTAATGCTCCTGTTGAATTTAAACTTCCAGAAAAAACATGGCAGCTTGGCGTTGACCCGACACATTTGGAAAAAACATTTACAGAGCTTGAATTCAAAAGTCTTGTTCCGCGCGTCAAAAAAATGTTTGGCACAAATGACACTGCAGGCGAGCGAGTTGAAAGCACAACAGACAAAGAGGAAATAGAAAAAACTGCAATTGCGCTTTGGCTTATTAATTCAGACATCAGCTACGCAGGGGAGTCTGAAATTTTGTCGTATGCCAAGACTGACAATTTTGAAAAAGCGAAAGAGAAAATTTTTGCAGACTTGGCGACAGAGAAGCTCGACAAGGTGTATAGCGAAATTGAATTGCCGATTTATCCAATTGTGCGCAAGATGGAAACATTTGGCGTTGGCATTGATCAAAAAGTTTTTGCTGATATGTCGAAGAAGTACCACGAGAAAATTGATGCACTTGAGAAAAAAGCTTGGGAACTTGCGGGGGAAGAATTTAATCTTGCTTCTCCGAAACAGCTCGCTGAAATTTTGTTTACGAAACTTGGACTCAAACGAAAAACTCGCACGAGCAAAGTTTCAACAAAGGCCGAAGTGCTCGCTGAGCTCGAAGATGCGCATCCAATTATTCCGCTCATTATGGAGCACCGCGAATATTCGAAACTTGTTGGTACATATATAGATACCATTCCGACAATGGTTGGCGCAGACGGACGTTTACATACGCAGTTTATTCAGCACGGCACAACAACAGGACGTTTTGCTTCACTCAATCCGAACTTGCAGAACATTCCGATTCGCACAGATGCTGGACGCGAAATCCGCAAAGGCATGATTGCTGGTCCTAATCGCTGTTTGATCTCACTCGACTACTCACAGATTGAGCTCCGTATCATGGCGATATTATCTAAGGATAAAGAATTAATAAAGATTTTTAACGATGGCATCGACGTTCACACTGGTGTCGCTTCTCGTGTCTTTGGTGTTCCGCCAGAAGAAGTGACCAAGCAAATGCGCAGCCGCGCCAAGACAATTAACTTCGGCATCATTTACGGCATGGGTATTTCAGCGCTTCAGAAAAATCTCGGCAGCACCCGCGACGAAGCACAACAATTCCACGATGCTTATTTTGAAAACTTCACTGGAGTCGGGAAGTTTATCGAAGATACAAAAGCGTACGCCAACAAACATTTTTTCACTGAAACACTTTTCGGCCGTAAGCGCCGTTTTCCTGCGCTCCGATCGGCAATGCCATTTCTCCGTTCGATGGCTGAACGCATGGCGTCCAACGCTCCGCTGCAGGGGACACAAGCAGATATCATTAAGCTCGCTATTCGTTTCGCAGACGAAGATCTCAAAGTTGCCGGCATCAGCGACAAAGTAAATCTCATTCTCCAAATCCACGACGAACTTGTGTATGAAGTAGATAATGATCTTGCAGACCAAGCTGAAAAAATCATTCGTGCAGCTATGGAAAATGTTTTCCCGCGCTCATATATAGAGTACAAGCCTGAAGTACCGATTCTTGTCTCAAGCGGAAAAGGGGATACGTTGTACGATCTCAAATAATCAACTACACTAGCAATATGGAAACAAAACCTACTCCAGAGCAGCACCTCAACTACCTCAGTAGCTTTCCGCCAATAATCCAATTTGGGGCGCTTATTATCGGCGTCTTTATGGAATTCATTTTGCCGACAAAGTTTTTCCCTTCAGAAACTGCAAAAATAGTTGGCGTTGTATTTGTTGTTCTCGCAAGTGTGCTCATTCTCTGGTCACAAAAAGCATCTGCTGAATTCCGCCGTCGCGAGAAAAACGGGGAAGCTCGCAACTTTAGAAAAGGTCCGTATAAGTGGAGCGACAATCCAACATCTTTTTCGCTCGGTCTTCTGATCACTGGATTTGGATTCTTGGTCAATTCATTTATGATCGTTGTCTTGGCCGCAGTCAGCTACTGGGTTTCATACGCAATCTACGAAAATAAAAAAGGAAAAATCATGATGGAGAAGTACAAGGAAGAGTATTCAGACTACAAGAAAAAAATTAAATCGCTTTTCTAATATGCTTATCGTTTTTGCTGGCGAGCGCGAAAGCCGCACGCAGGCTGTCCAAAAAATAATTGATGCTGAAATAAAAAAGGGCAAGCAGCTCATTTCTTTTTCTGATGCATCATTTGAAAAGGAGAGTGTGCTTTCGTATGCAGGTGGTGCAGATATGTTTGGTAACGCTTCAGTTGTTCACTTGTCGCGAGTCGGAGAGAAAGCAGATGGACCTGAATTTTTCATTAACAATATTTCAATTCTTTCTGAAAGCGAAACCATGTATGTTATTGAAGAAAATGAACTTTCGAAAGACATGAAAAAAGTTTTCGAAGACGCTGGCGCAAAAGTTGCAGAGTTCAAAGAAGCCAAGCCAAACTTTTTCGGCGGGCTCAATTCGTTTCAGCTCGTTGATGCGTACAACATGCGCGATAAAAAAAATAGCTGGATGTTGTACACAAAATTAATTGCGGCCGGAACATCAGCCGAAGAAATTGCTGGCTCTATGATTTGGAATTTCAAAAACCTCGCGCTCTACTTTTCTTTGCCGAGGCCAAACGCTGAAGCGCTCGGCATGAAGCCATTCGTTTTTTCTAAAGTCGCAGCTGCAGCAAAACTTTTTTCAAAAGAAGAAGTTGCAACAAAGTCGTACGAACTTTCTTCAGCGCTCCACCGATCTCATCGCGGAGAAGGGGACGGCGCAACACTGCTTGAACTTTTTATTCTGAAGTCGCTCTAAAAAATAATTGGAACAAGAAGATCCGCGTTGCGGATTTTTTTATACAAAATAATTTACGCAAAAGAAAACCCTCCGAAAGAAAGTGGAGGGTTTTTATATATTGAGTTGCGATGGAGAATGCAACTGTTATTTAATTGTGTAACAAAGAACAGGGTTTGCGCTTTGAAGAAATTACAATGGAAAAAATTTCTTATAATGAACTAATGTAGCTGTAGTGGACTATCTTTTTTTATAAACCAGAAACCTGGTGGATTTAAGATGTTCAGCGAGCTTTGATATAAGTATACGCGGTTATATTTTTGCGCAAAGTACAAAACTGTGGATTTCTATTTGCGGTCGGCAACAGAAATTGCTATTGCCGAAAAACATTGCAAAATAAGCCTCATTCGTCTACTATACGCCTATATGACTATTGCCATTGTTGCTGTACTTGTCTTCCTCGCCACTCTTTTGGGCGGTTTCTTTGCGCTTCGCTTCAAAGATAAGCTTCACCTCATCGTCGGCTTCTCAGCTGGCGCAGTTCTTGGCATCGCATTCATTGACCTCTTGCCGGAGTCAGCGGAGCTCGTTGGCTCGTCCGACCTTTCGCTCAAAATTGCGCTCGGCTCGGTTTTGGTTTATATGATTATCGATCGTTTGTTCTTCAAACATTCGCACAGCCACCATCACGAACATGACACTGTTCACGAACATGGTGCTGTCGATCAACACGCTCACGAAAACAAAAACGAACACAAAGGCCGCGGCATTATGCGCGCTGCAAGTTTGGTGCTCCACAGTTTCCTTGATGGTTTGGCAATTGGATTTTCATTTCAAGTTTCTGCGGCGACAGGTGCTGTTGTTGCAGTCGCAGTTCTTGCTCACGATTTTTCTGATGGCATAAATACTGTCGCGGCAATTTTGAAAGGGGGAGACAACAAGCGCGCGAAGATCTGGCTCATCATCGATGCGATTGCTCCGGTTGTCGGCATTATTGTTGGGTCGCTACTCGTCGTCAATGCATTTTCGCTCGGCGTCATCTTGTCGGTCTTCTCTGGCTTCTTCGTTTACATTGCGCTTGCCGATATGATTCCCGAAAGTTTTCATGCTCATCCAAAAAAGTGGACGACAATCATGACTGTTCTCGGCGTGGCATTCATTATGCTCGTCATGCACTTCGCGCATTTCTAAGCGGTGCTAAAAAATATTACATTTTACGACCAGTCGCGGCATTTGATTTTTCCGGCTTCGCGTGGTATTTTCAGGTAGCGTTTTATCTCATCGCAATAAGAACGAAACGCATATCCGCCCGTAGCTCAGTCGGTAGAGCAGCTCCCTTTTAAGGAGAGGGTCGCAGGTTCGATTCCTGCCGGGCGGACACTGTAAAAATAATATTGTTGGTATACTTATCTGTATGGATCTAAAACATTTTTTCGCTACGTTTGACTACTATGGGGTTGTTGCTTTTGCTCTCTTTGTTTTTGTTCTCATTGGTTCTGGTTTTCTAAAGCAGTTTGGAACTCAGTTAAAAAAGGAAATCCACACAGCGCGTTCATATCCCGATCTTCTAAATATATACACAAAATATTTTCGGGTGAGGGCTGGTTTTAATCCAATTGGAGCTGGTGCGGCAGGCGAGCCGCTTTTTGTTGTAGCAAGCCCTTTTCCTTGGAGCTATAGACTTGAGTGGGTTCAAAATCTTTTGAAAATTAGTTTTGCAGTTTTGGCGCTATTGTTTGGCCTAGTAATTATCGCTATATACTTTGCACTAAAAAATCAAATAGCTTTTAGCTTGTTAGGTATGTACGTATTGCTTGCTGTGATTATTGCAGCTTTGGTTTTTGCTTGGCAAAAGGCCCTTAGGAAAAAAATTAAAGAAAGACTAGCTGAGTTCAATAAGGAAATAGATGCATACACACTAACTCATTCAGTTAGCCGCAGCGATATTGCATTGCCGCTGGGCTACAATTATGGAAACGGATTGCTTCGACGTTCTTTTATGTACGCATTGTTTGCGGCAGTTGTGTGGCCACTTCTGCTTATACTAGCAATTCAAGGATAAGCGATTCTAAAATGAAATCTAAAAAACAAAACACCAAACAAGTCGCCCTCCTTCTCGAAAATATCCGCAGTGCTGAAAATGTCGGCGCTATGTTCCGCACTGCTGATGCGGCTGGTGTTTCGCACATCTATTTATCTGGCTACACAGCGACACCGCTCGATCGATTCAATCGACCAAATAAAAAAGTAACGACACGCTCGCTTGGCGCGGAAAATAATATTCCGTGGACGGCTGTCTCGCAGCAGGGAAGTCTGCTTTCAAAACTCAAGAAAGATGGCTGGATAATTATCGCCATCGAGCAGTCCGAAAAATCTATTGATTATAAAAAGGTGAAGCTTGGCGAGAAGACACTTCTCATTCTCGGCAATGAAGTCGATGGAGTTTCGAAGAAAGCGCTCGACGCAGCCGATATCGTTGCTGAAATTCCGATGCGCGGCAAAAAGGAATCACTCAACGTTTCAGTCTCCGCCGGAATCGCACTATTTCGAATGCTGAATATTTAGCGATCTATAAACTAGCGATCGTACTGTTCTGGCTTTTGATTGTACGAACCGTCTTTGAGAAAAGGTTTTGAAGACTGGTACCTTTCTGGTCCGCCTGTGAAAAACCAAATCGCATATAGGACGACAATGCCGAGAATTATGTAGATAATATCTTTGTGAATATCTTTCATATGTAAGAAAAGTATACAACAGAAATCGCGCCATGAGCGCGATTTATTGTTCATTCTATATATAGAGCTTTTGGTGCGCAGGGCAAAAGTGCGCGCTGCGTCCGCCGAAAGGGACTTTCTCAATGGTGCCTTTGCATCCTCGCTTCGGACATGGCTTGCCAGCTCGGCGATAGACATTGTGCGCAGATTGGAATTTACCGCGGTTGCCCGTAATGTCGCGATAGTCGCTCGTTGAGTCGCCGCCGAAATCAATTCCTTTTTTGAGCACTGCGATCATGCCTTTATATAAAGGCGCCATGAGTTTATTCGGGATTTTTTCGACTATAGAAAAAGGATGGATGCCTGCGAGGAAAAGCATTTCGTCGGAATAGATATTACCGATACCAGCGATCACTGTTTGATCGAGAAGAACAATCTTAATTTTGCCGCGCGGCTTTTTCATGAGTCGTTCGGCGAAATGAGCTTCGTTAAAATTTTTTTCGAGCGGCTCTGGGCCGAGATGCTTGAGGTGAATACTTGTTGGAAGCTCGGCTGTATCGAGCAATGTCATCTTGGCGAATTTTCGGACATCAGACAAGACGACGTGCTTGCCATTCGAGAGAGAAAAGACGACATGGAGAAATCTATTGTACGGATCGCGCAGCGCTTCGTTTTTCTCGGTTGGTGCCGGAGCCCAAATCTCAATTTCTTTTTTGCCTTTCTCTTTTTGTTTTCCAAGAACATACTTGCCGACCATCATGTGGCCAGTCATTTTCATGTGGATCAAAATTGTTTTTTCGACTCCACTCTTTGTTTTGATATTGATGAGAATATTTTTAGCGCGGCGCTTTACCGAAATAACCTTCGCGCCAGCAACGTCGCGCTTAAATGTAACAAAAAAGTTTTTGTCTTTGTGTGAGGTACTGAGGTGCGGGGAAGTGTGGCTGCCTGTGGCGAGGTCAGTCCAAACGTCAGTAATAGTCAGTCCTGTCAAAACCTTATGTAGGCCGGTGACTGTTGTATGGACTTCAGGGAGTTCGGGCATAGCAATTACTTTCCAATATACTTGAGCGCTTCGCGGATTTTGTCGTTCGTCGAAACAGCCGTCGTCGGAACGCGCTTGATTGCGTCGCGAGCTTCTTCTCGAGAGTAGCCGAGCTTCATGAGAGCTTCGATTGCGTCGGCGTCGCCAGACATTTCGCCGCTCGCAGCAGTATGTCCGAGAGCCGCAAGCTTGTCGCGCAGATCGATAATTATTTTTTCGGCAGTTTTGCGGCCGATGCCGGAAACACTCGTGAGGTAGGTTGCGTCGCCTGAACCAATTGCGCGCTGAATTGAATCGATCGAGCCGAGCGAAACGATAGCGATAGCCGAGCGGGGACCGACACCCGAAACTGTAATGAGCATTTGGAAAAAAGTCAGCTCTTGGCGAGTCTTGAAGCCGTAGAGTTCCATCGAATCTTCTCGGACGACGAGGTGTGTGAATAGGGCAAGTTCGCTGCCAAGGCCAGCCATTGAGGCACCAGCGAGCGTGTCGGTCGTTGTTGCGACTTCATAGCCAACACCTTGGGTTTCGATGATAACCGAGCGGTCTGAAATGTCGGCAATTGTGCCTTTGACGAATGCGATCATGGAGACAGTATATACCGAAAATGACTAGATCAGGCAGCCCAAGGCCCGCTTGCATATTGTGCCTTTTCTGGTATAGTAATCCCGTCTCAGTCAGTTCGTGCGAAAGCCCTAGGCGATCGCAAAAAGTCTCTCGTTATTACCTCATTTTTAATTATTCCAAATGCCAATCATCAAGTCAGCAAAAAAGGCCCTCCGCCAGTCGATCAAGCGCAAAGCTGTGAACGACCGACGAACAAAGGCTATGCGCGATGCCATCAAAAAGGTAGAGCGCTCAGTTAAGGAGAAGAAGGCAGACGTTGCTAAGTCACTCCTCCCAGTTGCATTCGCAGCTATCGACAAGGCAGCAAAGCGCGGCGTTATCAAGAAGAACAACGCTTCACGCAAAAAGGCTCGTCTCGCTCGAATATCAAAGTAAACGCAAAAACAGAATTCTAAAGATAAGAAAAAACCCTTTGGGGTTTTTTCTTTTTACGGCTAGTTTTTTACTCAAACGCCTTAGCATGCTACACTTTCCAACATATGGAACAGAAAAAACACAAAACTCCGCTTAGCATCATCGTCATACTTTTTGTCATTATTATTGCTTCAATCTTCTTGGTAAAAGGAGACAGTAAAAATAATGCGCAGACAGAAAACGAAAATCCTTCGGAGCAAACTCCTGTTTCAGCGGCTCCAAAATATATGTGCGGCATGACTGTAGACTCTCCGCTTGCAAACAGCATTGTTTCATTTCCACTCACAGTCACGGGCGGCATCGACAATCTTGCAGCAACAGACGG